>NZ_JBZFLI010000013.1:0-125067 GCF_058315175.1 Metabacillus sp. RB-C-LZQ-3-1 | reverse complement strand
CCATAAAAATTACTGCCAGTTATGAGTGTGGAAAGTGAAACTTCTATGATTGGGAAATGTTTTCCTTCCCAATCATAGTTAGTTGAACTTATCAGACCAATACTGGCAGTTTTAAGCAGAGGAAACAAAGTCAAAAAAAGAAAAAAGATAAAAAATAAAGACCATAAAAAAACCTAAAACTTACTGCCAGTTATGAGTGTGGAAAGTGAAACTTCTATGATTGGGGAATGTTTTCCTTCCCAATCATAGTTAGTTGAATTTATTAGTCTATCCTTATGATTACTTTCTGCATTTTATTTATTCGATTTTTATCATAAGTTTATTTCAATCACCATTCATTCAGAAATCTGGTACAATAATAAGTATTAAGACTCTGGCAGCATGTACTTGTTTTAATCAGTGTTTTTATCTAAATGTTTTAGATTTATTTAACGTGGTAATAATGATTTAAAAAAGAGAGCCTATGATTTTATTTAAAACGTGACGGTATGGGATATATAGAATATCTAATCTACCGTTTCATATAATGATAAAACAACAGAAGGTTAATTTGAGGAGGTGGCCAAGCTGCGAATTATTTTTAGGACTATTATTATTTTTATAATTATTTTTGTAAGTTATACATTATTCATTTATTACGGACAGTATACTCCAAATGAAAGACATGAAGAAGAAAATGTTCGGATATCAAACGAGGAATTAACTAGCCCTAAAGAAGATATTTCAGAGGGCGGTAAGGGTTCAATACCTAGTGAAGGTGTCTTGTCATTGATGGAAAAATCATCAGAAGAAATTACAGCACTGCTAGGTGAACCTGATCGAATTGACCCTTCTGCTTATGACTATGATTGGTGGATCTATGAAAAATCCGATAAAGAGTATATTCAAGTTGGTATACTAAATCAGAGAGTTGTTACAGTTTATGCGATTGGTGATGAAGTAAATGTTAAGCCTTTTGAAATTGGACAATCTGTTCAGGAAGTGTTTAAGATCCAACCTGTATCATCTAGCCTCTCATTAGAGCTGGAAGGCAACTCCTATAGATTTGAATTTTCAGAAGAAGACATGAATACTAGGCCGACGATAAAGATCGGTGACTTATATGTTCAATTATATATTGATAAATTTGATGGCATTTTATCAAGTATACGTGTTTTGGACGCTGAAACGTTTATAAAACAGCGGTCTTATGAAGTGACATATCGAGGAGAGTTAATTGTGCCGCAAGAAATATCCGAAGATAAATGGGAGAGAATTGAGAAAGGCGCAGAACAACAAATATTATCTATAACCAATATGCTCCGTACTAGACACGGTCTAGAAAAAGTGAAATGGGATGAAGAAACGTCTGAAGTCGCATTTTTGCACAGTAAGGACATGAAAGAGAATAACTATTTCTCACATGAATCTCCAACAGATGGAAGTCTTGTCAACAGGTTATCAAAGCTGGATATTAAATATCAAATGGCCGGTGAAAATATTGCTGCACAGTATGTTGATGGTATTGCGGCAAGTGAAGGTTGGTTGAATAGCAAAGGACATCGTGAAACGTTATTGAATGAAGAGTTTTCTCATTTAGGTGTTGGAGTAGATGGTCTTTATTACACTCAAAATTTTATAAAAACCTGGGATCCGAACTAGGTATGTAATCAAAGAGGTGCCAAAATCATCTCATATCTTAAATAGATATGGGTAGATCTGGCACCTTAGTTTATATTATGGCTATTTTACCGCAGAAAATTATTCCAAATCGTTGTATTGCTCTGACCAAAACTGTTAGTCTAAAGCAGAAGTTCACCCTTTTCTACGAAAATTCACCTATGATGTTTGAGCTTTTCTTATTGTCTATTAATAATAAAAAAGCTCGCTGTACTATGAGCAATAAGAGTTCCATCATCTCTGAAGACCTTACCTTCTGTTACCACTGTTTTATTCCCTTTATGAATGACATTTGAAATACATGATAATTCTTTGCCAACACCAGGTGCAACGTAGTTGATTTTAATTTCTGTTGTAACAGCAGCCTTATCAGGCGGAAGGATGTGATGAACAAGTCCGCCCATTGCTGAATCCAGAAGTGTTGCTGTAATTCCTCCGTGAACTATATTTAAAGAGTTTTGAATAATAGGGGTATTCGGGATTGTTATTTGAAATTGCTTGTCTTTAAATTCTGTAGTTGCATGAAGGAGAGCGCCTATATAAGATCCTTTTTCGTGATATTGTTTTTTCTTAAGACCATTTAATAAAAGTTCGATTACATATAGATTTTCTTCATTTGATTGTTCAATAACCTCTCTGGTTAACTGCAACAATTTTTCTTTATTCATTGTTTACCCTCTCCTTTTTGGTTAGTGCTATTTTACCAAATATTTCTTTTATTACGCAATTGCTCTTAGGTAAATTTAAAGAAGTGTCTGTATAAGAAAAGATTGGGCGAACAGTATTCCTCCTTACTCAATAAGATATTATAGGCAAATGTATCAATGAGGTGAGGAAATGGCATCGAAAAAAACGCATCCATCCGTTCAGCAGTTTAAAGATTTTGTGAGAAAGCATCCGAAACTTATTCAAGAAGTGCGAAAAGGAAATAAAGATTGGCAGGAAGTGTTTGAAGATTGGTATTTACTTGGAGAGAACGATTTGATGTGGCAACAATATAAAGAAGACCAGTCTAGTGACACCAAAGAAAAAGAAGCAACTAGTAAAGCAGATTTTATGAATCAGCTGTTCACAGCTGTAAAGAAAATGGATATGGACACAGTCAATCATCATCTTACTAATATGAGTAGTACAATTTCTACACTGCAAGGGTTATTCGATCAATTTGGTTCAAAAGGATCTGGCCAAAGCTCTTCTTCCTCAAGTCAACACCCTTTTTCATTTAGAAAGGATTAGAGAAGAGTTTTTTGCTCTAGTAGGAGGGAACTATGAGAAAGGATGTTCAAGAATACATTTTGGCGAACGAAGAACGTATACGATTTATTAGAGAACAGCCCTATTGGTATAGAAAATTGTCTAGAAATCCAAATGAGCTTGATTCAATGGAAATAGAGATGATGAATTATTACCAAAAAACGATCCCGCATAAGGTTCAACAATTTTCTAACACAATTCAAATGGCATCTATGATGATCGCAATGTTTCAATCAATGAAACAACAAGATTAATTCAGTTTAAGGATCTTTTTGTATTACAGTATGTTTTCTGAAACGATTCATGTTTTTTAATGTCTCTGTAAACAATAGTCATAAAAGGAGGCAGATTGATATGTATCGTTTCATTTTATTTTTTACATGTTTTGTTTGGGCTTTGACCGGATGTGTTGAGGATAAGCCTAGGCCGGAAGGAGGTATAAGTGTTGTACCACTTCAAATTATCGACACATCACAATCAGCAATTGAAGTGGTTAGTCAAAAACAACCTAGAAACTTAGTGGTTAATCACCATGTAAGAGGGCAAAATGTTTATGTAGAATGTTTTGTTCCATCCTTCACGTTTAAGGAAAAGGGCGGAATGAAAGTGAATGGAGAGGGCCATGTAAATGTGTTTGTTGATGGAAAAAGAGTAGAAGAGATCTCTACTGCTGCATTTATTATTAAAGGGTTAGAAAAAGGTAATCATCAACTTAAGGTTGAAGTTGTTCACAATGATTCATCAAGTTATAATTTGAAAAAATCATGGAATGTTTCTATTAAATAAAGCAGATCGTAAGTTACGATAATTTTTCATTTTCTGTTATTCGTGTTAAAATGAATAGCGGAGGTGTTTAAACTCTATGTTTGCTACACTTGAAAGCACGATAATAGTAGATCATGCAGAACAACTAGCTAACTGGGTACTTCAATCAGAAGTTGTAAAGGAGTATCGTCAAAGTTATCATATATTAAAAAACGATAAGGAAGCACAGCAACTAATTCGTGAATTTACGAAAGTTAAGGATTTATACGAAGATGTTCAGAGGTTTGGAAAATATCATCCAGATTATCGTAAAATTACTAAAGAGTTGCGAGATGTTAAGAGAGAATTGGATCTGAATGAAAAAATCGCTAATTTTAAGAAAGCGGAAAATGAAGTTCAGTCTCTACTGGATGAAATTAGTGTTCAAATAGGTCAAGCCGTTTCTGTTCACATAAAGGTCCCAACGGGAAATCCATTTTTTGAATCAAGCTGTGGTGGGGGCTGTGGTTCCGGCGGAAGCTGTGGCTGCAAAGTATCATAACGTGACTAATACTCGTTTTTATTGGAAATGTATCTAAGCCTCTGATTTAAAATATGTGGAGGATGATTAGACGAACTAAGGTTTTCGTCATTTGGACTTGACGACAAACCTTAGTTTTTCTAATTATTTTTGTCAAAATATTGTTTGAAATGAAAAAATTTGCTAGACTTTTAATGGTTAGCCATTTTTATATTTTTTGTTTATAACATTAAGGGAGAATGAGTATGTTTGAAAAGCGTCAAGGTATTGTGGTTTGGCTTCATACATTAAAGCAGTTAAAAATGCTTAGGAAGTTCGGAAATGTCCACTATGTCTCAAAGCGATTAAAATATGTTGTATTGTATTGCAACATGGATGTTGTAGAGCAAACGATTCAAAAGCTGTCATCGTACTCGTTTGTTAAACATGTTGAACCATCCTATAAGCCGTTTTTAAAGCTCGAGTTTGAATCAAAGGTCGATAAAGCAAAAGAATACGATTATAAGATTGGACTATAAAGTAAAAGAGAATGAATGAAGGATAGATCCCTTACATCATTCTCTTTTTTTGGTTTCTATCTGTACTCTAGCTGTTCACTGTAAAGGCGGTATCAAATGGTTTAATCGAAGAATTCCGATTATATATTGATAATATAGTTCCTTTTCATTAAACATAGATGAAGGCTTCACATCAATTTCGATAATCTGCTTTTGTAAATATCCGGAAAGTTCCTTGAATAACTCGAAACGTTTGTTTTCAGTAAATTTTGGATTAGGGATCCCTTCACGGCATATATAAAGAGCTTGAAATTTACCAGGGTCTGTTGGCTGCATTATTACAACAAGTGAGGTAACCTCTTTTTCTTTTACTTTCGTATGTAATGCAAGTAACTGTGTTACTCTATGCTTATTAGCTTTTGAGATTTCTATTAATTCATAAATATCTGAGTAGCCTTCACCAAGTTCAATAAAGCGTTGAATCATACATATCCCCCTATTTTTTTGATTTAACTTTTTGCGTTAATCGAATAACAATATAGCATGAACCAGATTAAAAGTTAAGAGTACAGTGCAAATTGCTTTAATACAGCTGTTATGAAATTTATAAATAAAAAAAACCCTGCAGATATCGACCTGCAGGGTCCTTCAATACCTTTTTCCTAAAGGCTGAAGGCAAAGGGAGAGGAGAAACCGGAGGAAGAACTTATGGGGAAACGTAAGTCTTCTCCGCGGTTGGCAACAACATCAACGAATCGATGTTGTTAATACTCATTATCACCAATTCACCTATCAGTATACATAAATGCGAAAATTTTCTTTGAAACAATTATTTAGCAAGTTGTTTACATACTAAATGAAAGACCTTTATTTCAAATAAGGAAAGGATTGTATCATATAGAATGGCTATGGTAGGATAAAGTGAAACTTGAAAGAGGAATTTCTCAACTTTGTAAAGTAAAATTTAGAAGTAGTGGTGAAACAGATGAGAATTGTATCGGGAAACTATAAAGGTCGACAGTTAAAAGCTGTACCAGGTGTGACAACAAGACCGACTACCGACAAAGTGAAGGAAGCTATATTTAATATGGTAGGTCCTTATTTTGAAGGGGGAATTGCCTTAGATCTATTCGCCGGAAGTGGTGGCTTAGGAATTGAAGCGCTTAGTAGAGGGATAGAAAAATGTGTGTTCGTTGATCGCGAACCTAAGGCAATCCAAACAATACATAAAAATTTAGAAATATGTCAAATAGAAGCAGATCACTTCGAAGTATATCGGAATGATGCAGACAGAGCTTTAAAAGCAATTATAAAAAGAGGAATTCGATTTCAATTAATCTTTTTAGACCCACCGTATAAGCAACAAAAATTGAAAGCGCTTATCAGTGTGTTGAGTGAAAATAATGTCATGAATGAAAATGGCTTTATCATAGCTGAACATGGTTCAGATGTTAAGCTTGATCGAGAAATTGGTCATTTTACACAAGTAAAGCATGAAACATATGGGATGAGTTCCATTTCAATTTTTAAGTATAAAGAAGTTAAAGGGGAGGAATAAGGAATGAGCAGCATTGCTGTATGTCCAGGGAGTTTTGATCCAATTACGTATGGACATCTAGACATCATTAAACGGGGAGCAAAGGTTTTTGATCAAGTATATGTTTGTGTATTAAATAACTCATCAAAGCAACCCTTATTTTCAGTAGATGAGCGTTGTGAACTCATTAGGCAAGTAACAAAAGACATCCCAAATGTTGTCGTTGAATCTTACAAGGGACTTTTGATTGATTATGTTCGGGAAAAAAATGCTCAGGCCATCTTACGTGGTTTGCGAGCTGTTTCGGATTTTGAATATGAGATGCAAATTACGTCTATGAACCGGGTACTTGATGAAAATATTGAAACGTTTTTTATGATGACGAATAATCAATATTCCTTCTTAAGTTCGAGTATTGTAAAGGAAGTAGCTAAATACAAAGGGAACATTTCTGAATTAGTCCCAGAAGTTGTTGAGGTAGCGTTGAAAAATAAATTTTCTAACTAATAAAGGTGAGGGGATTCCTCACCTTTTTAACTTGCTTTCGTAAATACGTTTCTTTTTCCGTAAAGTATTACATATAGAAGGAGAGAAATAATTGTGACGAGTGGACCATTATGAACAATCATTTCCCAATATTCTTTAGCCCAGCTTGGCCCATGTTTCATTAACATAAC
Organism: Metabacillus sp. RB-C-LZQ-3-1; assembly: GCF_058315175.1. Classification (NCBI taxonomy): domain Bacteria; kingdom Bacillati; phylum Bacillota; class Bacilli; order Caryophanales; family Bacillaceae; genus Metabacillus; species Metabacillus sp. RB-C-LZQ-3-1. The sequence continues at coordinate 118,158 of NZ_JBZFLI010000013.1, read as the reverse complement.
AGGTATTTCGTAAGTGTTATAAGATTGTAGGTTTAAATATAGTGGATTAAATAGTAAGAAAGCGATAAAAGATGAATAAATCCCCTGTAAAATCCTTGCGATAAAAAAAGGTTTAAAACGAATATCTGTATCAGCTAAAATACTTGCCACTTGAGCCTGAATTGATAATCCACCAAATGCTAAAATAAAGCTCGCAATCATGATTTTATCAAGTAAATTTGCATCAGACTCGCTCACAAGTTGATTCCCAAGCGTAATTTCAAATATTCCTGTAATTAAAGGAACACTTAGGTCTGTAGCGATATGCAATAATGCCAAGGCACCTGAAAAGACCAAACCGATTAATTGGGTAACATGAATGATGGCTAATATTTTATTAAATACTGAAAAAAGAATGATAAACCCGCCGATCATCAATAAAGTTTGGATAGAAGAAATAACAGCATCTCCAAGCATTTTTCCTAGTGGTCGTGTCTCCTTGATTCTTGTCGAATGAAGCTCTTTAAATGCCTGTACAAGCGAAGGGAAAGTTCTTTTTTTCTCTGAATCAAATGATTCATCTGATTTTCCATAGAACCTCATTGAAAGGCCAACACAGAGGTTACCTAAATAATGTGCAGAAGCCAATAGGATTCCAAGTGCGGGTTTATCAAAAAAGCCTACAGCCACAGCACCGAAAATAAATAATGGATTTGAAGAACTTGTGAATGATACTAATCGCTCTGCTTGAATTGAAGTTAGTTGTTTTTCTTGTCTTAATCTTGCAGTAAGCTTTGCACCAGCCGGATTTCCTGAAGCCATTCCCATAGCCCATACAAATCCCCCAACCCCAGGTACACAGAATATAGGTCTCATTAATGGTTCTAATAGAACACCGATAAATTTTACTACACCAAATCCGATGAGAAGTTCTGATACAATAAAAAAGGGAAGCAATGATGGAAATACAACTTCCCACCAAATGGTTAATCCTCTAAGAGAAGCATCAAGTGATTCTTTTGGATTTAGAATAATCGCGATCGTTAAACCGCTAATAAAAATGGCTATGAACATTGTTTTTAGTTTTGATGAAAAACTCAAAATATGACGCCTCCTAATTTAAGCACTATCTTTTAAGCATCTAGAACTAAAAAAACAGAGTTCAAGTACTTGTACATCCTCATTAATTCAATATACGTAAATAGGTATAGAATTTAGACCATAAGAATCTCATACATGTTTATTCATTAGTTTGAAAATGCTTGAATACTATAGTCGTAACAAAAAGTTATAATGATAAAAAAGGTGAGAATTGTTAAAGACATTTCGGTGATGATTGGTAAGGAGGGATTCTCCTTGGAACGAGAACCTAAAATAGGACTAGCGCTTGGTTCGGGTGGTGCAAGAGGGCTTGCTCATTTAGGAGTTTTAAAGGTTTTAAAAGAGAACGGGATTCCTATTGACCTAATCGCAGGTAGCAGTATGGGGGCATTAGTAGGAAGTTTCTATGCTGCTGGGATAAGTTTAGAAAGGCTATACCAATTTGCTTTGGCTTTTAAACGAAAATATTATCTGGACTATACGGTTCCAAAGATGGGGTTTATCTCAGGGAATCGAGTGAAAGAACTCATTCGATTATTCACCCATCAAAAAAACTTTGAAGAGCTAGATATTCCTGTTGCAGTTGTTGCGACAGATTTATATGATGGAAAAAAGGTTATATTTAATAGTGGACCTGTTGCAGATGCAGTACGAGCAAGCATCGCTATTCCAGGAATCTTTGTTCCGGAAAAAATTGATGGTAAACTATTAGTGGATGGTGGAGTAGTAGACCGTGTACCTGTGTCTGTTGTGAAAGATATGGGGGCAGATATTGTGATTGCAGTGGATGTATCACATGTTAAGAAAAATGAAGATATTACTTCAATCTTCGATGTGATTCTTCAAAGTTTAGATATCATGCAGGATGAGCTTGTACATCACAGAGAGATTGCTTCTGATGTTATGATCCGACCTCATGTTGAGCAATATAGCTCAAGAGCTTTTACAAACATTAAGGAAATTATAGAAATTGGAGAATTGGAAGCGAGTCAACATATTCCTAAAATAAAAGAATTAATTGAGAAGTGGAAGGAGAATCACTCTGATGAAGAGTAGAACTATTTTTCGATCTGGTTTAGTTTTAGCAATCATTTTGCTAATTATGTCATTTATAAAACTTCCATTCTATATTACGCAACCTGGTATGGCTTCAGAACTAGAGCCCATTATCAAGGTTGAAAATGGATTTGAAGATGAAGAAGGGAGTTTTTCCTTAACTACTGTTCGATTTGGCAGAGCGAATCCTTTAACATATATGTGGGCAAAATTAAACGAGTTTTATTATATTCACCCTTTAGAAGAAATAAAGAGAGAAGATGAGTCTGATAAAGAATACATGAACAGACAATTACATATGATGGAAGTTTCTCAAGAATCAGCTATCTCTGTTGCTTATCAAAAGGCAAATAAGAAAGTAGAATATACGTTTCATGGTATCTATGTAGATGGTGTTATAAAAGAAATGCCTGCTGCATCGGTGTTAGAGGTAGGGGATCGGATTTATAAAGTAGATTCTATAGAGTTTCAAACTGCTGAAGAATTTATTGAGTATGTAGGAACAAAAAAACAAGGAGAACAAGTCAACATAAAGTTTGAAAGAGATGGGAAGCAGGATGAAGCTCAAATAACATTAGCCCCATTTCCAGATCATCCGGAAAAAGTAGGGCTTGGCATTTCATTAGTAACTGATCGACAAATGAATGTAGAGCCTAAAATTGAACTTCAGACAGAGGAAATAGGCGGCCCATCTGCTGGGCTTATGATGTCACTTGAAATTTACAACCAATTAACAGAAGGGGATTTAACAAGAGGGTATCAGATTGCTGGAACTGGTACGATAAATGCTGAAGGGGAAGTAGGTCCGATTGGTGGTATTTCACAGAAAATTGTTGCGGCTGACAAAGAGGGAATCGATATTTTTCTTGCACCAAATGAAAAGGGGAATCCAATATCTAATTACAAAGAGGCTGTTGAAACAGGGAAAAAGATCGGTACGGACATGAAGATTATCCCGGTTGATACGTTTGATGAAGCTGTTGAATACTTACAGAACCTAGAAACAAAAAAAGCATAAAATTGGAAAAAAAGGCTTTCGCAATAAAGATATAGCGAAAGCTTTTTTTAAAAGGAAAGTTAAATTTAGTACTGAGTTTTTGTGTTTAGACACGAAGCACAGGGTGTGCAAGTCCTACAGCCAGCGATGCCGGTTTTGTAACTCCTCTAGGATCAATTTGGAAATGAAACTATTCCAAATCGACTTAATTGCCCAAGGCTTCAAAGCTCTTGCATATTTCTAATCTAATTAATCCGAATAGGCGGAGTTGCAAATTCTTTTTGGAGCAGGCTAGACCGATAGGGTTCAGGTGTAATCATATAATATGTATTCGCTGCCTTTATATCAAGATCTAATATCGGATGATGAAAGGTTGAAAGCTTTGAGATTATTGGTAATTTCACCTTTTTTTTATGTTCTCTTAGATACTCTTGACCTGTAGATGACATCCCTAACAGCCTAATATAAGGAGCTTTTTTGGTGATATTACCATCCATTTGACTTTTTGTAGTATTTGTTAAAATATGAGTACATAATCTTTGAAGTCTTGTCCAGGTATATCTCTTTGTTTTAATTCTTTCCATAAAATCATGAAAACTTGTTGCTTTTTGGATATGCTGCTTTAATCTATTTTCAAGTCCTTCCTCTGCCTCATAAATTGCGTTCATTTCATCTAAGCTCATTGTCAAAATTCGATATTTTAAAAATTGAAAATAGCATTCCCATTGATGAAGAGCATGGTGTTTTTGTTCATAGTCGTTTAGAAGTTGGTGTGTGTGATTAGGAACATAGGCACCTATATCACGATTACCTGAAAAAATGGCTTTGCGAATACTAGTTGCACTGGCAATTGTTGAAGAATTGAAATGAAGATCATGGTATCCAGCAGATGTTCGCTTTATTGTCACTGGTTTTATCGTTGAATGCTGATCGTGTATAGCTTTCACATAATGAAACCCTAAAATGTTGTTTGGTAATGAAAGATCTAATGGAGAAGTTTTAAATTCTCCAAAACTAAGGTTTTGGAATGCTAGAGTCAGTGCCTTAGGATAACTGACCCCTGTTTTTACATACTGATGAATGAATTCTTCGTATTTGTGATTCGATTCAGTCAAAAGCTCGTTTGTTATCAAAAACGGCTCTATGTCTCCTGTTTCACTCCCAAAACAAAGGGAATCACAGAAAAGGGCATCTAGTATAGAAACAGCCCCATTTGCAAATGTTTCAGCCTTTTGGGTGGCAAATGCATAAGGCAATTCGACTACAAGGTCAACACCAGATGCAAGTGCCATCTCAGTTCTCGACCATTTTGATACAATTGCCGGTTCGCCACGTTGTAAGAAATGTCCACTCATGACGGCTATGACAATATCAGCATTCGTTTCTTTCTTAGACTCATTTAAATGGAATAAATGGCCATTGTGAAAAGGATTATATTCTACAACGATTCCTAATACATTCATTTTCTCACCACATTTAACAATTTGTTCTAAAGATTAGTTACTATCACGTTAACCAATTCTTTAACATTATATCTCATTTGTTAAAATGTTTTTCTAAGAATGAAAATTAATTAATGGAATTGTGAAAAATATCCAAAGTTTCATCATGGATCAGAAGTGTGTTTTAAGTATTTACCTTGTGAAAAGTCTTGATTTTATTTTGAAATAATTAGATTATCATGTATACTTACACTGTAAAGAAAAAATATTGACAAATATTATTGCGAAGGCTATAATTACCTTTGTTGCCTTGAGGTGATATGTATTGAAATGGACAATTAGTCAGCTACATCAATTGCAAAGCAAGGGTTTAAAGATTGATGAGGAAATTGATCTAAGCGATTTAGTCAGAACCCATCCGGATATTCGAGACATTTCGCCTGTGAATGTTAAAGGTAGAGCTGATATTAGCTCGACCAAGGTTACATTCCACTTATCAATTTCAGGTTCAATGGTTTTACCTTGTTCTCGAACTTTAGTGGATGTTCCGTATCCATTTTCAATTGATACAACGGAAACTTTCTTATTAAAACCAGCAGACTATGAAACGGAAGAGGAGTTATATCTTCCAGAGGGTGATGTAATTGATCTAATCCCTATTATTAAAGAGATCATAGTTGTTGAAATTCCTATGCAGGTGTTCTGTGATGATGTAACAAATGAAGAAGGTGCTGCTCCACAAGCGGGAAAAGACTGGGAAGTGATCTCAGAAGAAGATCAGAACAATAAAGTTGATCCTCGGTTGGCTGGACTAGCTAAGTTCTTCGAAAATGAAGAAAGCTAATTTTTTTTCTATAGCTTATAACAACAGCAATTGAACCGGTGCTTATCGGTTTCTTTATGCGCAATGCTCTTTAAGGAGGTGGGAATAATGGCTGTACCTTTTAGAAGAACTTCTAAAACGAAAAAACGACTACGTCGTACACATTTTAAACTACAAGTACCTGGTATGGTAGAATGCCCAAACTGCGGTGAAAGCAAACTTGCTCACCGTGTATGTAAAGCATGTGGAACATACAAAGGAAAAGATGTTGTTAGCAAATAATACATTTCTAACAGCTTAAAAAGCGTAAGAATCTTTGATTCTTGCGCTTTTTTTATAGCAATAAGTTTTTTGCAAAAATAAGAAAGGATTATGTTTATGAATAAAGTGATCATTACTGAACCTATTAAAGGTGTCATTGAGCTTAAGCTTAGTAGACCTTCAAAGTTAAATGCTATTGATTTTGAAATAATGGAAGAATTGACTGAAAATTTACATAATTTGCAATCAAATAAAGAATTAAGGGCCATTGTTTTAGTTGGGGAAGGAGAAAAAGCCTTTTGCTCTGGCGGGGATATTGAGGTTTTTAAGAACATAAAAACAAGAGATGAAGCATACGAAATGTTATCGAAAATGGGAGAAGTCTTATACCAGCTTATGACATTTCCGCTTCCAACGTTTGCGTTTTTAAATGGATTAGCTTTTGGCGGCGGCTGTGAGATTGCGGCTGCATGTGATTTTAGGGTTGCCAAACAAGGGATTACTGTCGGTTTTATCCAAGGGAGATTATCTATTATAACTGGCTGGGGTGGCGCAACAATATTACATGAAAAATTAACCTATGACAATGCGATGTCTCTCTTATTCTCAGCTAAAACCATATCAGCTGACAAAGCAAAAGAAATAGGTTTCATCACTGAAATAGTTTCTGAACAATCTTTTATCCAAAAAGCCTATGAATTCATGGATCAAGCCTTGATTAAAAATTCGTCTGTTTTAAGAGCTTACAAAGCAATTAAGGTCGATCAATGGATAAGATCAAATCTTTACTCACGGATGATGACTGAAATTAACAGTTGTGCTGAATTGTGGGCATCTGACGATCACCATCTAGCTGTGGAAAAATTTCTTTCTAGGAACAAATGAAACTAAATAAATTGAAAGTAAATTTCTACCATTATAAGCATGCTGCCAAAAGAACGGTATGTTCAAAGGGGTGATAATGTCCTTCTCATTTTCTTACATAATAGAGTGTAATGTAGTCTACTTAATCTATTAGCTGCATATGTATAGAAAAAAGTAATTAATGGAGGGAGATTATCATGACAACTACACGTCAAGATGCATGGACACATGATGAAGACTTATTGTTAGCGGAAGTTGTGTTGAGGCATATTCGTGAAGGGGCTACCCAACTTGCGGCTTTTGAGGAAGTAGGTCGCAAATTATCAAGAACACCTGCAGCATGTGGATTTAGATGGAATTCTTATGTTCGAAAACAATATAAAACTGGTATTGAACTTGCGAAGAAACAAAGGAAAGAGCTTAGAACTCGCACTTCTCAAGAAACAAAAGATGAAACAGAATCTAAAAAAGAAGTATCTGTTGAAGTTCCTGTTACAGAATCTGTAGGTTCACATTCAAAAAATACAATTAGAGAGCTTATTTCATTCCTCAAGCAATATGAGGAAGCTCCCTCTCTTCAAGTGGTCCAAGAAGAAAATAGTCAATTGAAAATGAAAATCCAAGGTTTAGAAAGAAAAGTAGCTGAGTTACAACAGGAAAAACAATCTCTTGTCAATCATATCCAGATCGTTGAAGAGGATTACCGGGCCCTAATTGAAATCATGGATCGGGCAAGAAAAATGGTAATCCTCCAAGAAGATGAAAGAAGCAGAAAGGTTAAATTCCAAATGGATAAGAATGGGAATTTAGAAAGAGTGGAAAAATAAGCTTATAAAAATACAGCACGGGAAAGATTATAATCTTTCCCGTGCTGTATTTTTATCCTATCAGTTCGATAGATAAGCATGGAGGTATGTGAATACAATTCTATTTCATTACTTATTTACTGCTGAGTAGTTCCTGCCGGATACCAAACTAATGGGTTTTCTCCTTTATCCCGGTCTAAATCATATTTGACAGGCTCAAAGCCCATCTTCGTCCAAAACTCACTTGATTTTATTCTTGGGTTTGTTTTGATCGGAAGTTGATACGATTTAGCAAAATCTACAAGAGCACTTCCATAGCCTTTTCCTTGATAATTAGGTAGAACCTCCAGTTTCCAAAGTTCAAGGTAATCTTGCTTGGGTTGAAAATAATGATCAAATTTTTTGTCAATTCGATAAAGGCTCATCCTAGCTACAAGCTTATCACCATAGTAAATACCATAAAACGGAGAGTCGCTGTCATTTTCAATCATGTTTGATTGAAGATCTTCAAGCATTGAAAGTTCCTGTATTCCATATTCTTTAAACTTTTTAAATTCCTCTAAGGTCTTATAATTGACTAATAATCTTTCAACTTTTAACATAGTTTTTCCCCCTTGGTGCCATAATCTAAAAATAAAGATCATGTAAAATAGATGAAAGTAATTAATAAATTCATTATATCATGGAGAGAGAAGTCTATGGTACGCAAAAGAATAAACGCTTACAGTTTAAAAAGACAATGAAGTAACGTAATTGATTTTTATTAGATAATATAGGCAAAATTCTAGTATTCATGTTGTTATTTTTGATATGATTGTGCTGATTAATGTTTAAAACGATTAATTAACAATATGCACGAAAGCCTGGAAGATTGTTTAAGTAATAGTGGGTGACATTTATGGAAATTGGAATAGTGGGTGCAGGATCATTAGGTCTTCTTTATGCGTACTATCTTTCGAAACAGCATAAAGTAACGTTGTATACAAACCGGCAGGAACAAGCTGACCAAATTAATAGCTTAGGAATACGGATAGTTAAAGGGGATTTTCAAGATACTGCGATTGTTCAAGCAACAGCAATAAAAACGTATACGGAGTCTTTACTGATTATAACCGTAAAACAATATCATTTGGATTCAATCATAAACGAACTAAAAACACTTAGTCCTAGAACCATCGTTTTTCTGCAAAATGGCATGGGACATATTCGTCGCTTAGCTTCCTTGTTACATCATCATGTTGTAGTAGGGATTGCAGAGCATGGAGCATTAAAGGTAGAAGACCATATTGTTCATCATACAGGAGAGGGTACGACAAAGCTTGCTCTTTATCAAAATCATGAAGGGCTTAAATGTGATATAGGTGAATTGGTAAACAGTCAACCACATCATTTTCCAATCGAATTCTTGACTGATTGGGAGGCGATGTTAAAAAGGAAATTGATTGTAAATGCTACTATTAATCCGTTAACAGCTGTTTTACGGGTCAAAAATGGAGATTTAATGACAAATATATATTATAAAAAGTTATTCTATGACCTTTTCGAAGAAGTCATATCAATTCTTGGGATGGAGGGAAAAGAAGAGCTTTGGGACCATGTGAGCAATATTTGTTCGAAAACGGCTGAAAATGAATCTTCCATGTTTCGGGATATTCAACAGGGAAGGCCAACAGAAATTGATTCGATTTTAGGGTATCTAATTTTGAATGCTAATGAAAAGAACATCCCTAATGTATCATTTCTATATCATGCGATTAAAGGGATTGAAGGTAATTAGAGGGGTGTGCATATGGGTGGTTTCTTAAACTGGATTATTTCAATTTTAATTACTTTACCAATCATCAGTTTGTTTTTGCTGTATATTATCATACGTATTTTCAGTGATAACAAAAGAAAGTCATTAGTTTTAACAATTGATTTTTCAACCATTTTTTTTATTATCTCAGTACACTTCCATTTTATTACTATTTTTAAACAATCATTTTTACTTTTCATTTTACTAGTTATAGGTTGTTTATTATTGTTTGTCTATTTTGTTGAGTACAGAAAATCCAAAAGTCTTTCCATAAAAAAGATCACAAGAAAAACATGGAGACTAACATTTTTACTTTTTGTTACAAGCTATATTGTATTAACCGTCATTGGCTTTACATCTGGGGTCATAAAAAACATCTTTCCTTTATAATGCATAAGGAAATGAAAAGTGTTAAAGTACTCGAATTGAGCCAACATAAGATTTTAATCGAGAAAGGAAGTTTTATATGGAGATTGTTGAACTCTCCCTGCGCTCTTCTAACCAATTAGTAAATGACTTGAATGATCAAACCTTAAACAACGAACTATTTTTCGATTATAATGTTCACTCTCCTGAAGTATATCAAAGCAGAGCAGCGGAATTGAAAAATCGCTCTTTTCAGCGTGAAGAGTTGTCAGCATACTTAAGGGATTACACAAACCGATGTTTAAATCAAAATGAGAAAACTCTAGAAAATATTGAAAGACTAAAGGATCCAAACAGTTTAGTTGTGATTGGCGGTCAGCAAGCTGGCTTATTAACAGGTCCTTTATATACAATACATAAAATTATTTCGATTATAAAACTTGCAAAAGATGAAGAAAATCAATTAGGTGTGCCAGTTATTCCTGTATTCTGGATAGCAGGTGAAGATCATGATTTTGCAGAAATTAATCATGTTTTTATTAAGAAAAATAAAATAGCAAAAAAATTAGCTATAAAAGATTATCCTTTAAAGAAACAATCTGTTGCTGAACTGCCAATAAATCGACAAAAAACAATCGAATGGGTAGAGCAGGTTTTTGAAGCTTATGGAGAAACAGATTACTCCAATAACTTAATCAGTAGTATGAAAGAATGTATTGAACAGTCGAATACGTATGTTGATTTTTTTGAAAAGCTCATCCTAACACTATTTGGTCAAACAGGACTTGTGCTCATTAATTCTGGAGACCCCCAATTAAAATCGTTAGAGAAGGCTTGTTTTCGATCAATCGTTGATCGTAATGAGGAGATTTTTCATGCTGTACAATCACAACAACTAGAAATGAAGGATCATCAATATCGCCCAATAATTGAAATGGCTGATAAAAGTGCGAATTTCTTTTATCACCATAATGGTGAACGATTTTTATTGGAAAGACGAGCAAACGATGAGTTTCATATATCAGACATAGGTTTATCGCTTTCAAAAGCTGAGTTAATCGACTTAATTGAAACATCTCCTGAGAAGTTTAGTAACAATGTCGTAACAAGACCCATCATGCAAGAGTATTTATTTCCAACATTAGCGTTTATTGCTGGGCCAGGGGAAGTAACGTACTGGGCAGAATTAAAAAAGGTGTTTTCCCTATTTGAAATGAAAATGCCGCCTGTATTGCCAAGACTACAAATAACTTTTGTGGAAAGAGCAATTGAAAGAAATATTGAAGAAACAGGAGTTAGTATAGAAGAAGTATTATATGAGGGCGTAGAGAAAGCAATTGAGCGGTTCCTTCAAAAAGAAACACCAATAGACATGAATCCTCTCATTGAAAAAGCGAAAAATGATATCTCAGAGATTCATGCATCATTAATTGAGGAAGCCCTTAAAATTGATCCTAGCTTAAAGCCGTTGTTAAAAAAGAACGGGGAATTTATTAAAGGTCATCTAGATTTCTTTTCTAAAACAGTTGAAAAAAGAAAAAGACAACAGCACGAAGTTTTACTATCAAAGTTTCAATCGATTGAATTAGAGTTAATGCCAGGCTTGCATCCACAAGAAAGAGTTTGGAATATATATTACTATTTAAACAAGTTTGGCCCGGAATTTGTTGGAGAATTGCTAAACTTGTCATATTCTTTTAATGGAAAACATAAAATTGTCAAAATTTAAATAAAAGTTTTTTGAAAATCCTGTGAATACAGGGTTTTTTTTTTGTGGAAAGAAATGTAGAATAGAAGTGGAGATAAGTGGGGGGAAGTGGTGAGTTAGGGAGAGAAAGTGGGGACATCGAGCATGTTTATGGGAGAATACCATCACACCATTGATATAAAAGGCAGAATGATCGTCCCTTCAAAGTTTAGGGAGGGCCTTGGAGATTCATTTGTGATCACTAGAGGCTTGGATCAGTGTTTATTTGTTTATCCAATGAGTGAATGGAAAGTAATTGAAGAAAAGCTAAAAGCACTCCCATTGACGAAAAAAGATGCTCGTGCATTTACTCGTTTTTTCTTTTCAGGTGCGACTGAATGTGAAATTGATAAACAAGGTCGTGTTAATATCGCCACACCATTACTGCAATATGCAAAACTAGAGAAAGAATGTGTTGTTATCGGCGTTTCAAATCGGATTGAGTTATGGAGTAAGTCCATTTGGGAAAACTATGTTGCTGAACAGGAAGATTCTTTTGAGGAAATTGCGGAAAATATGATTGACTTTGATCTCTAATCTTCACTTTAGCAATAAAACAAATCATAAAATGGACAAGCTAAAGGTAAGCCAAGAATAGGGATCGTTAACAACCCTATGTTTTGGTTTCTAAAGTAGGAAACTGATTTGATGAGGTGGTACAACTTATGTTTAAACATACAACTGTGTTATTGAAAGAAACTGTAGATGGCTTAAATATTAAAGAAGATGGCGTTTATGTTGATTGTACTCTAGGGGGAGCGGGCCATAGTAGTTACCTTCTCTCAAAGCTATCACAAAAGGGTCATCTATATGCATTTGATCAAGATGATGTAGCACTTAAAAATGCAAAGGAAAAGCTTTCAGAATATGAAGGTCAAGTAACGTTTATCAAAAGCAACTTTCGGTATTTAACAGAAAAATTGGCGGAATTAGGAGTTGACAAGGTTGATGGAATTTTATTTGATCTTGGAGTTTCATCACCTCAGCTGGATACTCCTGAGCGTGGATTTAGCTACCATCATGATGCACCTTTAGATATGAGAATGGATCAGCAATCAGATATATCAGCTTATGAGGTTGTTAACAGCTGGTCATACGAGGAATTAGTGAAAATCTTTTTCCGGTATGGAGAAGAGAAATTCTCAAAACAAATTGCCAGAAAGATTGAGTCTCAAAGAGAGGTACAGCCGATTCGTACGACAGGGGAATTGGTGGACATTATTAAAGAAGCAATTCCTGCGCCAGCTAGAAGAAAGGGTGGACATCCTGCAAAAAGGATTTTTCAAGCCATAAGAATTGCTGTTAATGACGAATTAAAAGTTTTTGAAGAGGCGATAGCTCAATCCATTGAGTTGTTAAAGCCGCAAGGAAGAGTGAGTGTTATTACTTTTCATTCCCTTGAGGATCGAATTTGTAAAACCGCCTTTAAAGAAGCTGCTACACCACCTGAACTTCCTAGGAATATGCCTTTTATACCAGAAGGGTATGAACCTAAGGTAAAGCTTATTACGAGAAAGCCTATATTGCCAAGTGAGCAGGAGCTAGAAGAAAACAATCGAGCAAGATCAGCAAAGCTACGTATTGCTGAAAAAATATAAAAAAGTTGGTACTTAAAAACAAAGGAGGTTGCAAAAAATGAGTAATTTAGCAATGAAATTAGAGCAACAACGTCAAGAACAGATCCAACACATACCAAAACAGGAACCAATAATTGTTAAAAGAAGAGCCACTATTACACCAGGAGAGAAATTTCTCATTTTAGTGTTTGTTTCTTTATTTGTTATTGGAGCAATTGCGATTGTGTCGAATTCGTATTCTGTTTATCAAGCAAATATTGAAATACAAGAAATTGAAGCTCAGATTGAGAAACAAACAAAGTTAAACAGTGACCTCCATGTTCAGGTAGAGGAATTAAGTACATATGACCGTATATGGGAAAAGGCAAAAGAGCTTGGGTTGACATTAGACCAAAATAACGTAAAGAGTGTACAAAATTAATAGTGATATAAACCAAGAGGATGACTCTAAAGTCATCCTCTTCATTCTATCCTACCCAAATCATATTCCAAGGTGGTATGATACACCATAGGAGGTTTAGTATGAAATTGACACAGAAAAACAAGAACATGAATAGAGGCGCTGCATTTTTAGCGTTACTATTTGGTGTGCTATTTTTCACTATTTTTATTCGTTTCTTTTATATTCAATCAACTGGATCAGTTCATGGACAAGCCCTAGCTGCTAGAGCAGAAGAGCTGTATGAAAGTCAACGAACAATTGAAGCGAAAAGAGGTTCAATCTTAGATCGAAAAGGTGAAGTAATTGCTGAAGATAAGTCATCCTATAAACTCGTTGCCATTTTGGATGATAAAATTACAACTGATCCTGATAACCCTCAACATGTTGTTGATGTAGAAGAAACGGCTGAAAAAATTGCACCATTGATTAATTTGGAAGTAAACGAAGTCAAAAAAATTCTCTCGAAAGATTTGTATCAGGTTGAATTTGGTACAGCTGGTCGTGATATTAGCCACACATTGAAAGAAAAGATTGAAGAATTAGAGCTCCCGGGAATTACTTTTATTCGTGATACACAACGTTTTTACCCAAATGGATTATTTGCTTCTCACCTAATTGGATATGCTCAAACCAAAGAGGACACAGGAGAAACAGTTGGAATGATGGGACTTGAAAAAACATTAGAAAAATATCTTCACGAAAAAGATGGGTATATAAAATTTGAAAAAGATCACTATAATTGGAAGCTTCCGAATAGTAATGATAAAATTGTTGCTCCAAAGAATGGGAATAATGTCTATTTAACAATTGATCAAAAAATACAAACTTTTTTAGAAGATTCTATGAATCAAGTTGTAGAGGAATATTCACCGGAAAAAATAATCGCTGTCGTGGCAGACCCTAAGACAGGAAAGATTCTTGCGATGGCTCAGCGTCCTAGCTTCGATCCTAATAAAAGGGACATTACCTCATATTATAATGATGTAATTTCATATCCTTTTGAACCGGGATCGACAATGAAAATCTTTACGCTAGCATCTGCTATTGAAGAAGGAGTATATAATGGAAATGCAACCTTTCAATCTGGTTCATATGCTGTTGGTCCTTCTGTTATTCGTGACCATAAACGTGGAGGCTGGGGTCCTATCACTTTTGATGAAGGTGTTCAAAAATCATCAAATGTTGGATTCTCCATTTTAGCGAAGGAATTGCTAGGAACAGATAGATTATATCAATATTTAGATAAGTTTGGATTTACGAAAAAAACGGGGATTGATTTACCGAACGAAGCGGAAAGCAAAATTAACTACAATTATGAAATTGATAAAGTATCTACAGCATTCGGCCAAGCTTCAGCTATTACACCGATTCAACTAGTTCAAGCAGCAACTGCAATTGGAAATAACGGAAAAATGATGAAGCCATATGTTATTGAAAAAATAGTTGATCAAGATACAGATGAAATAGTAAAAGAAAACAGTCCAAAGGTTGTTTCTCAGCCAATATCTGAAAAAACAGCTAAGGAAACCCTCGATATTTTAGAAACAGTTGTAAGTGCAGAGGGAGGTACTGGTAAACCGTATAAAATTGACGGATATGAAGTAGCAGGGAAAACAGGAACAGCTCAAATTCCAAATCCAAATGGAAAAGGTTATTTAACTGGGCATGATAATTATATCTTTTCTTTCTTAGGAATGGCGCCTAAGGAGGATCCTGAGCTTGTTGTCTATGTCGCGGTTCAACAGCCTGATTTAAAAGGTAAAGCAGGATCAGTACCTGTATCCATGATCTTTAATACTGTCATGAAAAATAGTTTACAATACTTGCAAATAGAACCAACTGAAGAGGTTAAATCAAATAACCAGTCTAAGACAACTTCAAATGGGATTAAACTTCCTGAAATGGTGGATTTAGCTCCCGCTGATGCGATAAATCGTTTGAAAGAGTTAGGCTTAGAACCAATTGCACTTGGTACTGGAAAAGAAGTAATCTCCCAATATCCAGCTGCTGGATCAGAGATGATGACAAATGAAAAAATATTCATTCAAACCTCTGAAAATGCGAAAATACCTGACTTAACGGGCTGGTCTAAACGTGATGTGATGAAGCTAGGAAATTTATTAGGTTTATCAATAAAAGCAGAAGGTTCTGGGTATGTCACAAAACAAAGTATTAAGAAGGATACCATCTTGAAAAAAGGAGACGTCCTAACGGTAACACTTAGTTCTAATGAAGTAAAAAAAGAAAAAAACAGTGAAGCAACTGAATAACGAAAAATAAGTAGGATAGGGCTCAAATAGATTCTGATATAGATGAATTCTAGTAGATAGAATTGCTATATTGGCATGTATTTGGCCTTTTTTTGTCTACTATAAACCCTAAATAGGTCAATTAAAAATGAAGAAGTAAGAGTCAATGTTAAAGATCAAATAGGTGGATGTATCTCTGGCTACTCGTTTTCTGTTCTACCTTTCTTAGTACAAGCATATATATGTGAACGAGCCTAGACAAGGAGGAATAAAGGATATGCGGGTATCTAATGTGACCGTTCGAAAACGTCTTGCTTTGACGTTACTTTTCGGTTTTCTCATTTTCTTAGTGATTGATATACGTCTAGGATATGTTCAATTCTTTCTTGGTAATACACTGACTTCAGGTGCAAAGGATTTATGGAGCAGAAATATTCCTTTTGAGCCTGAACGTGGGGAAATCCTAGATCGTAACGGTGTGAAGCTCGCGACAAATATGAGTGCACCAACGATTTATGTTGTACCAAGGCAGATTGAGAATCCGGCAGAAGCTGCAAAACAATTAGCAGCGGTATTAAATATGTCTGAGGAAAAAGCGTATAACCATATTACGAAGAAGGTATCAATCGAGAGGATCAATCCTGAGGGTAGAAAAATTTCACATGAAAAAGCAAATGAAGTAAGGGATTTAAACATTAAAGGAGTCTATATAGCCGAAGATTCTGTGAGATATTACCCTTATGGAAGCTACCTGTCCCATGTGTTAGGTTTTGCTGGTATAGATAACCAAGGGCTATTAGGTCTTGAAGCTTATTATGATGAACAGTTAAAAGGGCAAAAGGGATATGTGAAATTTTACTCTGATGCCAAAGGAAAAAGGATGCCAGATGAAGCTGACGATTATACAGCACCTGTTGATGGGAATAATTTAAAGTTAACGATTGATTCAAGGGTACAAACGATTCTGGAGAGAGAATTGGATAATGCCCAGGCTACCTACAATCCGGATGGCATTATAGCAATTGCTATGAATCCTAATAATGGGGAAATCTTGGCTATGTCCAGTAGACCTGATTTTGATCCTGCTAACTTTAAAGAAGTAGATCCAATGATCTATAACCGAAATTTGCCGGTTTGGAGTACGTATGAGCCAGGATCTACATTTAAAATTATTACATTAGCCGCAGCTTTAGAAGAAGGAAAAGTAGATTTAAAGAAGGACGAATTCAATGATTCTGGGTCTGTCGAAGTTGATGGTGCAAGACTAAGGTGTTGGAAAAGAGGAGGACATGGACATCAAACGTTTTTAGAGGTTGTCCAAAACTCCTGTAACCCGGGTTTTGTAGAGCTTGGACAAAGGTTAGGTGAAGAAACACTCTTTAAGTATATTAAGGACTTTGGGTTTGGGCAAAAAACAGGAATTGACTTACAAGGTGAAGGGACAGGTATTATGTTTAAGCCTGAACAGGTTGGTCCTGTTGAACTAGCGACAACTGCATTTGGCCAAGGGGTTTCGGTTACTCCGATTCAACAGGTTGCAGCTGTGTCAGCTGCGATAAATGGAGGAGTTCTTTATACTCCATATATTGCGAAAGAATGGGTAGATCCTGTTACAAATGAAGTGATAAGAAGAAATACACCTGAAGCAAAAAGAAAGGTTATTTCAGAAGAGACATCAAAAGAAATTCGTTATGCGCTTGAAAGTGTTGTAGCACTTGGATCTGGTAGAAATGCATTTGTTGATGGGTACCGCGTTGGAGGTAAAACTGGTACTGCTCAAAAAGTAAAAGATGGTCGTTACATGGAAAACAATCATATCGTTTCTTTTATTGGATTTGCACCTGCAGATGATCCGCAAATTGTCGTGTATGTCGCAGTTGACAATCCAAAAGATACCATACAATTTGGTGGAACGGTAGCTGCACCTATCGTTGGTAATATTATGAGAGATGTTTTACCTGAGATAGGTGTAAAGCCTAGAGAAGGTCAAATTGAAAAAGAATATAAATGGCTCGACACAAAACTTGTCGAAGTACCGAATATTATAGGGCTATCAAAACAAGAACTGGCTGAACAATTTGTGAATTTGAAGCTTGATGTATCTGGTGAAGGAGATGTTGTTGTGCAACAATCCCCAAATAAAGGTGTAAAAGTGAAGGAAGGGTCCACACTTAGAGTATATTTAGGTGAGGAAAAGGAAATGAAACAAAGCCAATAAACGAAGAAAGCTTGCCTTTTGCAAAAAAATTGCATAGGCACGCTTTCTTTTTGTTGGTTTGTCAAAGCATCTTGACAATATAACAGCATAAAATAAATTTCTTCATCTTTTTCTTAAGAAAATGCAAGGAAAGATAGCTCTTTTTACATAAGTAAGATAAAATAAGTACGGAGAAAAAATACATAACTGATGAAAGTATGGTTTGACATTGTCTAAAACTTAGGCAGTTAAAAACCAGTAATGAAAGTAGGAATATTATATGAAATTAAATGAATTACTAACATATTTGCATGATGATTTATCAATATCAGAAGCAAATCCAACTATCAGTTCTATTGAAATGGATTCTAGGGAAGTTAAGTCTGGTAGTTTGTTTATTTGTATAAAAGGCTATACAGTTGATGGTCATGATTTTGCTCAAAAAGCAGTTGAAAGTGGTGCTGTGGCAATTCTTGCAGAAAGAGAGCTGGATGTTAAGGTTCCTGTTATTCTTGTAAAGGACACGAAACGTGCTATGGCTGTACTTGCTGATATTTTTTATGGCCAACCTACACATTCGATGCACCTTATCGGGGTAACAGGAACAAATGGTAAAACAACAACTACACATATCATTGAAAAGATTCTAAATGAGGCGAACAAAAAAACAGGCCTGATTGGAACCATGTATATGAAAATTGGAGATCAACAAAAAGAGGTAAAAAACACAACTCCAGAGAGTTTGACACTTCAAAAGACATTTAGAGAAATGAAGGATGCTGATGTTACGCATGCAGTAATGGAGGTTTCATCTCATGCCTTACATCTTGGGAGAATCCATGGTTGTGACTTTAATGTAGCTGTATTTACGAATCTAACACAAGATCATTTAGATTATCATAAAACAATGGAGGCCTATAAATATGCCAAGGGTCTATTGTTTGCGCAACTTGGAAATCGATTTGATCATGATCGTATGAAATATGCGGTATTAAATGAAGATGAAGAAGCATCAGAAGAATATAAAAAAATGACATCCGCTAAAATTGTCACTTACGGAATTGATCGTAACGCAGATATTATGGCGAAGGAAATAAAAATGACGTCAAAGGGGACTACATTCCAGCTTATTACCCCAGTTGGAACAAAGTTAGTCACGATTCAAATGGTTGGAAAGTTCAGCGTCTATAATGTTTTAGCTGCTGTTGCTGCTACACTCTGCTCATCAATTCCATTAGATACAATTGTGAATGCTATCGAATCATTGGAAGGTGTAAGAGGTCGCTTTGAATTAGTTGATGGAGGTCAGGATTATACCGTAATAGTGGATTATGCCCATACACCAGATAGTCTTGAAAATGTCCTTCATACTATTAAGCAATTCGCAGAGGGTAATGTTTTTTGTATCATTGGCTGTGGTGGGGATCGAGATAAAACGAAGAGACCTCTTATGGCTAAAATTGCTGTAGAAAATAGTGATGAACCGATCTTTACCTCAGATAACCCAAGAAGTGAAGATCCAAAAACGATCTTGCAGGACATGGAAAAAGGAGTAGAAGGCCGCCATTATACATCAATTGTGAATAGAGAAGAAGCTATTTTCCATGCAATCAAAAACGCCCGAAAAGGTGATGTTATTCTCATTGCTGGAAAAGGTCATGAAACGTATCAACAAATAGGAACAGAGATTATTGATTTTGATGATAGAGAAATTGCTCTAAAAATGATAAAAAATCGAATTTAGTTGTGAAAAATTAAGACCTTTCATAAGAATAGGTAACAAAGGTAGAAAGAGAAGTTGATAAGATGATGAAAAAAATCCGTTTAGAAAAACATAATCAAAAAAATACCTCATATGATATTGTCGTAAAAGATAAGCTTGTATATAATAAGGAATCAGTTTTCCATGGGGAGGTGTACGCATGTTAGAACAGGTGATCTTAATTACAATTGTTATGGGATTCTTAATAAGTGTATTGCTATCCCCCATCATTATTCCGTTTTTAAGAAGATTGAAGTTTGGTCAGAGTATAAGAGAAGAAGGACCAAAATCACATCAGAAAAAATCTGGAACTCCTACTATGGGAGGCGTAATGATTATTATTTCAATCATCATTACAACGATTGTAATGACAGGGAAATTTTCTCAACTAAGTGTTGAAATGTACTTACTATTATTCGTGACGTTTGGATATGGTTTACTAGGCTTTCTAGACGATTTTATTAAGGTTGTCATGAAACGAAATCTTGGTTTAACATCAAGACAGAAGTTGCTTGGCCAAGTGATCATTGCGGTCATTTTCTATTTAGTTTTCACCCAATATGGTTTTTCAACAGAAATCTCCATACCTGGCACAGCCTTTACATTTGATTTAGGTTGGGGATATGTGATTTTAGTTGTGTTTATGTTAGTAGGGGGTTCCAATGCTGTTAACTTAACAGATGGATTAGACGGCCTATTATCAGGTACAGCTGCCATAGCCTTTGGTGCTTTTGCCGTACTAGCTTGGAATCAATCACAATATGATGTTGCAATATTCTCAGTAGCTGTTGTAGGAGCAGTTCTAGGATTCTTAGTCTTTAATGCACATCCTGCAAAAGTATTTATGGGAGATACAGGCTCTCTAGCATTAGGTGGGGCGATTGTAACAATTGCAATCCTAACTAAACTTGAGATTTTACTTGTACTAATTGGTGGAGTTTTTGTTATCGAAACACTATCAGTTATTATTCAAGTTATCTCATTTAAAACAACAGGAAAAAGAGTATTTAAAATGAGTCCTCTTCATCACCATTATGAACTAGTGGGATGGTCAGAATGGAGAGTTGTTGTAACGTTTTGGACGGTAGGTCTTTTATTTGCAGTACTTGGAATTTATGTTGAGGTGTGGTTGTAATTGAAAAATGTGAAGGATTATTTACATAAAAATGTGTTAGTTATCGGTTTAGCAAAAAGCGGCTTAGCGGCCGCTAAATTATTACATCGGCTTGGGGCAAATGTAACGGTTAATGATGTAAAAGCAACAGAAGAAGATGTAATCGTAAAAGAATTAAAAGCTCTGGGGATAGATGTAGTCGGTGGTGGACATCCATTATCGTTAATAGATGAGTATCCGGTTGATTTGATTGTAAAAAACCCCGGGATTCCATATTCAAACCCTTTACTAGTTCGAGCAAAAGAGAAATTTATTCCGATCATAACAGAGGTCGAGCTTGCCTATAAAATTTCAGAAGCAGATATTATTGCAATCACTGGTTCGAATGGAAAGACGACGACAACAACGCTCATTTATGAAATGCTGAAAGAGGACCACAAACAGCCATTAATTGCTGGAAATATTGGTACTGTTGCCTGTGAAGTAGCACAAAGGGCAACGAGTGAAAATGTCATTGTCATGGAGTTATCATCATTTCAATTGCTCGGAACCATTGAATTTAAACCTGCAATTGCCATGATTCTTAATATCTTTGACGCACACTTAGATTACCATGGAACGAAAGATGAATATGTACGTGCAAAAGGGAAAATTTATGAAAATCAAACATCTGAGGATGTTTCGATAATAAATAGAAATGACAAAGAAGTCTGTTTTCTCTCAGAAAAATCTAATGCACAAAAAATATACTTTTCAACATCAATGATCTCTGAAAATGGAGTATACATTCAAGATGAATTCATTTGGTATAAGGGTGAAAAAATCATCAAGTTGCAAGATATCGTATTACCAGGAGAGCATAATGTAGAGAATATTCTTGCAGCGATAGCAGCTGTCAAATTAAGAGGCGTGTCAAATAAGTCAATATACAAGGTGTTAACAACCTTTCAAGGAGTAAAACATCGACTTCAGTATGTAGATTCTGTCAATGGTCGCCGCTTTTATAATGACTCAAAGGCTACAAATATCCTTGCTACAAGCAAGGCACTTCAAGCTTTTTCATCACCTACAATTTTGCTGGCAGGCGGGCTTGATCGAGGAAATGAGTTTGATGAATTGAAACCATTTTTGAAAAATGTAAAAGCAATGATGCTTTTTGGTGAAACGGCTCCAAAACTAGAGAGAATTGCAAAAGAAAGTGGAATAGAACATATTAAACGTGTCGATAATGTAGAAAAAGCAGTATCTACGGCGTTTGATGTTTCTGAAAAAGATGATGTTATATTGTTATCCCCTGCATGTGCTAGTTGGGATCAGTATAAAACTTTTGAGGAAAGAGGAGACATTTTTATTCAAGCCGTGCATAAGCTTAAATAAGGGCTTGTACGAATGAATCAACCATACTTCTGATGTGGACATATTAAACATTTGTTAGGCATGCGTGTTGAATTCTGTTTATAATGCCATGGTTTTTAGCACAGGTTGTGCAATTGTCTATGGTGCCATACAGCCCTTAATAAACTGATACAGGGGTGTTGGGCGTTGACAGCGAAAAGGTCTGCTCCAGATTTTATCTTAGTTATCCTTACTTTACTACTCTTAACGATTGGCCTTATTATGGTATATAGTGCAAGTGCTGTATGGGCTACGTATAAATTTGATGATTCGTTCTTTTTTGCTAAACGTCAGCTGTTATTTGCTGGAGTTGGTGTCATCGCGATGTTTTTTTTGATGAACGTCGATTATTGGACATGGAGAACATGGGCAAAAATGCTTATTATTATCTGTTTTTTTCTTTTAATTGCTGTGTTAATTCCGGGAATTGGAATGGAAAGGAACGGGTCTCGTAGTTGGATTGGTGTTGGTGCATTTTCAATACAGCCTTCAGAGTTTATGAAATTGGCCATGATTGCTTTTTTAGCAAAATTCCTATCTGAAAATCAAAAAAAAATTACATCGTTTAAAAAAGGATTATTGCCTTCGTTAGGCCTTGTTTTTACCGCTTTTGGTATTATAATGCTTCAACCTGACTTAGGAACGGGTACAGTTATGGTAGGCACATGTATAGTGATGATCTTTGTATCAGGTGCAAGAGTCGTTCATTTTGTATGGCTGGGCCTTCTTGGAATTGCTGGATTTGTTGCACTAGTATTATCAGCACCTTACAGAATCAAAAGGATTACCTCATTTTTAGACCCATGGGAGGATCCACTAGGCAGCGGTTTTCAAATTATTCAATCTCTTTATGCTATTGGGCCAGGAGGACTGTTTGGTCAAGGATTGGGACAAAGTCGACAAAAGTTCTTTTATCTACCAGAGCCGCAAACTGATTTTATTTTTGCGATATTAGCAGAAGAGCTAGGCTTTATTGGAGGATCTTTAGTCATTTTGTTATTTGGCTTGCTTCTCTGGAGGGGAGTAAGAATTGCACTTGGAGCTCCTGATTTATATGGCAGCTTTTTAGCCATTGGTATCATAACGATGGTTGCGATACAGGTGATGATCAATATTGGGGTTGTAACTGGTTTAATGCCTGTTACAGGAATTACCCTTCCATTTTTAAGTTACGGAGGGTCATCTCTCACATTAATGTTAATGGCAATAGGTGTTTTATTAAATGTTAGCAGATATTCAAAGTATTAGTGTAAAAGATGTTTTAACATAGGTTGTTTATCATATAAAATAAAAGGTATTGAGGCTGACGCTAGGTAAGTGACAGATCATGAGGTTTCTTTTTAATCTCTGGCAGTCCTTAATGGTCAGCCTTATTACATTTACATAGTAGTTTTATTTATAGGTTTAAAAATACCCGACCTATGTTTAAATTAAATATTATTGGGGGAAAGAATATGAGAGTTGTAGTAAGTGGTGGAGGAACTGGTGGACATATCTATCCAGCACTAGCATTAATTAATGAAATAAAAAAACATCATTCTGATGTTGAATTCTTATATATTGGTACCGAAAATGGCTTAGAGCATAATATCGTAAAACGAGCCGGCATTCCGTTTAAATCTGTAGAAATTTCAGGTTTTAAAAGAAAGCTCTCATTTGAAAATGTGAAAACAGTTACTCGTTTTGTAAAAGCTGTTTCACGTAGCAAGCGTTATTTAAAAGAGTTTAAAGCAGATGTAGTGATAGGCACAGGAGGTTATGTATGTGGACCTGTTGTATATGCTGCATCAAAAATGAAGATCCCGACTGTGATTCATGAACAAAATAGTTTACCCGGTATTACAAATAAATTTTTATCTAGATATGTTGACAAGGTTGCCATTTGTTTTGAAGAGGCAAGAAAACACTTTCCAGAAGAAAAAGTAGTTTTAACTGGGAATCCACGTGCATCTGAAGTGTTAGGACAAAATGCTGCCAAAGGTCGCGAATCGCTTGGGCTTGACAAAAACAAAAAAACAGTCTTAATTTTCGGCGGTAGCCGTGGAGCAAAAGCAATAAATGAAGCTGTATTACAAATGATCCCATCTTTAGATGGTAAGCCGTATCAGGTAGTATATGTAACAGGAGAAGTTCATTATGATAAGGTGATTGAGGAAGTGAAAACATTAAATCAATCAGCACATGTCATCATAAAACCATTTATTCATAATATGCCTGAAGTATTGGCATCAGTTGACTTAATTGTCTCTAGAGCTGGAGCAACATCATTAGCTGAAATTACGGCATTGGGCTTGCCTAGTATTCTTATTCCAAGTCCTTATGTAACTGCAAACCACCAGGAGGTAAATGCAAGGTCGTTAAGTGATCATGATGCTGCTATTATGATCAAGGAAGTTGATCTTAATAGTCAAAAGTTATTGTCTCAAATTGATGATCTTTTATTAAATGAATCTAAACTAAATAAAATGAAGAAAGCATCAAAGGATTTAGGTATTCCAGATGCTGCAAGCAGGCTTTATAATGTGTTAACTAAAATTTCTAAATAAAAAACGAGTCGGTCATTCCGCAAGTCAACAAGATTAGGGAGGTAAAGTATGAAAGCTATATTTGATGAATTAACAGAAGCTAAAATTGGAAAGGTTTTAGAAAATGAACCTTTAGCTAAACATACAACTATAAAAATTGGTGGTCCTGCCGATATATTTATAGAACCAAATAGTACTGATAGCTTGTGTAAAGCGATGGAAATTATTAAAAAACATGATGCAAAGTGGACGGTAATTGGTAGAGGTTCCAATTTACTTGTTGCCGACAAAGGAATTGAAGGCGTCGTAATTAAGTTGGGAGTCGGAATGGATAACTTTGAACTGGATGAGGAAACCCTCACTGTTGGGGGAGGTTATTCAGTTATTAGACTAGCTACGATTATTAGTAAAAAGGGGTTATCCGGATTAGAGTTTGCAAGTGGAATTCCTGGTTCAATTGGCGGAGCAGTGTATATGAATGCAGGTGCTCATGGCTCCGATATGTCAAAAATTTTAGTGAAAGCACGTATCTTATTTGATGATGGTACAATAGAATGGTTATCTAATGAGGAGCTTGGTTTTTCTTATCGAACATCCATACTCCAGGAAGAACGACCTGGTATATGTATAGAAGCGGTTTTAAGATTAACAAAAGGTGATAAAGCAGATATCGTTGCAGTCATGCAAAAAAATAAAGATTATAGAAGAGATACACAGCCTTGGAACTATCCATGTGCAGGTAGTATCTTCCGCAACCCCCTGCCGAATTATGCTGGTCAATTAGTCGAAGCTGCAGGGCTTAAAGGGTACCAAATCGGTGGAGCAAAAATATCTGAAATGCATGGTAACTTTATTGTGAATGCTGGAGGAGCGACAGCTCAAGATGTACTTGATTTAATTGCATTTGTTAAACAAACAATCCTTGAAAAATATGATGTATCGATGGAAACTGAAGTAGAAATAATCGGTCGTAATTAGTCACAATACTCCCCATTATTTCCTTTTATTGTGTTATAATGACTAATGTAAAAATGGCAATATGATCTTCTATTGATTAATAAACGGCATTTTAAATGCCGTTTGTTTTATCGTTAGGAAATGTTAAAGTTATTGTAGGTTGAATTCAACAAAATTTAACAATTCTAACATAAGATAAAAGCTAAATACTTAACTAGAAGTAAAAGAAAGCTACCTAGACTCTTACCTAGGGTGGGGTGAAACAGATTGGAAAAAAAAGTTGTTTCGTTAGAAGACCGCATACCAAAATTACAGCAACAGCGAAAACAGAAAACTAATCGCAGACTTATTTCATTCTTATCTATTTTCTTTCTATTAATATTACTTGTTATCTACTTTCAATCTCCATTAAGTAAAGTAGGCAGTGTTAAAGTAGAAGGAAATGTCCTCGTGGACTCCAAAGAAATTATCAATTTGAGTGAAATAACTACCTCATCAGGCTTTTGGAATATTGATACAGAGGAAGTTCAACAATCTATCCAAGAACATTTACAAATAAAAAAAGCCATCGTTGAAAAAAAATTCCCAAATCACATTGTGTTGGTTGTTAATGAATATGAAAGTATAGCCTATCTCGAGGATAAGGGAGGATATAGGCCAATTCTAGAGAATGGACAAGTCCTTAAAGAACGAACAGTAAATATAACAGCAGATGCGCCAGTTTTAATTAATTGGAAAAAAGAAGAGGATATTAAAGAAATGATAAGTGAATTAAAAAAATTATCTCCAAGTATTTTTAATTCAATTTCTGAAATACATCATACCCCTGATAAAACCGATCCTTGGTTAGTCCATCTGTATATGAATGATGGCTATGAAGTAATGGCATCAGTTCGTACTTTTTCTAAGAAAATGAATTCTTATTCTAAAATTGTCAGCCAGCTAGATGAAAATAGTAAGGGAATCATTCATTTTGAGGTAGGTACATACTTTGAATCTTTTACACCATTAACAACAAAGGAGGAGGATGAGATATTAAATGAAGATGAGAGGTAGCTATGTCATTTTTTCACTCATTCTTCTTATTCTTGGATTTCTTATCTCCTATTCGTATCAGTTAACAAAAGAGAAAAATCGTGATAGTACAATTACCACAGAACAATGGGAGCGAGAGTATGAAATAAGATCGCAACTCATTGCAAAAGAAGAAAAAAATCAAGAACTTCAAGAGGAACTTTTCAAAAAACAAGATGAAGTAAAAAAAATAGAAGAGTCATTAAAAGATCAGAAGCAAGTATACTATAATCTTGTTGAAGATGTCGAAAAGTTTCGTATGTATGTTGGAGACCTGGCAGTTGAGGGAAAAGGAGTTCAAATTACATTAGAGGACGCCTCATATGTACCAGAAGGTGAAAACGTAAATAATTATATTGTTCATGAAAGTCATCTTTTCAATGTTATAAATGAGCTCTATATCTCGGGAGCTGACGCCATATCGATCAACGGACAAAGATTATCTAGCCATTCGTATATATATTGCAATGGCCCGGTCGTAACTGTTGATGGAAATCAGTATCCTGCACCTTTTGTGATTTCGGCTATAGGTGATCCTAGTGTGTTATTACCTGCATTAAATATAAATGGAGGAATTGTCGATCAACTAGCCTATGATAATGTGGTTGTTACATTAGAGAAAAAGGACAAAATTGTGATGGAGCCTTTGCTTCAAGATCAAAGATCTTCCTAGTGCATGTCTTTTGAAGAGGTGTGCTTGAATTTTCATTTAGACAGATAGGTGGTAGGGGTGAAGCAATCGAATGGGAAAAAGGCAATTAGTTTTACGCTTTTAACAATGATTTTTGGGTTAATGCTTGGTATTCAATATCAAACAATAAAAAACCCTATAGAACGAGACACACGTGATATGTGGCAGTTAAGAGAAGATTTAAAAAAAGAGCAGCAGCTTCAATTAGAATTATTGAGTGAAATTCGAAAATATAATGAAATCATTGAGTCACACGAAAACGAAAACAGTGTTAACCCAGAAAATGCTCTAAAGGAAACATTGTCTGTTTTAAAGGAAGAAGCTGGACTCACGGAAGTAACAGGCTCGGGTATTACCATAACGATTGATAAATTATTTTCTGAGGAGCTATTAGGGATCGAAATAAAAGATATTTCACCTGATTTATTAAAACGCCTAATTAATGAATTAAACTCTTATGGTGCTCAAGAAATTTCCATTCAAGGCAGGCGTTTAATAAATTCAACAGTGATTAGAGATATCAATGGACAGACAAAAATAGATAATTTCAGCTTGCACAGCTATCCAATTGAAATAAAAGTAATCTCAGATAATGTGGACAAACTTTATAATCGTATGAATGCCTCCACAACAGATGAAGACTTCGCGATCGATAATTTAAGTTTAACAATCTCAGAGCCAATTGAAGAATTAACAATTCCAGCTTATGAAGATTCGATCCGTGTTCGAAATATGAAGCCTGTAGAAATAGTAGAAGGGGGAGAATAATATGTGGCTGCCAGTTCTTGGTCTCATATTAGGTGTGTTTTTGGGATTAGTTTCAGAATTAAGAATTCCCCCGGAGTATTCTAATTATTTATCAATTGCTATTTTAGCAGCTCTTGATACATTATTAGGTGGAATTCGAGCACATTTGCAAGATATTTATGATGAGATGGTTTTCGTATCTGGTTTTTTCTTTAACATCATTTTGGCTGCAAGTTTAGCTTTTCTCGGTGTCCATATTGGTGTAGACTTATATTTAGTAGCTGTGTTTGCATTCGGAGTGAGACTTTTTCAGAATATTGCTGTTATCAGGAGAATATTGATTTCAAAATGGTCAATTTCTCGCGGGAAATTGAAAAAAGTTGAATAAATTAAAGGAAATATTAAGTATTTGACGAATAAACACTAGTGAAGCAAAAATTCAAGATTATATAAAAAAATAATTTGTTTTGTAACAAACCTGTAAAGCTAGATTCATTGTCATGTTGTTCTATAAAGAATAGAATAGAAAGTATTGATAGATAGGGAGGTGCCTTAGAATGAACAACAATGAATTATTTGTAAGTCTTGACATCGGTACATCCAGTGTTAAAGTAATTATTGGTGAAATGACGAATGATGCTTTAAACATTATAGGTGTAGGTAATGTGAAATCAGAAGGATTAAGAAAAGGATCTATAGTCGATATAGATGAAACGGTTCATTCTATTAAAAAAGCGGTAGAGCAGGCCGAGAGAATGGTTGGAATCTCCCTAAAACGAGTTGTAGTAGGAGTAACAGGAAATCATGTTCAACTACAAGACTGCCATGGGGTAGTAGCGGTTTCTAGTGAAAATCGTGAGATATCCAATGAGGATGTTAGACGGGTGATTGAGGCTGCTCAAGTTGTTTCTATTCCACCTGAAAGAGAAATCATCGATGTCATCCCAAGACAATTTATTGTGGATGGGTTAGATGAAATAAACGATCCAAGAGGGATGCTCGGTGTACGCTTAGAAATGGAAGGAACAATCATAACTGGATCAAAGACGATTTTACATAATTTGTTACGATGTGTAGAACGTGCTGGTTTAGAAATTACTGATATTTGTTTACAACCATTGGCAGCAGGTTCTGTCGCTTTGTCAAAAGATGAGAAGAACCTTGGCGTTGCATTAATTGATATTGGCGGTGGCTCAACGACAATTGCAGTCTTTGATCAAAACCATTTAGTTGCAACGAGTGTACTTCCAATTGGCGGTGAAAATATCACAAAAGATATTTCAATTGGACTACGCACGACAACTGATGAAGCAGAGCGTCTTAAACTAAAGTATGGACATGCTTTTTATGATCATGCATCAGAAGATGAAATTTTTGATGCATCAGTTATTGGGTCAGATCAAAAAAGAACATTTAATCAATTAGAGCTTGCAGATATAATTGAAGCAAGGTTGGAAGAATTATACGAACTTATTTTGTATGAACTAAGAAGACTTGGAATTCAAGAACTGCCAGGAGGATTTGTATTAACTGGTGGAACTGTTAAAATGCCGGGAGTCTTAGAGCTAGGACAAGCAGTCCTCCAAAATAGTGTGAGAATCGCAAGTCCAGATTATATCGGAGTTAGAGAGCCACAGTATATGACAGGAGTCGGTTTAATCCAATTTGCATATAAAAATGCTAAAATTCAAGGTAGAAAAATAGGTTCAAATGTTACGGTTGATGCAGTAGAGGTTGCTGCAACGAAAGAGCCTCAGCAGCAGCAGAGGATAAAACCTCAAAAGCAACAAGAAGATAAAAAAGTAAATAAAGTGAAGAAATTTTTTGGCTACTTCTTTGAATAGTAAACATCAATTAGAAGTCATTTGATGGATTAGGAGGATTTTGCATGTTGGAGTTTGATACAAATATTGACGGCTTAGCTACCATTAAGGTCATCGGAGTTGGTGGCGGTGGTAATAACGCCGTTAATCGAATGATAGAACATGGGGTTCAAGGTGTAGAATTTATTGCAGTTAATACGGATGCTCAAGCACTAAATTTATCTAAAGCTGAAGTGAAAATGCAAATCGGTTCAAAATTAACAAGAGGATTAGGCGCAGGTGCTAATCCGGAAGTTGGGAAAAAAGCTGCTGAAGAAAGTAGAGAGCAAATCGAAGAAGCGTTAAAAGGCGCAGATATGGTATTCGTAACAGCTGGAATGGGTGGTGGAACAGGAACAGGTGCAGCACCTGTTATCGCTCAGATTGCAAAAGATCTTGGTGCATTAACAGTTGGTGTTGTTACAAGACCTTTCACTTTTGAAGGCCGTAAACGTCAAATGCAAGCTGCTGGCGGAATAACATCAATGAAGGAATCGGTTGATACATTAATTGTCATTCCGAATGATCGACTACTTGAAATTGTAGATAAGAACACACCAATGCTTGAAGCATTTAGAGAAGCGGACAATGTATTACGTCAAGGTGTTCAGGGTATCTCAGACTTAATTGCAACACCTGGTCTAATTAACCTTGATTTCGCTGATGTGAAAACAATTATGTCTAATCGAGGATCGGCATTAATGGGGATTGGTGTAGCAACTGGAGAGAATCGTGCTGCAGAAGCTGCTAAAAAGGCCATTTCAAGTCCATTATTAGAAAAATCAATTGATGGAGCACAAGGTGTTCTTATGAACATTACTGGTGGAATGAATTTAAGCTTATATGAAGTTCAAGAAGCTGCTGATATCGTTGCAACTGCTTCAGATCAAGATGTAAACATGATTTTTGGATCTGTTATTAATGAAAATTTAAAGGATGAAATTATAGTTACAGTTATTGCAACTGGTTTCACTGAGCAGGAAATGAACTCTTTAAAGCCCCAAAATACTCGTTCATTTGGTAACGCTGGTACAATGTCTAAACCTGCTCCAAAGCGTGAAACTCATCGAGAAGAACCAGTTCAAGAGACAATTAATCGCGGTAATGTTCAACAACAAACAGATGAAGCATTAGATATTCCAACGTTCTTGAGAAATAGGAATAAACGCAGATAAAGAAAGAGTGCCAAAAGGCACTCTTTCTTTTCTATTCTATCCTCTCATATACCACTGCAAATAAGAAAATTTTTCACTTAATCAATATTACAGTCATCTAAAAATTTCCTCTTTTAATTAATTATTGGGTTAATTTAAATAGATCTAGTCGTTCACTATTTATCCCCTTTTAGTCCGGTCGACAAAAATTCTAATAATCTTTCAAAAATACTTACTGTTTCTCGGCAGTAAGTGACAGACTTCCTATTTGATTGGATTTATACTATTTCCAACAGCTGCTCATCTATTGATCTACTTTTTAGTGGGCTTGATAATAGGAGGGATTTGTATGCCAGAGGGGAAAGGGGTAGCAGATGTCTATTTATTTAGACGTTATATGGTTTTTGAACTTTTCCTTTGATTTACTTCTGCTGGTTTTAACTGCAATCGTGTTAAAAAGGAAAATAAATAAATTTCGATTGGTCTTAGCTGCCCTGATAGGGTCAAGTATTGTAATCATGATGTTTACTCCGCTTGCATTTATTGCAACTCATCCGTACGGGAAAATGTTAATCTCCTTTTTGATGGTTTTATCAGCTTTTGGGTTTAAAAGATTTCGTTTTTTCTTTCAAGGACTGCTTACCTTTTATTTCGTAACCTTTTTGGTTGGCGGAGGAATGATTGGAGTTCATTATTTTTTACAACAAGAAATGACCTATCTAGATGGGGTTTTAATGACAAATTCTACTGGATTTGGACATCCAATTAGCTGGTTGTTTGTTCTAATTGGTTTTCCAGTTCTATGGCTGTTTGCTAGAAATAGTTTAGAAGGTATTGAAGCTAAGAAAATTCATTATGATCAGATAGTTAATGTACAGATCAAAGTGGATGATATTCAGTTTACACTAAAAGGACTAATTGATAGTGGCAACCAGCTGTTTGACCCTATAACAAGAAGTCCTGTAATGATTATCGATACTTTAAAAGTACAGGAATTTCTTCCGAAGCTTCTTGTTCATCAAGCAACCCAGGATGATGTGATGAAAGCGATGAGTGAACAGCCAACTAACGAGAGTCATCCGTGGGAACATAGAGTTCGTCTTATTCCTTATCGAGTAGTAGGAATTGAGCATCAGTTTTTACTAGGTTTCAAACCTGATGAAGTATGGATTGAAACCCAAAATGAAACATTCAAAGTTCATAAAACAATTATTGGTTTGAATCGAACGACACTATCCTCAGAGGACGCTTATGAGTGTATAGTTCATCCTAAAATGCTACAAGGAACATCGATCCAACAAGTGTCTTAGTGGTGCTACTTCTATCTTACTCTGTTCCGAATCATTTAGTACGTTAGAGTATATTTTCTTTTCATATTTTTTAGAATTTACTTTGTATATGAAATACAATTAAGATCTTGAGGGGGAGGACAATGAAAAAATTAAAATTACATCTTACTTATTTGTGGTATAAGCTATTAATTAAACTAGGGATCAAATCTGATGAGGTTTATTACATAGGTGGAAGTGAAGCATTACCACCACCTCTCTCTAAAGAAGAGGAAGAAATACTACTTCAAAAGCTGCCATCGGGGGATCAAGCTGCAAGATCAATATTAATTGAGAGAAATCTTCGCCTAGTTGTTTATATTGCACGAAAATTCGAGAACACAGGTATAAACATTGAAGATTTAATCAGCATAGGAACAATTGGATTAATTAAAGCAGTGAATACGTTTAATCCAGAAAAGAAAATCAAGCTTGCTACATATGCATCACGCTGTATTGAAAATGAGATCTTAATGTATTTGCGTAGGAACAACAAACTTCGTTCTGAGGTATCGTTTGATGAACCACTAAACATTGATTGGGATGGGAATGAATTATTGTTATCAGATGTACTTGGAACAGAGGATGATATTATTACAAAAGACCTTGAAGCAAATGTAGATCGAAAATTGCTCTTAAAAGCTCTTCAACAATTAAATGATCGTGAAAAACAAATAATGGAACTTCGTTTTGGATTGCAAGGAGGGGAAGAAAAAACTCAAAAAGATGTTGCAGACATGTTGGGTATTTCACAATCCTATATTTCAAGGCTTGAGAAAAGAATTATAAAAAGGTTGCAAAAAGAATTTAATAAAATGGTGTAAAAAAAATTTTTATTTGTTGAATACTTGATATATCAATAAAAAGAGGATATCTACTTCATGTAACGTAGATAGCTTGTGCATATTTTTTCCTGTCGAGGAGATACTTAACTCTGTACAGCAACTCCTGTTAGGAGGGAAAGATGTGACAAGAAATAAAGTCGAAATTTGTGGAGTAGATACCTCAAAACTTCCAGTTCTTAAGAATGAGAAAATGAGAGAGCTATTTAAGCAAATGCAAAACGGAGACTTATCAGCAAGAGAAGAGCTGGTAAATGGCAACTTAAGATTGGTACTTAGTGTAATCCAGCGATTTAACAACAGAGGAGAATTTGTTGACGATTTGTTTCAAGTTGGCTGTATAGGATTAATGAAATCCATAGATAATTTTGACTTAGGCCAGAATGTCAAATTTTCAACATATGCTGTACCAATGATAATCGGAGAAATCCGTAGATACTTAAGAGACAATAACCCAATCCGAGTCTCCCGCTCACTCCGAGACATTGCTTATAAGGCGCTTCAAGTAAGAGAACGTCTGATGAGTGAAACATCTAGAGAGCCTACAGCAGAGGAAATATCTAAGGAGCTTGATGTGCCTCACGAAGAGATTGTATTCGCACTTGATGCTATTCAGGACCCTGTATCACTTTTTGAGCCAATTTATAATGACGGAGGAGATCCTATCTTTGTCATGGATCAGTTAAGTGATGAAAAAAATCGGGATATTCAATGGATAGAAGAATTAGCATTAAAAGAAGGTATGAGACGATTAAACAGTCGAGAAAAACTAATTTTAAGAAAGCGTTTCTTCCAAGGGAAGACTCAAATGGAAGTTGCAGAAGAAATTGGAATATCTCAAGCTCAAGTGTCAAGACTTGAAAAAGCTGCAATTAAACAAATGAATAAAAATATCCAAAATTAGGGCTGCTCATAATGAGGAGCCTTTTTCCATTCCTTAGAAAGAAAAAGTTTCCTTGTTTTGAATAGTTAGGCTACATACCAACATAGATATGTAAGAGGGGAGTTAGTGAAGTAACGACTGACAAAAGATATTGGAGGGAAGGTTATGTATATTTCTGAGTTCCAAACAAAAGACGTAGTCAATGTATCTGATGGAAAAAAGATGGGGAACATAGGAGACTTCGATATTAATGTTACAACAGGGAAGATTCAAGCTATTATTATTAATGGGAATGGCAAAATGCTTGGCTTTTTTGGGAGAGATGAAGAATGTATCATTCCTTGGAGAAATATAGTGAAAATAGGGGAAGATGTCATTTTAGTTAGAATGAATCGACAAATTGATCTACAAGAAGAATAATTTCTCATGAATGCTAAACGTTAAGGGGAAATTGTGGTAAAATAAAGAGCGATAGAACACATTAAATGTCGAATAAAAGGGTTGAACATATTATGATAGCTAACGTTTTTGAGCGAAGGGACAAAACCCACTTAACTTTAACAGCTTGGAATGACTTAATAGACGGTTTGACAGTTGGCTTTTCCACGAAATCTGGTGGTGGAAGTACTGGGAACTTTAGTTCTTTAAACCTTGGCCTTCATGTTAAAGATCAACCAGAAATTGTTAGGGAAAATCGAGAAATTCTTGCTAGGGAACTTTCATTTCCATTAAAAAAATGGGTCTTTGCTGAACAGGTACACTCAAACAAGATTATGAAAGTGAACAAATTTAGCAGAGGGAAGGGAATTCACACTTATGAGGATGGATTAGCAGGGTGTGACGGTGTATATACTTCTGAAAAAGGCATTATGCTATCCCTTTGTTTTGCAGATTGTGTCCCATTGTTTTTTATTGCTCCTAAGCACTCCTTGATAGGGTTGGCGCATGCTGGCTGGAAAGGAACAGTAAAAGATATAGCAGGAAAGATGGTGAAAAAATGGCAGGAAGATGAAGGTGTAGATGCCAAGGATATTTATGTTGCCATTGGCCCTTCAATTGGAGGATGCTGTTATATCGTTGATGAAATAGTGATATCATCAATAGATAAACATGTGGTAAAAAATTATCCATTGCCATATAAAACATTATCTAATGGAAAATATCAGTTAGATTTAAAGCTTCTTAATGAGCATTATTTACGTAATGTAGGGATTGCAGAAGACCATATACTGATTTCAGGGCTTTGTACAAGCTGTGAGGAAGAATTATTTTTTTCACACCGCAGAGATAATGGGCATACAGGTAGAATGCTAAGCTTTATTGGAATAAATGAGGAGGTTACCCTCTAAAAGATGAACGTACAGGAAAATTACCGAAAAATTAAAAAAACAATACAAAATACTTGCCAACGAATTGGCAGAAATCCAGAAGAAATAAACGTAATAGCAGTTACAAAATATGTTAGTGTTCAACGTGCTAAAGATGCGCTTGAAGCTGGAGTTCGTCATCTGGGTGAAAATCGGGATGACGGACTAAATGAAAAGTTAAAAGAACTAGGGAATACTCCAACATGGCACTTTATTGGTTCGTTACAGACAAGAAAAGTAAAAAATATCATAGATAAAGTGGATTATATCCATTCTCTTGATAGACTGTCTTTAGCGAAAGAAATTGATAAACGAGCTATAAAACCAATGAAATGTTTTGTTCAAGTTAATGCCTCTGGAGAAGAATCAAAACATGGATGTTCACCAGAGGACCTCGTTGACTTCGTTCAACAGTTAACTCAATACCGGAATATTCAAGTCGTTGGTTTAATGACAATGGCACCATTTACTAATGATAAAGATGCCATAAGAAGTTGTTTCAAAAAGTTAAAACAACTTAAGCATGATGTACAAGCTTTACAGTTACCTTCAGCTCCTTGTCATGAATTATCTATGGGAATGTCAAATGATTATGAAATAGCTATTGAGGAAGGCTCAACGTATATAAGAATCGGGACTTCACTTGTTGGAAATGAAACTGGAGGTGTTTAATATGTCCATAAAAAATAGATTTAAAAGCTTTTTTGCTTTAGATGAAGAAGAATATGAATACGAAGAGCCTGAAACGAAACAAGAAGAATATGAGGCTCCGCAGCAACAAACTTTTCCACAAAAATCTTCACAAACATCAAAACAAAATGTGGTAAGTTTGCAAAGTGTTCAAAAATCATCTAAAGTGGTTTTAAGCGAACCAAGAGTTTATGCAGAAGCGCAGGAAATAGCTGATCAATTAAAAAATCGTCGTGCTGTTGTTGTCAACCTTCAAAGTATACAAAGAGATCAAGCAAAACGGATCGTTGATTTCCTTAGCGGTACAGTATATGCGATCGGTGGAGATATTCAACGTATTGGAACGAATATTTTTCTTTGTACTCCTGATAATGTGGATGTATCAGGAGCGATATCTGAATTAGTAACAGAAGATGATCATCAAAGGTGGTAGGCAAACATGAGTATATTATTAAGTTTAATTAACACCCTAATCACGTTTTACTCGTATGCGCTTATCGTATACATATTACTTTCATGGTTTCCTGGAGCTAGAGAATCAGGTTTTGGTCAATTCTTGGCTAAAATCTGTGAACCTTATTTAGAGCCATTCCGAAAAATCATTCCTCCATTAGGAATGATTGATATTTCACCAATTGTCGCAATCTTAGCTTTACGTTTTGCACAATATGGTGTTGCATCAATATTTAGAATGATTGGCTAGGGACTATTTATATAGTCCCTCTTTTTTCATATTTTAAAACGGAGTTGTATTATGGATCAAATTTACCAACATTTTCGTCCTGAAGAGAGACAATTTATCGATCAAGTAGTGGAATGGAAGGAAAAGGTTCTAAATCAATATAGCCCAAAGCTAACTGATTTTCTAGACCCACGTGAACAAGAGATTGTTTCTTCTGTTATAGGGGAACATTCAGAAGTCAAAGTGTCTTTTTCTGGAGGGGGTAAGGATACAGAAAGAAAGCGTGCACTATTGTATCCGGAATATTATCAGGTAGAAGAAGAAGATTTTCAACTAACATTGTTTGAAGTTCAATATGCCTCGAAATTTATTACATTACAGCATAGGCAAGTGTTAGGATCTTTAATGAGTCTTGGATTAAAGCGCAATAAGTTTGGTGATATTCGATTTCACCATGATACGGTACAATTTATTTGTGCAAGCGAGACCTCTGATTATCTTCGTGCGAATTTTTATGAAATAGGTCGTGCTAAAATATCTTTAAATGAACTGGAAGTTAATCAATTTATCCCAAATATTGAAGATGTACAAGAGATCATCACGACAGTTACCTCTTTACGACTTGATGTAGTAGGAGCAGCAATCTATAATCTATCACGCCAAAGAGTTCAACCTCTCATCGCAAATGGACTTGTGAAGGTGAACTGGAAGGTTGTTGAGTCTACTTCGTTTGAGTGTCGTGAAGGTGATACCTTGTCAATCAGAGGATATGGAAGAAGTAAATTGACTTCGATTGAGGGAAGAACAAAAAAAGATCGAATAAAAATTGTCGTGAGTAAGCAAAAATAGAAAAAATTAATAGTCATGTTAGGCATGAAAATCAAAATAATTTAAAGAAATAGCAGGATTTTCAACAAACCTGTCGAAATATGATTTATAATGTTGTCAAGGATTAACTATTTAACTACATATTGGAGGTGGCATCCATGCCTTTAACACCTTTAGACATCCATAATAAGGAATTTAATAAAGGGTTTCGTGGATACGATGAGGATGAAGTAAATGAATTTTTAGATCAAGTCATTAAAGACTACGAGATGATTATCCGCGAAAAGAAAGAATTAGAGTCTCGTGTATCAGAATTAACTGAAAAACTAGGTCACTTTACCAATATTGAAGAAACATTGAATAAATCAATTGTGATCGCACAAGAAGCAGCAGAAGAAGTGAAGCGCAATGCTCAAAAAGAATCAAAGCTTATCATTAAAGAAGCTGAGAAAAATGCTGATCGAATTATTAATGAATCATTATCAAAATCGCGAAAAATTGCGATGGAAATTGAAGAACTGAAAAAGCAATCGAAAGTATTTAGAACACGTTTCCAAATGTTAATTGAAGCTCAGCTAGATCTTCTTAAAAACGATGATTGGGATCATTTACTAGAATATGAAGTTGAGCCTATTTTTGGTGAAGCTGAAGAAACAAAAAGCTAAACTTGACTTTTTGTTTTTTTATCGCATATAATACGGAAACGTAGATGTTTTTTAAAATTCAAAACACAAATAATAAACGGTGAAAGGGACAGTAGTCTTTTAACAACCTTATTTAAGCGAATCGAGGAGGGTGGAAGCTCGACATAAGGATAAAAGATGAACATCACCCTTGAGTTCCATGCTGAACATTTTTATAAGTAGGCAATGGCGATACATTCACGTTACGAATGCTGGAGTGGATTAAATGATTGATTTAATCTAATAGGGTGGTACCGCGAGATAACCTTCTCGTCCCTTGTAGGGATGAGAAGGTTTTTTGTGTTTTCAGGAGGCATAATCAAATAAATGGTTTACCTCATGAGAAGGAAAATAAAAAATAGCTAAAAGAATCATTAATTATTGGAGGAATAAAGATGGATTACAAAGATACCCTTCTGATGCCCAAAACAGATTTTCCGATGAGAGGGAACTTACCAAAAAGAGAGCCATTAATTCAAGAAAAATGGGAAGAAATGAAGATTTATGAAAAGGTGCAAGAACGTACAAAAGACCGTCCTCTTTTCGTTTTACATGATGGACCTCCATATGCGAATGGTGACATTCATATGGGGCATGCTTTAAACAAAATCTTAAAGGATTTTATTGTTCGTTACAAATCTATGAGCGGATACTGTGCTCCTTATGTACCTGGTTGGGATACACACGGTTTACCAATCGAGACGGCTTTAACGAAAAATAAAAAAGTAAAAAGAAAAGAAATGTCGGTAGCTGAGTTCCGTAAGCTTTGTGAGGAATATGCATGGGAGCAAATCAATGGTCAACGTGAGCAATTTAAGCGTCTTGGTGTACGTGGAGATTGGGAAAACCCATACGTTACACTAAAGCCTGAATATGAAGCACAACAAATTAAAGTATTTGGTGAAATGGCGAAAAAAGGATATATCTATAAAGGGTTAAAACCTGTTTATTGGTCTCCATCAAGTGAATCAGCTCTTGCAGAAGCAGAGATTGAATATGCTGACAAACGCTCACCATCAATTTATGTAGCCTTTCCTGTTAAAGATGGAAAGGGTGTCCTTTCAACTGATGAAAAAATTGTTATCTGGACAACAACTCCATGGACAATGCCAGCTAATTTAGGTATTTCTGTCCATCCAGAGCTTGAATACAGTGTGGTGGCAGTAGAGGATGGAAAATTCGTTATTGCTTCTGAGTTAGTTGAATCTGTCGCTTCAACAATTGGTTGGGAAAATTATGAAGTAAATCGTACAATAAAAGGTTCAGATCTTGATCGAGTTGTTGCAAAGCATCCAATTTATGATCGTGATTCACTTGTTATGCTTGGTGAACATGTTACCAGTGATGGTGGAACGGGGTGTGTTCACACAGCACCTGGTCATGGGGAAGATGACTTTATTGTAGGTCAACAATATGGCCTAGACGTTTTATGTCCAGTCGATGAAAAAGGATATATGACAAAGGATGCACCTGGCTTTGAAGGATTATTCTATGATGAAGCGAACAAACCAATCACAGAAAAACTTCAAGAAGCGGGAGCATTATTAAAGCTTCAATTTATTACACACTCTTATCCACATGACTGGAGAACAAAGAAGCCAACTATTTTCCGTGCAACAGCTCAATGGTTTGCGTCTATTAAAGATTTCCGTGATGATTTATTAAAAGCTGTTAATGAAACAAAATGGGTGCCAGCTTGGGGTGAAACTCGCCTTTATAACATGGTTCGCGATCGAGGAGATTGGTGTATTTCTCGTCAACGTGCTTGGGGTGTACCAATTCCGGTATTTTATGCTGAAAATGGTGAGCCAATTATCACAGATGAAACAATTGAACATGTTTCAAGCTTGTTCCGTGAGCATGGTTCAAATATTTGGTTTGAACGTGAAGCAAAGGATCTATTACCAGCAGGATTTACGCATGAAGGTAGTCCAAACGGTAAATTTACAAAAGAAAATGACATTATGGATGTTTGGTTTGATTCCGGTTCTTCTCATCAAGCTGTTTTATTAGAAAGAGAAGATCTCCAAAGACCAGCTGATTTATATTTAGAAGGATCAGATCAATATCGTGGATGGTTTAACTCTTCTTTATCAACTGCTGTAGCTGTGACTGGAAAAGCACCTTACAAAGGTGTTCTATCCCATGGATTTGCCTTAGATGGTGAAGGTCGTAAAATGAGTAAATCTTTAGGGAATACTGTTGTTCCTGCAAAGGTTATGAACCAACTTGGGGGAGATATTCTTCGTTTATGGGTAGCATCAGTAGATTATCAAGCAGATGTTCGTGTGTCTGATGCCATTCTTAAGCAAGTGGCTGAAGTATACCGAAAAATTCGTAACACGTTCCGTTTCTTGTTAGGAAACTTAAGTGATTTTAATCCCGCAACAGATACAGTAAGCTTAGAAAATCTAAGAGATGTTGACCGTTATATGCTTGTAAAGCTTAATAATCTAATTAAACGTGTGAAAGAAGCTTATGATCAATATGAATTTGCAGCAATTTATCACGCAGTACACAATTTCTGTACAATTGAATTGAGCTCTTTCTACTTAGATTTTGCCAAAGACGTACTTTATATTGAATCAAAAGAAAATCAAGAACGTCGTGCTATTCAAACCGTTCTTTATGAAACACTGCTTTCACTAGTTAAATTAGTAACACCAATCCTTCCTCATACAGCTGATGAAGTTTGGGAACAAATTGAGTCTGTTGATGAAGAAAGTGTTCAACTTGTTGATATGCCAGAGGTAAAAGAATATGAACAAGCAGATGAGCTTGAGAAGAAGTGGGATTCTTTCATGACATTGCGTGATGATGTGTTAAAAGCTTTAGAAGTAGCCCGTAATGAAAAAGTCATCGGAAAATCCTTAACAGCTAGTATTTCACTTTACCCAAATGCAGAGGCAAAAGCATTACTTGAATCTGTTAAGGAAGATTTAAAACAGCTATTTATTGTTTCTGGTTTTGAAATCGCCGGAGATTATGATGCTGCACCTGAGAATGCTCAAGCGTTCGATTCAGTTAAAATAGTTATTTCGCAAGCAGAAGGTGAAACTTGTGACCGTTGTTGGATTGTTACACCTGAGGTAGGTCAAGTTGAAGACCATCCAACATTATGTCAACGCTGTGCGACTATTGTTAAAGAACATTATTAATGTGAAAAAAGTCATATCCATAGGATATGGCTTTTTTGTGTTTCAAAACAATATATAAACGCCCATTTTTTCACAAAACTGTTTGGAACGAGTTTTAGCAGGGTAAAAATAAATAACTAATAAAAATTGGCCGAAAAAATGAAGTTAACAGCCATTGCATGCACAGGAAAATTCTTATCAGGGTGAGTCATCAAACTTTCGGGCAAAACTATATTAACATCATGAGCAGGATAAGGAGTTGTCCATCTTGAATAAATTTTCTGGTATTCGCTATGAATTGCAAGTGATGAAAGAGGAGCTGCGAGCACGTTTATTCGAACACAGTTTGTTTGAAATGACTTGTGATGATCATCAGGGCAAAAGTCAAACATTGATCCATCATATAAAAGAAGAACTTCAAGATGTAGAACATGCCTTAATGAAAATTGATAAAGGCCTTTACGGGTATTGTGAAGAAACCGGTGAAGAAATTCCTTTTGAAAAATTAAGGATACTCCCAACAGCTAGAACAAAGTACGATTTCTTTTTCCAAGAATTATTTGAACGAAAATCCCTTCCACACCATGATTATACTCATGAAGAAACATATATTACAGGTAGTGATTTTTAAGCAAAAGCTCGAATTACTTACTATTGTGAGTAATTTGAGCTTTTTTATTGAAGGAAACGATAAAATGCATCGATTGTGGATAAGCGCTTAGGCATCCGCTTCGAAACACAGGATGTGTAAATGCAGTCGTTTAGGACGTCGCGTTTTTAGACTGCCTCTAGGGGTCTAGCCAATTTAGAATTGAAGGCAAAGAACGCCTTTTATTCTAATTCGTTTTATTTGCCCTAGGCTGATCAAGACGATTGCGCTTTTGTTCTCAAAATTGAACAAATTATGTTCGATTTCGTAACTTCTTTACGCTTTCTTTTTTGTTATGGTACAATTCATAAGGATAAACCTTGTACAAATTGAACATAGAAAGTTGGGGAAAAACGTGTATTATTACATAATTGCCGCTTTGATCATCATCATTGACCAACTAACAAAATGGTTAATTGTAAAAAATATGGAGATTGGTGATCATATTCCTGTTATTGAAAATTTCCTTTACATTACATCTCATCGAAACAGAGGAGCAGCGTGGGGAATTTTACAAGGACAAATGTGGTTTTTCTATATAATTACAGCGGTTGTCATCGCAGGATTAATTTATTATATCCAAAAACATACAAAGCAAAATAAGGTTATGGGTATTGCACTAGGTTTTATGCTAGGTGGGGCAATTGGTAATTTCATTGACCGTTTATTCCGGAAAGAAGTTGTCGATTTTATTAATACATACATCTTTTCATATGACTTCCCGATTTTTAATATAGCTGATTCTGCTTTATGTATTGGAGTTGGATTACTATTTATTCATATGTTGTTTTTTGAAGGGAAAGAGAAGGAGCAAGCTTAATGAATACGTTTGAATTACAAGTAAATGAAGAGTCTAAAAATGAAAGAATTGATAAGTTTTTATCCTCAGTTAATGAAGAATGGTCACGTACACAAGTACAGCTTTGGATTAAAAACGGACTAGTAAAAGTAAATGACCGCTTAATAAAAACGAATTATAAATGCCAAGTAGATGATAATATTACTGTTGAAATACCGGAACCTGAAGCATTAGACGTTAATGCAGAAGAAATGGATTTAGATATTTATTATGAAGATCAGGATGTTTTAGTTGTTAATAAACCTAAAGGGATGGTTGTACATCCTGCACCAGGACATATGAGCGGCACTCTTGTGAATGGTTTAATGGCACATTGTAAAGATCTTTCAGGTATTAATGGTGTACTAAGACCTGGAATTGTTCACCGTATTGACAAAGATACGTCTGGATTACTCATGGTTGCGAAAAACGATATGGCTCACGAATCATTAGTGCAACAACTCGTTGACAAAACCGTTACTCGGCGCTATAAAGCTCTTGTTCATGGAGTGATTCAGCATGACCATGGTACAATTAATGCTCCAATTGGACGTGATAAGGTTGATCGTCAGAGTATGACTGTTACGAATGTCAGCAGTAAAGAAGCTGTAACCCATTTTCATGTATTAGAAAGATTTGACCAATATACATTTGTTGAGTGTCAACTTGAAACAGGTAGAACACATCAAATTCGTGTTCACATGAAATATATCGGATATCCACTAGTAGGAGATCCTAAATATGGACCAAAAAAGACTCTGCAAATTAATGGACAGGCGCTTCATGCGGGGATCCTTGGCTTTGAGCATCCTAGAACAAAGGAATACCTTGAGTTTGAGGCACCATTACCAGATGAGTTTGTCAGTGTTTTAGAACAAATTAAAAATAATCGTTGACACATTTCTACATGTTTGTCATAATGTAAATAACTTAAGAAGAACCTTTAACACAGTCCCGTGAGGCTGAGAAGGAAAACGGATAAGACAACAGAGTCTATTATTGACTCGGTCTAATTATGTCTTCGTTAACCCTCTCACTGTAAACGGTGAGAGGGTTTTTCGTTTTCAGAGGTTAAGAAACGAAAGGAGAATGAGGATGTCTCAAAAAGCAGTTTTATTAGATGAGCAAGCAATCCGCAGAGCACTAACAAGAATCGCTCATGAAATCATCGAGAGAAATAAAGGAATTGAAAATAGCATCTTAGTCGGGATTAAAACAAGAGGCATTTATCTTGCGAATAGACTAGCTGAAAGAATCGAACAGATTGAAGGGAAAAAGATTGCCATAGGTGAGTTAGATATTACTCTTTATCGAGATGACCTGTCAAAAAAGACAGAGGACCAAGAGCCTTTGGTAAAGGGATCTAATATTCCAGTTGATGTAACTAATCAAAAAGTCATCTTAGTTGATGATGTTTTATATACAGGCAGAACAGTAAGAGCTGCTATGGATGCTCTTGTTGATATAGGAAGACCCGCCAATATTCAACTAGCTGTATTAGTTGATAGAGGTCATCGTGAATTACCAATTCGGGCAGATTATGTTGGCAAGAACATTCCAACATCAAGCTCAGAAAAAATTGTTGTTGAACTGAAAGAAGCCGACCAACAAGATCAAGTAACAATCCATGAAAATGA
This sequence comes from Metabacillus sp. RB-C-LZQ-3-1, assembly GCF_058315175.1. Lineage (NCBI taxonomy): Bacteria > Bacillati > Bacillota > Bacilli > Caryophanales > Bacillaceae > Metabacillus > Metabacillus sp. RB-C-LZQ-3-1. The sequence goes on along the minus strand of NZ_JBZFLI010000013.1, from coordinate 73,611 downwards.
ATAATTTTACCCTTTAAAGACTTGTCCAGAGAGGCAGCAAAGGGGACATAAAGATGTGGTCAACATATAGACTGCTTATCTTTTTGTACCTCTTTGCACTCAAAACAAGCAAAGAGGTTTTTTGTTTAAATAAAAACTTTTCTTTCAAACATACTAGCTACCAAAGAATGAATTCACACCGGAGGTTTAAAAAATGAAAGAAGAACAGATCGTATTAGATGTAAAAGATGCACCTAGACCATTTACCTGGCTTGCTCTAAGCTTTCAGCACTTATTTGCAATGTTTGGTGCGACAATCCTTGTACCGTTTTTAGTTGAGTTAGATCCTGCAGTAGCGCTAATATCAAGCGGTCTAGGTACTATAGCCTTTTTACTTATAACCAAAGGTCAAGTACCAGCCTATCTCGGATCATCCTTTGCCTTTATTACACCAATTATCGTTGCAAAATCATCAGCCGGCATAGGGGCTGCAATGGTCGGAAGCTTTTTAGCTGGCCTAGTATATGGAATAATAGCACTCCTTATCAAAGGAACGGGACATAAATGGATTATGAAGATTCTCCCGCCGGTTGTTGTCGGCCCTGTCATTATTGTTATCGGCTTAGGCTTAGCTGCAACAGCGGTTGGAATGGCAACAAACGATCCTGCAGGAGAATATAGCTTAAAATACTTTTCAGTAGCTTTAGTAACATTATTAATTACCATCTTATGTTCCATCTTCCTAAAAGGGTTTTTCAACTTAATCCCAGTCCTAATCGGAATTGCGGGTGGTTATATATACTCTCTAGTAATTGGTATTATTGATTTTAAAAGTGTTATCGAGGCGAAATGGCTTCAATTGCCAAACTTTGTTTTCCCTTTTGTTGACTATACACCAACCATCACACTTGACATTGTCCTGCTGATGGTACCGGTAGTAGTCGTAACAATCTCAGAGCATATCGGACACCAGTTAGTGTTAGGAAAAGTAGTAGGCAGAGATTATATCGAAAAACCAGGTTTACACCGCTCGATATTAGGTGATGGTGTAGCGACAATGATTGCGGCACTTATCGGTGGCCCTCCAAACACAACTTATGGTGAAAATATCGGAGTGTTAGCTATCACAAGAGTTTATAGCGTCTTTGTAATTGCAGGCGCGGCAGTATTAGCTATCCTTTTCGGATTTATCGGTAAAGTTTCAGCTCTGATTAGTTCGATCCCTACTCCTGTCATGGGAGGGGTATCCATCCTGTTATTCGGGATTATCGCTTCTTCTGGGTTGCGAATGATGATTGACAGCAAATTAGACTTAGGAAATAAACGAAATCTTATTATTACATCTGTCATCTTGGTCATTGGAATTGGTGAAGCAACTCTGAAAATAGGTAATTTCGACTTGCATGGTATGGCATTAGCTGCAATCATCGGAATCGTGTTAAATTTAGTACTACCTTCTGAAAGTGACGAAACAATAAATAAAGAAACAGCATAAGATTGGCTTAGATCTTTTAAAGAAAAGTCCAGAGAGACTTAAAAGGGTGTAAGGCAAACAAAGGTATATCTATACCTTCATTTGCTCTACCTAAAAACACCCTGATGTTCAAGTTCAGGGTGTTTTTTTTAAGAGAAGGCAAACTAGAAAAAAGCTTTTCTCTAAAAATAGGAATATAGGAGTGGTTGGGCATGTCAAACCTACTTATGATGAACCAGCTTTCAAATGAAGAAATACACGCAATTTTAGAAGATGCAGAACAATATCGACTTGGTAAAGGGTGGAAACCAACAAGTGCAGTATTTGTCTCAAACTTATTCTTTGAGCCGAGTACAAGAACACGCTTTAGTTTTGAAGTAGCTGAAAAGAAATTAGGACTTCAAGTTTTGAATTTTACAGCAGAACATTCGAGTGTTCAAAAAGGTGAAACCTTGTATGATACGGTAAAAACACTTGAAGCGATCGGAGCAAATGCAGTTGTGATAAGGCATCAACAAGATCACTTTTTTGAGGATTTGATTGATAAAGTTTCCATCCCGGTTATCAATGCTGGAGATGGCTGTGGCCATCATCCAACACAATCACTTTTAGATCTACTCACAATAAAACAAGAATTTGGTCATTTTGAAGGTTTGAATGTATCGATCCACGGTGATATAAGGCATAGCCGTGTTGCAAGATCCAATGCAGAAGTCCTGACAAGATTGGGTGCAAAAGTACTGTTCTCTGGCCCTGAGAAATGGCAAGATCCAACAAATACTTATGGTGAATATGTGGATGTTCATACAGCCATCCAACAATCAGATGTTGTGATGCTTCTAAGAATTCAACATGAAAGACATGAAGAAAAGGATCATGCAGAAGATTATTTAAAAGAATATGGATTAACGAAAGAAAGAGAAAGACAAATGAAAAAGCATGCGATCATCATGCATCCAGCACCAGTCAATCGTGGAGTTGAGATTGATGGAGATTTGATAGAATGCGAGCGTTCTAGAATCTTTAAACAAATGGAAAATGGCGTATTCACTAGAATGGCTGTATTAAAAAGAGCTTTACAACAAATTGAGCAAACTCAGGAGGTAATGAAACATGTTATTTGTTCTTAAAAATGGATTTATTTTAGATGAGCTTGGTGAGTTGAAAAAATCTGACGTAAAAGTAGAAGAGGGCAAAATTGTTGAAATTGGAGAGAACCTTTCGACAGATGGTTGTAAATTAATTGACGCAGATGGGCAACTTATCTCAGCAGGTTTTATTGACCTGCACGTTCACTTAAGAGAGCCGGGCGGAGAGCATAAAGAAACAATTGAAACAGGAACAAAAAGTGCAGCTCGAGGCGGCTTTACAACGATTGCGCCAATGCCAAATACTCGCCCGGTACCAGATACAAAAGAACAAATGGAATGGCTTCAAAACCGAATTAAAGAAACAGCAGTTGTAAAGGTACTACCTTATGCGTCTATTACAACAAGACAATTAGGGGAAGAACTAACAAACTTTAAAAGCTTAAAAGAAGCAGGTGCTTTCGCTTTTACTGATGATGGAGTAGGGGTTCAATCCGCTGGTAAAATGCTCGAGGCTATGAAAGAGGCAGCTTCGATTGGCGCAGCTATTGTTGCACACTGTGAAGATAATACATTAATTAACAAAGGATCTGTCCATGAAGGAGAATTTTCAAGAAAGCATGGAATAAACGGTATCCCATCAGTTTGTGAGTCTGTTCATATTGCAAGAGATATCCTTCTTGCTGAAGCTGCAGGCTGTCATTACCATGTGTGTCATATTAGTACAAAAGAATCTGTTCGTGTTGTAAGAGATGCTAAACGTGCCGGTATCAAAGTAACTGCAGAGGTTACACCACACCACTTGTTACTATGTGAAGATGATATTCCGGATCTTGATCCGAATTTTAAAATGAATCCACCTTTAAGAGGAAAAGCAGATCAAGAGGCGTTAATTGAAGGTTTACTAGATGGAACAATTGATTTTATTGCAACAGACCATGCTCCACACGCAGCAGAGGAAAAAGCAGAAGGCATGCAGCTTGCACCATTTGGTATCGTTGGGCTAGAAACAGCATTCCCACTATTATATACCCACTTCGTGTTAACGAAAAAATTAACATTAAAACAACTAATTGACTTTTTAACTATTGAACCTGCAAAAGCGTTTGGATTAGCAGGAGGCTCACTAAAAGTTGGTGAAGCAGCTGACATAACTGTACTTGATTTAAACAATGAAGCAAGCATTGATCCAAATGAATTCTTATCAAAAGGAAAAAATACACCGTTCACTGGCTGGAACTGTAAGGGCTGGCCAACATTAACAATCGTAGATGGAAACATTGCATGGGAAAAGGGAGGCATCACAGTATGAAAAGACAATTAATATTAGAAGATGGAACAGTATTTCTAGGTGACGCATTTGGAAGTGATAAAGAAAATTTCGGTGAGGTTGTCTTTAACACAGGGATGACAGGCTACCAGGAGATTTTATCGGATCCATCATACTGTGGTCAAATCGTAACATTAACATACCCGTTAATCGGAAACTATGGGATTAACCGAGATGATTTTGAAACAATTACACCTTTTATTAACGGATTTGTTGTAAAAGAATTTTGTGATTATCCTTCTAACTGGAGAAGTGAATATACAATTGATGAATATTTTAAAATGAAAAATATACCTGGTATTGCAGGAATTGATACTAGAAAGCTAACGAGAATCATTCGTATGCATGGAACGTTAAAGGGAGCAATCTGTTCAGCTGATGCAAACCCTGAAGAAGTGATTCAAAAATTAAAGGGAACGGAACTACCGACAAACCAAGTTCAAGTTGTATCAACAAAAACAGCATATCCTAGCCCAGGTAGAGGTCATCGTGTTGTATTAGTTGATTTTGGGATGAAACACGGTATATTACGAGAACTGAATAAAAGAAATTGTGATATCGTCGTTGTTCCACATAATATTACCGCAGAGGAAGTATTACAGTTAAATCCTGACGGAATTATGCTTTCAAACGGACCTGGAGATCCAAAGGATGTACCAGAAGCTATTGAAATGATTAAAGGTGTTTTAGGGAAGGTACCTTTATTCGGAATCTGTTTAGGTCACCAGCTATTTGCTCTAGCTTGTGGAGCTGATACAGAAAAAATGAAGTTTGGTCATCGTGGATCAAATCACCCTGTCAAAGAGTTAAGCACAGGTAAAGTGGATATCACTTCTCAAAACCATGGATATACAGTGAGGGAAGAATCTATTAAAGCAACTGATTTAGAAGTTACTCATATTGCCTTAAACGATGGAACAGTTGAGGGATTAAAACATAAACAATCACCTGCATTTACGGTTCAATATCATCCAGAAGCTTCACCTGGTCCAGAGGATGCGAACGGATTATTTGATCAATTTTTAACTATGATTGAAGCTAATAAGAAAGAAGGGGTTCTATAATGCCAAAACGTACAGACATCAATAAAATTCTTGTTATCGGTTCAGGTCCAATCGTTATCGGTCAAGCAGCAGAATTCGATTATGCGGGAACACAAGCGTGTATCGCGTTAAAAGAGGAAGGCTATGAAGTTGTTCTAGTAAACTCAAATCCAGCAACGATTATGACAGATACGGAAATTGCAGATAAAGTCTACATCGAGCCCCTTACATTAGAGTTTTTAAGCAATATTATTCGTAAAGAACGTCCAGATGCTCTTGTTCCAACGCTTGGTGGCCAAACAGGGTTAAATCTAGCAGTTGAGCTTGCTGAATCTGGTGTACTTGAAGAATGTGGAGTAGAAATTTTAGGAACAAAACTTTCAGCGATTAAGCAAGCAGAGGATCGTGATCTTTTTAGACAATTAATGAATGAATTAAATGAACCTGTACCTGAAAGTGAAATCATTCATAATTTAGAGGAAGCAAAAGCGTTTGTTAATCAAATTGGGTATCCAGTTATCGTTAGACCAGCTTATACATTAGGTGGAACTGGTGGCGGAATTTGTGAAAACGAAGAAGAACTTATTGAAATTGTGACAAGTGGTTTGAAAAACAGCCCTGTCACACAATGTTTATTAGAAAAAAGTATTGCAGGTTTCAAGGAAATCGAATATGAAGTGATGCGTGATTCAAGTGACCATGCGATCGTTGTTTGTAATATGGAAAACTTTGATCCAGTTGGTGTTCACACTGGTGACTCGATTGTATTTGCACCTAGTCAAACGCTAAGTGATCGTGAATATCAATTATTACGCAATGTCTCATTAAAGATCATACGTGCGTTAAAAATCGAAGGTGGATGTAATGTTCAGCTAGCACTTGACCCTCATAGCTTCAACTACTATATTATCGAGGTTAACCCGCGTGTAAGTAGATCTTCTGCACTTGCTTCAAAGGCAACAGGTTACCCGATTGCCAAGCTTGCGGCGAAAATCGCTGTTGGTCTTACACTAGATGAAATGAAAAACCCTGTTACAGGTCGAACATATGCATGCTTTGAGCCGGCATTAGATTATATTGTGTCAAAAATACCTCGTTGGCCATTTGATAAATTTGAATCAGCAAACCGTCACTTAGGTACACAAATGAAAGCAACTGGAGAAGTTATGGCCATTGGTCGTACACTTGAAGAATCACTATTAAAAGCTGTTCGTTCATTAGAATCAGATGTTGATTACCTACGTTTAAAAGATGCTGACCAGTTCACGGATGAGTTAATCGAAAAACGAATTCGTAAAGCAGGAGATGAACGATTATTCTACATCGCAGAAGCATTTAGAAGAGGTGTCACAAAAGAAACGATCAATGAATGGAGTAAAATTGATCTATTCTTCTTAATGAAAATTGAAAAGATCATTTCTCAAGAAAAACATATACAAGAAAATCCATATGAACTTACAACACTACAAACAGCCAAGGAAATGGGCTTTGCAGATTCAGAGATTGCAAGACTATGGAATACAAATGATCGTGAAGTTTATGAGCTACGTAAACAGGCTGATATTATCCCAGTCTACAAAATGGTTGATACATGTGCAGCAGAGTTTGAATCTGCAACACCTTACTTCTATGGTTCTTATGAGGATGAAAACGAATCGATTGTTACTGATCGCGAAAGTGTTGTTGTCCTTGGTTCAGGTCCAATCCGTATCGGGCAAGGTGTAGAATTTGATTACGCAACGGTTCACTCAGTATGGGCAATCAAAGAAGCTGGTTATGAAGCGATCATCGTAAATAACAATCCTGAAACAGTATCAACAGACTTCAGTATTTCAGACAAGCTTTACTTTGAACCACTTACAATTGAAGATGTGATGCATATCATCGATCTTGAAAAGCCTAAAGGTGTTGTTGTCCAATTTGGCGGTCAAACAGCAATTAACTTAGCTGATGAACTTCAAGCTCGAGGAGTTAAAATTCTTGGTACATCACTTGAAGACTTAGATCGCGCTGAAGATCGTGACAAATTTGAACATACACTAGCAACATTAGGTATTCCTCAGCCGCTTGGTAAAACAGCTACTTCTGTGGAACAGGCTGTTAAAATAGCTGAGGGAATTGGTTACCCGGTATTAGTTAGACCTTCTTACGTACTAGGCGGTCGTGCGATGGAAATTGTTTACCAAGAAGCAGAACTTTTACACTATATGAATAATGCTGTAAAAATTAATCCGCAGCATCCAGTATTAATTGATAAGTATTTAACAGGGAAGGAAATTGAAGTTGATGCTATTTCAGACGGAGAAACAGTATTAATCCCGGGAATTATGGAACATATTGAACGTGCAGGAGTTCACTCTGGAGATTCAATTGCAGTATATCCTCCACAATCTTTATCTGAAGAAATTAAAAACAGCATCATTGATTATACAATTAAATTAGCAAAAGGTTTAAACATCATTGGACTCTTAAACATCCAATTTGTTTTATCAAAAGGTGAGGTTTTCGTCCTGGAAGTTAACCCGCGTTCAAGCCGTACGGTACCATTTTTAAGCAAAATTACTGGAGTGCCAATGGCAAACCTAGCAACTAAGGTGATCCTTGGAGCAAAGTTGACCGATCTTGGCTATGAAACAGGCTTATACCATGAGAGTGAGGGTGTATATGTAAAAGCTCCTGTCTTCTCATTTGCGAAATTACGCCGAGTTGACATTACATTAGGACCAGAAATGAAATCAACTGGTGAGGTAATGGGGAAAGATGTGACCCTTGAAAAAGCTCTTTACAAAGCTCTAGTTGCTTCTGGTATCCAAATTAAAAATCATGGCTCTGTTTTATTAACAGTAGCGGACAAAGATAAAGAAGAAGGCTTAGAGATTGCAAGAAGATTCCATCAAATTGGCTATCAAATTCTAGCAACCAGCGGTACGGCAAGTTATTTAAAAACATATAACATTCCAGCAAAAGTAGTAAACAAAATTGGAGCAGAAGAACCAAGTTTATTAGAAGTTATTCGAAAAGGTGAAGCCCAGTTTGTGATCAACACGTTAACAAAAGGAAAACAACCAGCAAGAGACGGCTTTAAAATTCGCCGTGAATCAGTAGAAAATGGTATTCCATGTTTAACATCTTTAGATACAGCTGTAGCGATTTTACGAGTTCTTGAATCCATGACATTCTCTACAGATACAATGCCAAAGATCAACAAGCAGCTAGAGGTGAGCTTAACGTGATAAAAAAAGAACAGATGGTTGTGACAAAGCATGAAAAAATAGCAGAACAGATTTTTCAACTAACACTACAAGGTGATCTTGTGTTAGAAATGGGAAACCCTGGTCAGTTCGTACACTTAAAGGTATCAGAAGGAGCTACACCACTCTTAAGAAGACCGATTAGCATCTCTGAGATTAATAAAGAACAAAAGCAATTTACGATGATTTACCGTGCTGAAGGAGCTGGAACACAGCTCCTCTCTAAAAAAACAGTAGAAAATGTAGTCGATGTACTAGGTCCATTAGGAAACGGTTTTCCAATTGACCAAATGGAAAGTGGTCAGACTGCGTTGCTAGTTGGCGGTGGAATTGGAGTTCCTCCATTACTAGAATTATCGAGACAATTGGTAAAAAAAGGTGTTAACGTACAGCATGTTTTAGGATTCCAATCCAAACAAGCAGTTTTTTTAGAAGAAGAGTTTTCTAAATTGGGAGAGACAATCATTACAACTGACGATGGTTCCTATGGTTATAAGGGATTTGTAACAGATGCTATTAAAGATCATAGCCTAAAGTTCGACACGATGTATACATGTGGGCCTACACCAATGCTAAGAGCATTAGAAAAACTTCATGGACATAAACCACTATTTTTATCTTTAGAGGAACGAATGGGTTGTGGTGTTGGAGCATGTTTCGCTTGTGTATGTCACACAGGTGATGATCCAACAGGAACAACATATAAGAAAGTATGTAGTGATGGGCCGGTATTTAAGGCTGGAGAGGTGGTTTTATCATGCTAGACATCCAATTACCTGGTTTATCATTAAAAAACCCAATTATGCCAGCTTCAGGTTGCTTCGGCTTTGGAAGAGAATACAGTCAATTTTATAATTTAAGTCAGCTTGGCTCTATCATGATTAAAGCTAGTACCCAAGAGCCTCGCTTTGGAAACCCAACTCCTCGTGTAGCTGAAACTGAAGCTGGTATGTTGAATGCGATCGGGCTTCAAAATCCAGGTGTTGAAAAGGTCATGTCAGAAGAACTAACTTGGCTTAATCAGTATGATGTACCAATTATTGCGAATGTAGCTGGCTCACAAATAGAGGATTATGTATATGTGGCAGAAAAAATTAGTCAGGCTCCAAATGTTCATGCACTTGAGTTGAACATTTCATGCCCCAATGTAAAAACTGGTGGAATTGCATTTGGAACAATTCCTGAGGTAGCGGCACAGCTTACGAAAGCAGTAAAAGAAGTGTCTGCTGTCCCTGTATATGTTAAGCTGTCACCAAATGTTTCAAATATTGTTGAAATGGCAAAAGCAATTGAGCAAGCTGGTGCAGATGGCTTAACAATGATCAACACACTTATTGGCATGAGACTTGATCTAAAAACAGGCAGACCAGTTATTGCAAACAAAACCGGTGGATTATCAGGTCCTGCCATTAAGCCAGTTGCTATTCGTATGATATATGAAGTTAGCCAGGCTGTTAATATTCCAATCATTGGGATGGGCGGCGTACAAAATGTGGACGATGTCATTGAATTTTTATATGCTGGAGCAAGTGCAGTTGCTGTTGGTACAGCTAATTTTGTTAACCCTTATGTCTGTCCGGAGATTATCGAACAGCTGCCTGCAAGGCTGCAAGAACTTGGTTTTGAGCATGTAACAGAATGTGTTGGAAGGAGTTGGAAGGTGAATGGGAAGACCCCTCATTATAGCTCTTGATTTTCAAGATCGTCAAGAAGTAGATCATTTTCTGCAGCAATTTGAAAATGAAACACTATATGTGAAAGTAGGCATGGAATTGTTCTATCAAGAAGGTCCATCGATTATTTCACATATCAAACAATTAGGACACAAAATCTTCCTTGACTTGAAACTCCATGATATCCCAAATACTGTTAAACAGGCGATGCGTGGATTAGCTAAGCTTGAAGTTGATTTAGTCAATGTTCATGCTGCAGGTGGAAAAAAGATGATGCAGGCAGCAATTGAAGGCTTAGAAGCAGGTACACCTGAAGGAAAAAAACGTCCTTTATGTATTGCTGTTACTCAACTAACAAGTACTTCTCAAACAATGGTAGAAGAAGAGCTTTTGATTAAAGAAGATATAAATGATGTTGTTCTTCATTATGCTCAAATGGCGAAGGAAAGCGGGCTAGAAGGGGTCGTTTGCTCAACACATGAGGTTGAACGTCTTCATCAGAAGCTAGGAACTTCTTTTATGACAGTTACCCCAGGTATTCGGATGAAAAATGATTCGTCAGATGATCAAACTAGAATTGCAACCCCTGATCAGGCGCGACGTTTAGGGTCAACAGCCATTGTTGTAGGTAGAAGTATTACAAAGGCAACGAATCCTTATGAAGCATATGTAAATGTAAAAAAAGCATGGGAGGAAATCGGGGAATGAAACAAACAATCGCAAAACATCTATTAGAAATCAAGGCAGTATATCTACAACCAAATGATCCTTTTACATGGTCAAGCGGGTTAAAATCACCTATCTACTGCGATAATCGCCTAACTCTCTCATTCCCTTCTATAAGAACAGATATAGCAGAAGGTCTTGCTTCTTTAATCAAAGATTATTACCCTGGGGTAGAGGTAGTAGCTGGTACTGCCACAGCAGGTATCCCACATGCAGCTTGGGTAAGTGATAAATTAGATTTACCAATGTGTTATGTACGTAGTAAGGCAAAGGGACATGGTAAGGGAAATCAGATTGAAGGTAAAGTTTCAGAAACTCAAAAAGTTGTAGTTGTCGAAGATTTAATTTCAACTGGTGGTAGTGCTATTACAGCAGTAGAGGCTCTTCGTGCAGCTGGCTGTGAAGTCCTTGGGATCGTATCGATCTTTACATACGATCTTGCCCTAGGAAAATCTAAATTAAATGAAGCGAATATAAAATCTCACTCTTTATGTGACTACGATACCCTTGTTGAAGTTGCTGCAAAAGAAGGGTATGTAACAGAACAAGATATTAACAAGCTAAAAATGTGGAGAGAAGATCCATCTTCAGAAAAATGGCTTGAGGCATAATTCTAGCATATATTATAAAAATAAGCGTTTTGTCGTGTGAACAAAACGCTTATTAAAGTTATGCTTAATTGTTAATGGTTAAGGCTAAAAAAGCAAAGGAGCTTGCGGCACATAATAAAAAAATAAAATTATAGATCGAATGAAGCCACTGTTTTGGCGTGTTTATTTTATTCAATACATACAATAAACCTATTCCTAATACTGAAAATACAAACGAGCTCCTAATGGTTTTAAGTTGATACAAAATTGCAGGATCTGGCTTGTACATTAAAACATGTGCCATGAAAAGACAAAAGAAATAAAAGGAAATCATTACAAAGATCAAATCTATGACAAACATCCCCATATAACTCCTCCTTCTTATCTTCAAAAGATATGAAGTTTCATATGAAAACATGAAATGAAGAATAAAAGTTGATAAAAAAATTAATCCGATCAATAAACTCGGGTTGACATTTGTTAAAATTATGCTAAAATTTTGAATTAATATGATATCTTAAAAAGGTCTTATGCGCTTTTGTCCCAGGATCTTATAAAAAAGCTAAAAATATTTATAAATTGATTATGCAAATGTATTGTCAAATCACAGATTAGGTGTATAATTCATACTATGTTGATAGGTTTTACACATAATCCCGAGTATTAATGTGTGAATAAAGGGGATTTAAACCCGAGTTTAATAGTATGATAGAAAGAGGTGAATCGTATGTTAACATATGAAAACTGGACTGAACCAAATAATGATTTTGAGGTTGATGAAACATATAAAGGTGCTCTAAATGTAATTAATTGGGCGTATGACCAATACGGTGAAGAGGTTGTGTATGCATGCAGCTTCGGTATTGAGGGAATCGTATTAATTGATTTAATTTCAAAAGTAAAACCGAATGCCAAAATTGTATTCCTTGATACTGATGTTCATTTTAAGGAAACATATGAACTAATTGATAAAGTGAAAGAAAAATATCCTTCATTAAATATTGAGCTAAAGAAACCCGAATTAACCCTTGAAGAACAAGCTGAGCAATATGGAGATAAATTGTGGGAGACGAACCCTAATCAATGCTGTAATATCCGTAAAATTGTTCCATTAACGGATACTTTAAAGGGTGCAACTGCATGGATTTCAGGTCTGAGACGTGAACAGTCTGAAACAAGAAAGCATGTAAATTATATTAATAAGGATGAACGCTTTCATTCAGTAAAGATTTGCCCGCTCATTCATTGGACATGGAAAGATGTATGGAGATACGTGCATAAAAACGATCTAACATATAATCCATTACATGATAGAGGATACCCTAGTATCGGTTGTTTTCATTGCACAAAGCCAGCATATGATGAAAATGATTTAAGATCTGGAAGATGGTCAGGGCAAATGAAAACAGAATGTGGCCTCCACCAATAGGAGGATAAATCAATGTTAGAGATCATTGCCATCATTATTAGCTTCTTTTTTGCAATGAATATTGGGGCTAGCGGTGCTGCAGCCTCAATGGGTGTTGCATACGGCTCGGGAGCAATTATTCGACCAAGAAATGCTTTAATTTTATGTGGGATCGGAGTCATATTAGGAGCTGTTATTGGCGGTGGAGAGGTTGTCAAAACAATTAGTGGAGGAATCATTCCTTCCTCATTAATTTCAATAAAATTGGTGATCATCATCCTTTTTTCAGCAACCTTCTCCTTGTTTTTATCAAACCTATTAGGTATTCCGCTTTCTACGAGTGAAGTAACTGTAGGTGCTGTTGTAGGTGTTGGAATTGCATACCAAGCATTATACGTTAATAATTTACTTTATATCGTCATGTTCTGGTTTATTGTTCCTATCGTTGCTTTTGGCATCGCCTATCTATTTATTAAGATTCTTCACAAATTCAAACTTAATAAAAAGTTGAACTTTCAAGGAAAGCTGATCACATATTTACTTATTTTTGCAGGCTTTTTCGAGGCTTTTTCTGCAGGTATGAATAACGTAGCAAATGCTGTGGGACCACTTGTAAGTGCAGGAATTCTGACAGTTTCAAACGGAACCTTATATGGAGGAGTGTTTGTTGCACTTGGTGCGTTATTATTAGGGCGTCGGGTGCTTGAAACGAATGGAAAAAAAATTACGAATTTTTCTAAAATAGAAGGTGTGCTCATTTCAGGTACAGGAGCAACACTTGTTATTATCGCATCTATTTTTGGAATTCCAGTTCCATTAACTCAAATTACAACTTCATCTATCCTAGGAATTGGTATTGCAAAATCAGGTGCAAATGTTTTTCAACAAAAAATTGTTAAAAATATGTTGATGGTTTGGTTAATTTCCCCACTTGTTTCACTAACAATGTCTTATTTCTTAGTGAAATTGTTTTTAGAAAGTGATTTATATACAATCTTTGTGTTAGGTAGTTTATTACTCGCAACTATTGGTGCAAATAGTCTTATGAAGGCGAGTAAACAGGAAAAGCGTGCCGTTCATGAAGAGGGCGGGGGAATTTAATGGTATAATCCCTATTATTCATATTGGTTTTATTAATTTTGGAGTATGTTAAGATAATAGGGGTTTATACGGTACCATTTTCACAAATAATACATTTAAATTTGGAGGAATTGAACAATGAGCTTACTTCCACATGGAGGAACATTAATTCAAAAATTATCTTTAGGAGCAGATGTATCACATATTCAAAAAGAAATTGAATTAGATGCCATTTCGTTAAGTGATCTTGAACTTATTGCAATTGGTGGATACAGCCCAATTGAAGGCTTTTTATCACGCGAAGATTATCAATCTGTTGTTGAAAATATGAAATTGAAAAATGGTGTTGTATGGAGTATTCCAATCACCTTGCCTGTAAATGAGGAAAAAGCTGCTTCATTAACAATTGGAGAGGAAGTACGACTTGTGTCAGATCAAGTTACATATGGCACAATTAAAATTGCGGATATTTTCACACCTGATAAACAAAAAGAAGCAATAAATGTTTATCGTACAGATGATTTAGCACATCCTGGCGTGAAAAAAATGTTTGAACGTGGAAACGTCTATGTTGGTGGAGAAATCACATTAGTGAAACGTCCAGAAAAGAAATTTGCTGATTTCTATTTAGATCCAAAGGAATCAAGAGCGAAATTTGAAGAGTTAAATTGGAACACAATTGTTGGCTTCCAAACTCGTAATCCAGTTCATCGTGCTCACGAATATATTCAAAAAACTGCATTAGAGACAGTTGATGGCTTGTTTTTAAATCCATTAGTAGGTGAAACAAAATCTGATGATATTCCAGCACATATTCGTATGGAAAGCTATCAAGTATTGTTAAAGAATTATTACCCTGAAGATCGTGTACACCTTGCTGTTTTCCCAGCTGCAATGCGCTATGCTGGTCCACGTGAAGCCATTTTCCATGCATTAGTTCGTAAAAACTATGGTTGTACACACTTCATCGTTGGTAGAGACCATGCAGGTGTTGGTGATTACTATGGAACATATGATGCACAGAAAATTTTCTCTAATTTTACAGCTGACGAACTAGGAATTACACCAATGTTCTTTGAACATAGCTTCTACTGCACAAAATGTGAAGGAATGGCTTCTTCTAAAACATGTCCACATGGTAAAGAGGATCGTGTGATTCTTTCAGGTACAAAGGTTCGTGCAATGCTTCGCAATGGGGAACTGCCACCAAGCACGTTCAGTCGTAAAGAAGTTGTAGAAGTATTAATAAAAGGTATGAGAGAAACTGTTAATTCATAAGGAGGGTGACTTAAGCATGGCAGCGAATAATATTGTGTGGCATGATGCGTCTGTAACAAAAGAAGAAAGAAGAAAAAAGAATAACTACCAGAGCTATGTTTTATGGTTTACTGGCCTTTCGGGATCTGGAAAATCAACATTAGCAAACGCACTTGCAAGGTATTTGTATGAATCAAATATTCAAGCATATGTTCTTGATGGTGATAATATCCGTCATGGATTAAATAAAGATCTTGGGTTTACGGATGAAGACCGAAAAGAAAATATTCGCCGTATCGGTGAGGTTTCAAAGCTTTTTGTCGATAGTGGGCAAATTGTGCTAACAGCATTTATTTCACCTTTCCGTGAAGACAGACAACAAGTTAAAGATATTCTTTCTGAAAATGAATTCTTTGAAGTTTATGTAAAATGTTCGTTAGATGAATGTGAAGTTCGAGATCCTAAAGGATTATATAAAAAAGCACGAAATAACGAAATTAAACATTTCACTGGTATTGATTCACCTTATGAAGAGCCGGAAAATCCTGCTATTACAGTTGATACTGAAGCTCAAGATATTGAAGAATCAGTGAAGCAAATTGTAAATTTCCTAGTAGAAAAAGGTTTAATTCATCAATAAAATAAATTGAAAATCGTTTATGATAATAGCAATTGGTATATACCAATTGCTATTACTTTCATTTTCGAAAAAAATGATCTCTTGCTATTTCATTTAGGTAGGGAGGAGGGCTTTCATGTCAAAGGTTTATTTAGTTGGAGCAGGTCCAGGAGACGAAGAGTTATTAACGATTAAAGCACTAAAATGTATTCAACAATCAGACGTAATTTTATATGATCGTTTAGTGAATAAAGAGATTCTTAAACATGCAAAGAAAGATTGTGAGCTTGTTTATTGTGGGAAGCTGCCAAACTATCATACAATGAAGCAAGATACAATCAATCACTTTTTAATAAAGTACGCAAAAAGCGGGAAAACAGTGACAAGACTTAAAGGTGGAGATCCATTTATTTTTGGACGTGGAGGAGAAGAGGCCGAAGCGTTAAGAAACCATCATATACTATATGAAATTGTACCGGGAATTACATCGGGTGTTGCAGCTTCAGCTTATGCTGGAATCCCTGTAACCCATCGAGACTTAAGTGCAAGTGTTGCTTTTATAACCGGACATAGAAGAGAAGGCATTGATGAGGAAATAAAATGGGGAGCCTTAGCAAAAGGAATTGATACCATCGCTATTTATATGGGTGTTAGCAATTTGCCATATATTTCTGAACAGCTTATCAAACATGGGAAAAATAGACATACACCAGTCGCTGTTATACACTGGGGCACTACAAATGATCAAAGAACCGTGACAGGAACTCTTGATGATATTTATGATCGAGTCATCAAAGACAATGTCACAAATCCAAGTATGATTATTGTTGGTGAGGTTGTTTCGTTAAGAGAAAAACTCAGTTGGTTTGAGGAAATAGTTGTAAATAATGAACAAAGTGAGGCTCTAATACTATGAAGCAAGCTGTTTTATATGTTTGTCATGGAAGTCGAGTTCCAAAAGCACGTGAAGAGGCAGTTGAATTTATTGAAAAAGTAAAACCAAGAATTCAGGCTCCCATTCAAGAAGTATGCTTTCTAGAATTAGCAGAACCTTCGATCGAAAAAGGCTTTAAAATATGTGTGGAGAAGGGGGCTACGAATATCGCGGTTATTCCGCTTTTACTATTAACAGCTGCACATGCTAAAATTGATATTCCGGAAGAGGTTGCACATGTATCAGGCGCTTTTCCGAATGTACAAGTTACTTATGGTAGACCTATTGGGGTTGATCCGATCCTTGCCGATATGTTAATTGATAAAATGAGTGAGAAATCACCTATTACGAATTCTTCCACAGCAATTCTCGTAGGTAGGGGAAGTAGTGATATGGATGTTGTTCGGGACTTAAACGAAATTTCTTCTTATTTACAAGAAAAATCAAATTTGAAACAAGTGCGAACTTGCTTTTTAACAGCTGCAGAACCTCGTTTTAAACAAATAATTGTGGATGTTCATCAATCAAATGAGAAATCTATTTTCATCATTCCTTATTTAATTTTTACGGGTTTATTAAAAAGAGAGATTGATCAAACAATAAAAGAATTTAAGTGGGGAGATCGTCATATCGAGGTATGTTCGTATCTTGGACCACACCCTATATTACTTGATCTATTTACAAATCGCGTGCAAGAAGCAATCGAAAATAAAAATGGATCCTATTCATTTGATGGGGGAACATTCAATGCTGCCTCTTCACATTAATGTAAAAAATCGTCCTGTATTAGTTGTTGGTGGAGGGAAAATAGCGTATCGCCGTCTTATACTTTTTTTAGAAGAAGGGGCAAAGGTGACCGTTGTTAGCCCTAACATTATCAAAGATATTGAAGACTTATATTATAAAAAGCTAATTTCTTGGCAGCAAAAAAAGGTCGAACTCTCAGACCTGCAAAATGCCTTTATTATTATCGCAGCTACTAATGATCCTGCCATAAACGAGTGGGTGGCAGCAAACGTAAATGATTTTCAACTGGTAAATGTTGCAAGTAATATGACAAAAGGGAATTTTATTGTTCCAAAATCAGTGAAAAAGGGGAGGCTTTCTATTTCTGTTTCAACGAATGGAGCAAGCCCTAAGCGTGCAAAAGAAATTTGTGAACAGCTTTCAAGTCAATTTGATGAAGAACAAATTGAAGAACTTGATCGATTATTTGAACAAAGACAACAAAAAAAGCAACAAAAATAACGAGGGTATGAATGTTTTAGATTCATGGGTTCCTCGTTTTTTTGTTAAATCACTTCTTTTTTGGTAAAAAGCCTGTTATCTTTATTTGTCTTCTGTTTTTCTTGAACAATAAATACTGCTAATATAACAGCTATAATTCCGATATATTGCCATAAGTTTAAGGTTTCATGAAAGACAAAAAAACCAACTAAAGTTGCAACAACAGGTTCGACTGTTGCCATGATTGATGCGCGGCTTGATTCAACACTTTCTAAGCCTTTTGTGTAAAGCAAAAACGCTAATAGAGTTGAAAAAAACCTAACCCAATAATAGAAAACCAAACTTCTAGTTTTGTAAAGAGAATTCCAACATGCCATAGACTACTAAAAGGGGTTTTGGCAATAGCTGCAAAAACAAAAGTATAGGTCGTGACAGTAACTGATGAGTATTTTGCTAAAGCAAATTTGCCAAAAATACTATATAAGGCATAAAAGAAACCTGAACCTATTCCAACAAGCAGACCATATACAGACACTGCTTCTTTTGTATTAGGGAAAATTCCAATGACGAGTATACACCCAATAAATGTGATAATGAGCGCTGAAACTTTTTTATAAGTTAAAGGTTCCTTAAAAAAAATTTTTGAAAAAATCATAACAAATGCTGGTGCAGTATAAAGTAAAATACTTGCTATTGAGATGGATGTTTCATTAATTGCCTCAAACATATACCAATTAAAGAAAACAATACTAATTATACCTGTTCCTACAAAATAATTACTATCAGAAAGCTTAATCTTTATCGCCTCTCTCTTTTTCCAGGAAACGAAGATGAAAAGAAATATAGAGGCGGATATGGCACGAACAGCAACCACTTGCGTAGGGGTAAAGCCAGCCTCATAAAGAAACGTAACAAATAAACCGATCATTCCCCATAAAGCTGCACCAGATAGGATATATGCATAAGCAATCTTTTTGCTCAATCTAGATTTCCCTCCTTTTCGTAATTTGTTTTGTTACTCTGTATTTTTGTATGAATTGTAGTTATTGAATAGTCTTAAATTTGATCTTTCCAGACGAAAGAATGAAAAAAATAAATATACATAAAACACCGTTTTTAATTAAAAACGGTGTATATACTTTAAGCCTTTCGTAAACGAAAGACAAGATCTTCGTTTGGAGTTACATATACAGTTTGCTGATGATCATAAATGACATATCCAGGTTTAGATCCACTAGGCTTTTTAACATGTCTTATAGCAGTATAGTCAACAGGAACTGAACTGGAATTTTTGGCTTTGCTAAAATACGCTGCGATATTCGCAGCTTCTGCAATTGTTTGTTCAGAAGGGGTGCTGCTGCGAATAACAACATGAGAACCTGGAATATCTTTTGTATGAAGCCAAATATCATCACGAGCAGCAAGTTTATTAGTTAAGTACTCATTTTGTTTATTATTTTTACCTACGATCATTTCTGTCCCATCTGAGGAGAGGTAATGTTCGAGGGTAGGCTTAAGGCTTTTTTTCTTTTTAAAGTTTCTAGACTGTCTTTGTTTTAAATATCCACCTTCGATTAATTCCTCACGAATCTCCTCAATATCTTTTGGAGAGGCTGATTCAATTTGTTGAATTAACCCTTCAAAATAATCGATTTCGGCTTGTGCTAACTGGATTTGTTCATGAACTACCTCAACTGAATTTTTTGCTTTTTGATATTTTGAAAAATATTTTTGGGCATTTTCAGAAGGAGTTTTTTGAACATCTAGCGGAATCGTAACCGTTTCGTTATCTTCATCATAATAATTAATGACTTCAGCGACTTTATCACCTTTTTTGATCGCATAGATATTGGCAGTTATTAACTCACCATATAGTTGAAATTCATTTGCCTTTTCAGCTTGATCTAATGTTGCCTTTAATTTTTTAATTTTCTTTTCATTTTTTTTCTTTTCATTTACCATAAATCGTTCTAAATCATTGCCTTGTTGCTTTACACGATCTCTTTCTGCTTTACCATAATAATAGCGATCCAATAACTCGGAAATCGTTGAAAAGTTTTTTTTGTTTGCGTTTGATAAATGAGAAAGGTGAATCATATAAAATAGTTCTTTTTGATTTTGCTCATAGATGCCAGGAGATATTGTGTTTTCCTTAACTTCCCTTATTAGGGATAAAAAAGCGTCTGGAATCGTTTTACGATTAACAAGACCAGCGCGGTGAATAACTTCACGAGCAAATAATGGAGAAATACCAGAAAATTGCTGTACAATTTGTTGGTCGATTTTCCCCGAATTAAAATCCAATTTCCTAAGTACAAGCTCTTCGTCTGCTTCAAATGGATTTGTTTTTCCTTGTTCCGGTGGTAAAACATAGGGGTGGCCTGGTAATACTGTTCTATGTCGGTTAACAGCTGGTGACAGATGTTTCACACTATCTAATATCATATCCCGTTCTTTATCGACCAAAATAATATTACTGTGTCTCCCCATGATTTCGATCATTAAACGTTTAATAGTCACATCACCTAGCTCATTACGGCTTCTTACATCGATGATCATGATTCTTTCTAAGCCGGGCTGTTCAATACGTTCAATCACACCGCCTTCTAAGTGCTTTCTGAGCAACATACAAAACATAGGAGGCTCACTAGGGTTTTCGTAGCTTTCGTTCGTTAAATGAAGCCGGGCATAACTAGGATGTGCCGAAAGGAATAGTTTATAATTTTTTCCCCCAGATCTCACCTGAAAAATCAGGTCGTATTTGTATGGTTGATGTATTTTTGTGATTTTTCCATTTAAAAGAGATTTTTTCAATTCCTCTGTAATTGTATATGTAAATAGACCATCAAATGACATGGCAATAACTCCTTCTGTTAACAGGCATAATGTTGATAGAAAAGTCATGAACATGTATAACCTGCTATTTGCGGTGCATTGAATAGCTAGGATTCATAACTTTTCTACATGATTATAGCATGTTTTAGGACGAGTCTGAATAAATTGTCTTATAGGCTTGGCAACTACAAGGTCATTCAAAGAAAAAAGAATCCTTGCAAGTAAAAATCTTCGTTTTAAAAGGGGTGTGTAGGTGATTCATGAAGTGGCATGAAATGAGATCAGACGAAGTAATGGATACCATTCATTCAGATCGTGATGTTGGATTAACAAATAAGGAGGTACTAAAGAGAACGGAGAAGTTTGGATTAAATGAACTGAAAGAAGCTGACCGGCCTTCAGCTATGATTATATTTCTTAGTCAATTTAAAGACTTTATGGTGCTTGTTTTATTAGCAGCAACATTAATTTCTGGTCTTTTAGGTGAATATATTGATGCCATTGCGATCATAGCTATTGTGATTGTGAATGGTGTTTTAGGTTTTTTTCAGGAGAGGCGTGCTGAGCGGTCCTTAGAAGCGTTAAAAGAACTATCTGCTCCACAGGTAACAGTATTACGTGAAGGAAAGTGGGAAAAAATTCTCTCAAAGGAACTAGTTCCTGGAGATATCGTTAAGTTTACGAGCGGTGACCGAATTGGAGCAGATATGAGATTAATAGATACAAAGAGTTTAGAGGTAGAAGAATCAGCTCTTACAGGAGAATCCTTGCCTGTTCAAAAATCAACGCAGCCTATAGCAGGAGAAAATGTTGGCCTTGGTGATTTAACAAACATGGTTTTCATGGGAACATTAGTTACAAGAGGTTCCGGTATTGGGGTTGTCATTGGAACAGGAATGAATACGGCCATGGGTCAAATTGCTGATCTTCTTCAAAATGCTGAAGCAATGGAAACACCGCTTCAAAGACGTCTAGAGCAATTGGGGAAAATATTGATTGTTGTTGCACTGTTTTTAACTTTACTTGTTGTCAGTATTGGTGTACTTCAAGGGCATGATCTATATAGCATGTTTTTAGCTGGAGTATCATTAGCAGTTGCAGCGATTCCGGAAGGACTTCCAGCTATAGTAACAGTGGCTTTATCTCTTGGTGTTCAGAGAATGATTAAGCAAAAATCCATCGTACGAAAATTACCTGCAGTAGAAACGCTAGGATGTGCCTCCGTTATCTGTTCAGATAAAACAGGTACAATGACACAAAATAAAATGACAGTTACACATGTATGGGCGGGAGAACAGATTTGGAATGTTACGGGAACAGGATATCATCCTCATGGAGAATTTTTGCGAAATGGTGAGACTGTTGAAGTCGCAAAAACTAAAACCTTGCAACAAATCTTAACCTTTGGCTCTTTGTGTAATACAGCAACTATTAAAGAGACAGATGGGCAATACCAACTTGATGGTGACCCTACTGAAGGAGCTCTATTAGTTGCTGCAATGAAAGCCGGGTTAAGAAAAGAATCATTACTGAAAAATTTTGAAGTAATTGAAGAATTTCCGTTTGATTCAGCACGAAAAATGATGAGTGTGATTGTTCGTGATAAAACCGGAAATCGATTTGTCGTGACAAAAGGAGCACCAGATGTTTTAGCGGGGATTTCAAAATATATCTTATGGAATGAACGGCAGGAGAATTTTGATAACAAGTACGAGGCTAAAGTAAAACAAGCAATTGAATCACTAGCATCACAAGCATTACGGACAATTGCTGTTGCTTTTAAGCCGCTTAAGTCCACTGAAAAAGTAAATACAAGCTTTGAAGCGGAAAAAGACTTGGTATTTATAGGATTGCAAGGTATGATTGATCCACCTCGTCCTGAGGTAAAACAAGCTGTTAAAGAATGCCGTGACGCGGGAATCAAAACGGTGATGATTACTGGAGATCATATTATTACTGCCAAGGCAATTGCACAACAACTTAATATCATTCCTCAAAACGGAAAAGTAATGGAAGGTAAAGAACTATCAAACCTTTCTGTTGATGAGTTAGAGGATATTGTAGATGATGTATATGTGTTTGCCAGAGTTTCGCCTGAACATAAACTAAAAATTGTAAAAGCACTTCAGAACAAAGGTCATATTGTTGCCATGACTGGTGATGGTGTCAATGATGCACCGGCAATAAAGGCTGCAGATATTGGAATTTCTATGGGAATTACCGGTACAGATGTGGCAAAGGAGGCATCCTCATTAGTATTAGTAGATGACAACTTTGCGACAATAAAATCAGCCATTAAAGAAGGTAGAAATATTTACGAAAATATTCGTAAATTTATTCGATATCTTCTCGCATCTAATGTTGGAGAAATTTTGGTGATGCTTTTCGCTATGTTGCTAGCCCTTCCGTTACCGTTAGTTCCTATTCAAATCCTTTGGGTTAATTTAGTAACAGATGGTCTTCCTGCAATGGCTTTAGGATTGGATAAGCCTGAAGGGGATCTAATGAAGCGGAAACCGAGACATCCTAAAGAAGGGGTTTTTGCTAGAGGATTAGGTTGGAAAGTCGTATCTCGTGGATTCCTCATTGGAATCGTCACATTAGCGGCGTTCATGATTGTCTATTATCGAAATCCAGATGAACTTGCTTATGCTCAAACCATTGCTTTTGCAACATTGGTTATGGCACAATTAATTCATGTTTTTGATTGTCGGAGTGAGAAGTCAATTTTTGAACGGAATCCATTTGGCAATTTGTATTTAATTGGTGCGGTTATTTCGTCAATCTTACTCATGCTTGTTGTGATCTATTATCCGCCGCTGCAACCAATTTTCCATACGCTTCCAATATTAGCTCGAGACTGGTTGTTAATTCTTGGGTTATCAGCAATTCCAACTTTTTTACTTGCGGGATCACTTTTAACAAGAAAAAGCTAAAAGACTATGATATAATCCTAAAGGGGGTGACCCAAAAAGTCATCCCCTTTGCTTGTTTGCCATCTTACATGCTATTTTATATATTACAAACATGTTGCTTCCGCCTTTTTAGAAAGAGAGTGATACATAATGGTACAAAGTATGACTGGCTTTGGCCGTGCTAGCGAGCATATTCATTCCTGTCTATTTACAGTAGAAATGAAATCTGTTAATCATCGATTTTTAGATATTCAGTTGAAAATGCCAAAACAGCTTACGAATATGGAAGATAAAATTAAAAAGCTCATATCAAAGTCCATAAGCCGAGGTCGTATTGAGGTATATCTTAATATAGAAGGTGAATTTCTTACAACAAAATCGATACATGTTGATTGGAGTTTATTAGATCAATATATTTCTTCCCTTCAACAAATTAAAGAACGTTTTTCATTGAATGATCACCTTTCATTACATCATATACTTGCTTTAGACGGTGCTATCGATATAAAAGAAGAAGCAATTTCTAGTCATACTTATGAAAATGGTATTCTAGAGCTGGTTAGCGAAGCGGTAAAGGAATTGTCAACAATGAGAAATGTTGAAGGTGAGCAATTAGTTGCTGACTTGAACCAAAGATTAGCATCGCTTAGTCAGATAAATCATCAGCTGGAAAAATTGGCTCCAATCGTTGTTGAAAATTACCGTGAGCGAATAACCAAACGTGTATCAGAATTCGTATCAGGAAAAATAGATGAAAATAGAATTCTGACTGAAGTAGCTCTTTTTGCTGATAGAGCAGACATAAATGAGGAGATTACAAGAATACATAGCCATATTCATCAATTCATAGATACGCTAACATCAAATGAACCCATTGGTCGTAAGTTAGACTTTCTTGTTCAAGAATTAAATCGGGAAGCCAATACAATTGGGTCAAAAGCAAATGACAGCGAGATTGCGAAAAATGTTGTTGAATTAAAAAGTATTATTGAAAAATTGAAAGAACAAGTTCAAAATATTGAATAAGCATCAAAAACCATTGATTATAAAAGAGCTTATAAGGCAAAAATAGTTTTGTCCTGACTAGGGGGAGCATTTGAATGAGCATTAAATTAATCAATATCGGTTTTGGGAACATTGTTTCTGCAAACCGTATTATATCTATTGTTAGTCCTGAATCAGCTCCAATTAAGAGAATCATTCAAGACGCAAGAGATAGAGGAATGTTAATCGACGCTACATATGGGCGTCGTACAAGAGCAGTTGTAATTATGGACAGCGATCATATTATCCTATCTGCTGTTCAGCCAGAAACAGTTGCTCAAAGGCTTTCAAATAAAGATGAGCTATCAGATGAAGGGTAGGGAACAGAAGCATTGATAAAAGAAAGAGGATTATTAATCGTCCTATCAGGACCTTCAGGTGTAGGAAAAGGAACAGTTAGAAAAGAGCTATTTTCACAAGAAGATACAGCATTTGAATATTCCATCTCGATGACAACTAGAAAACCGCGTGAAGGTGAAGTCGACGGTGTTGATTATTTCTTTAAATCAAGAGAAGAATTTGAAGCTTTAATTGAACAAAATAAATTGTTAGAATGGGCAGAGTATGTAGGGAATTATTATGGCACTCCTGTTGACTATGTTGAAAAAACGTTAAGTGAAGGAAAAGACGTTTTTCTTGAAATCGAAGTACAAGGTGCTCTTCAAGTAAGAAATGCATTCCCGGAAGGACTTTTTATTTTTTTAAGTCCTCCTAGTTTAAATGAACTGAAAAATCGAATTGTAACTAGAGGAACTGAGTCAGAAGAATTAATAAATAATCGTATGAAGGTTGCTAAAGAAGAAATCATTATGATGGATGCCTATGATTATGTTGTAGAAAACGACAATGTTCTTTTAGCTTGCGAACGTATTAAAGCAATTGTAATGGCGGAACATTGCCGCCGTGAACGTGTTGCACCAAGATACAAAAAAATGCTGGAGGTTGAATAAGATGTTATACCCTTCTATTGATGTACTTATGAATAAATTAGATTCTAAATATACACTTGTAACAGTTGCTGCAAAGCGTGCCCGTGAAATGCAGGAACTTAGTGATCAACAAATTCAGAAGCCTGTATCATACAAGTATGTAGGTAAAGCACTAGAAGAGATCAATGCTGGCCTTCTAAATTATAAACGTGCTGAAAAATAATGTGCAGTATTAGAGGATGACTAGTAGCTTAAGGGTCAGATCCCACTAAGACAATATATAGAATTTCCTTTAGGAAAAAACCTATATATTCTTGTGTTATGTGGGGTCTGACCCTATTGTGTCATCCTCTTTCTTTATAGTTTCAACAAATTAGTAAAAGTTTATGAAAGTTGGTGGGGAAAGAGTGATATCAGGTAAGAATATATTATTATGTGTGAGCGGTGGAATTGCTGTTTATAAAGCAGCGGCACTAACAAGCAAACTAGTACAAGCTGGTGCAGAGGTAAAAGTGATCATGAGTGATTCAGCGATGGAATTCGTTTCACCATTAACCTTTCAAGCACTTTCTCGTAACGATGTTTTTTTTGATACCTTTGATGAAAAGAACTCAAAAGTCATTGCACATATTGATTTAGCCGATTGGGCTGATCTTGTTTTAGTAGCACCTGCCACAGCAAATGTCATTGGAAAACTAGCGAACGGAATTGCAGATAATATGTTAACAACAACATTGTTAGCTACAACAGCGAAAGTATGGATTGCTCCTGCTATGAATGTCCATATGTATGACCATCCTGCTGTTCAAAAAAACATTAAAACACTATATGAATATGGGTACGAATTTATTGAACCAAGTGAAGGGTTTTTAGCATGTGGTTATGTAGGAAAGGGACGGTTAGAGGAGCCTGACAAAATTCTATCTCTCGTAACAAATTATTTTGAAAAGCTAGAACTTGGTGAACCACTTAAAAATATTAAAGTGTTGATTACAGCTGGACCAACTCGAGAAAAGCTGGACCCTGTCCGTTATTTTACAAACCATTCATCTGGCAAAATGGGGTATGCCATTGCTGAGGAAGCAGCGAAATTAGGAGCAACTGTGACATTAATAACTGGTCCAACGTCTATTTCTCTACCTGATTCAGTTCATGCCATCACTGTTGAATCTGCTGAAGAGATGTATCAGCAAGTAATGAATTATTTTCCTAAAGCTGATGTTGTCATAAAGTCTGCTGCAGTAGCGGATTATCGTCCAATTACAACATATGAACAAAAGATGAAGAAGAGTCATGATCACTTAGTCATTGAAATGGAAAAAAACATAGATATCTTAAAAGAATTGGGAAGGCAAAAAACAAACCAAATTTTAGTAGGATTTGCTGCAGAAACGAATAATCTTGAGCAATACGCTAAAAAGAAAGTTGAAAATAAAAATCTAGATTTGATCGTTGCCAATAATATAACAACTGAAGGTGCAGGTTTTGGAACAGACACAAATATTGTGACAATTTATGATCGGAATTTAAATAAATCTGAGCTTCCTCTTATGTCTAAAAAAGAAGTCGCAAGGAAACTTCTTAAAAAAGTTCATAGCATGTTAAAGGGTGTTAAAGAATGAAGTTTGCAAGTGTCATTGTCGATGTACCTTCTATGCAAACAGACAGGACCTTTGACTATAAAATACCTGAACAGTGGCAAGACTTTTTACAACCTGGTATGCGTGTTATAGTCCCTTTTGGCCCTAGGAAAGTACAAGGCTTTGTTATAGAGACGAAGGAATCTTCTGAATTTGATCGTTTAAAGGCTATATCCGAGTGTTTAGATTTAACTCCTTGCCTTACACCTGAATTATTAAAGGTTGGTCATTGGTTAACGGAAAAAACACTTTGCTTTAAAATTTCAGCATTTCAAGCCATGCTTCCAGCAGCAATGAAGGCAAAATATGAAAAAGTCTTAACGCTTATTTCTGAACAATACCTAGACAATATTTCTGATCAACTTAAGCCTTTTTTTAACAAGAAAAGTCAAGTCGAAATGAAAGAGATTGAACAATCTGTATCACTTCGAACGATTCAAAAGGACATTGAAAAAGGTTATTTAGAACTGATTTATAAGGTGAAGCAAAAAGGGAATAAAAAGAAAGTTAGAATGGTGAGGCTTGATTGTTCATTTGAGCAGTTGGCAAAGCAAATAGAAGGATTTAATGCGAATGCTAAGAAACAGCTAGAGGTAATTAAATATTTAAACGAAAATCAAATTTCTGTTATATCTGTTGCTGATTTATTAGCGGTGACGAATACATCAGATGCATCAATAAAGGCATTGATTTCTAAAGGAATATTAGTGGAAGAATACAAAGAGGTGTATCGAGATCCTTATCAGGATCGGCACTTTGAAAAAACAAAAGCCTTAACTTTAAATAATGAACAGCAGAAAGCAATAGCTCCTATCCTTTCATCAGTTGAAAATAAGGAACATCATGTCTTTCTTATGTATGGAGTAACAGGTAGCGGGAAAACAGAGGTATATCTTCAATCAATTGAAGCTGTTTTAAATAATGGGAAGGAAGCAATTGTGTTAGTACCTGAAATTTCTCTTACTCCGCAAATGGTCAATCGCTTTAAAGGACGTTTTGGTTCAAAGGTTGCAGTCCTTCATAGCGGTCTATCAACAGGAGAAAAATATGATGAATGGCGGAAAATTCAACGAAAAGAAGTTCAATTAGTTGTTGGAGCAAGATCAGCAATATTCGCACCATTTGAAAACCTGGGAATGATCATTATCGATGAGGAACATGAATCTAGCTATAAACAAGAAGAAAATCCACGTTACCATGCCAGGGATGTGGCTATATATAGAGCTAAGCTTCATCAATGCCCTGTTGTTTTAGGAAGTGCAACCCCTACTCTAGAAACATTTGCACGTGCTCAAAAGGATGTGTACAAGCTCTTAACATTAAAAGAACGTGTGAACAAAAGGTCAATGCCTTCTGTTGAAATTGTTGATATGAGAGAAGAGCTAAGAAGCGGAAACCGGACAATGTTTTCGACCTCATTAATTGAAAAGCTAACAAATCGATTAGAAAAAAGTGAACAATCTGTCTTGTTTTTAAATAAACGAGGATATTCATCCTTTGTTATGTGCCGGGATTGCGGGTTTGTTATTCAATGTCCTCATTGTGATATTTCATTGACATATCATCGTTTTGGCCAACAGCTGAAATGTCACTATTGTGGACATGAGGAACATATGCCAAATGTATGTCCAGAATGTCAAAGTGAACATATTCGTTTCTTTGGAACGGGAACACAGCGTGTTGAAGAGGAATTACTAAAAGTATTACCAGAGGCACGAATTATTAGAATGGATGTTGACACGACCGGCCGAAAAGGAGCCCATGAAAAGCTGTTAACGAAGTTTGGAAATAAAGAAGCAGATATCTTACTTGGAACACAAATGATTGCCAAGGGACTTGATTTCCCTGATGTTACATTAGTTGGTGTGTTAACTGCAGATACAATGCTTCATTTACCTGATTTCCGAGCAGCTGAAAAAACATTTCAACTTCTTACACAAGTAAGCGGAAGAGCAGGAAGACATGAATTGCCAGGAGAAGTTATCATTCAAACGTATACTCCTGAAAATTATAGTATTCAATTAGCAAGTATGTATGATTATGATGCTTTTTATGAACAGGAAATGTTTTTAAGAAGGTCACATTCATACCCACCCTACTATTTTCTTGCCCTTGTTACTGTTTCCCATCCTGAAATAACAAAAGTGGTGTCAGTTACTGACAAGATCGTTCAATACTTGAGAAGAAATGTTTCCAATGAAACGAAAATTCTTGGACCAGTCGCATCACCTATTCCCCGTATCAAAGATAGATATCGTTACCAATGCATGGTAAAATACAAACGGGAAAAAAACTTACATGAAACGCTAAGAAAGATTATTGAGCATTTCCAGCAAGAAATGAGCTCAAATGATTTGATGATTACCATTGATTTAAGTCCTAATACAATGATGTAATTGGTTAATTAATATAGAAGTTATTTGTTTGGAGGAATTTTTTTGGCAGTAAAACCGATTGTGATGTATCCGGCTGAAGTTTTAGAGGTGCCATGTGAAAAGGTCACTGTATTTGATAAAAAGCTTTCAAAACTTTTGGCAGACATGTATGATACGATGATTGAGAATGATGGTGTAGGATTAGCAGCTCCGCAAATAGGGCTTTCTAAGCAAATCGCCATTGTTGA
Organism: Metabacillus sp. RB-C-LZQ-3-1; assembly: GCF_058315175.1. Classification (NCBI taxonomy): domain Bacteria; kingdom Bacillati; phylum Bacillota; class Bacilli; order Caryophanales; family Bacillaceae; genus Metabacillus; species Metabacillus sp. RB-C-LZQ-3-1. The sequence continues at coordinate 43,946 of NZ_JBZFLI010000013.1, read as the reverse complement.
TATTGATGATCATCATGGAACGATTGAATTAATAAATCCTGTTATCCTAGAACAGCGTGGGAAACAAACCGGCCCAGAAGGCTGTTTAAGCTTTCCCGGTTTATATGGTGAAGTTAGCAGGGCTGATTATGTAAAAGTAAGAACCTTTAATCGCAAAGGAAAAGTGAGAATAATAGAAGCTGAGGGATTTTTAGCAAGAGCCATTCAGCATGAGATTGATCATTTAGAAGGTATTCTTTTTACATCTAAAGTAGAAAGGTACATAAAGGAAGATGAACTAGAAAGTACGGAAGGATGACACACATATGACAAAGATTGTGTTTATGGGAACACCAGATTTTTCAGTTCCTATTTTAAGGAGCCTTATTGAAGAAGGCTATAATATTGTCGGGGTAGTAACACAACCCGATCGCCCAAAAGGAAGAAAAAGGATACTAACGCCACCTCCTGTAAAGGTAGAAGCGCAAAAACATAACCTAAAAGTGCTTCAACCTGAAAAAATTCGTCATGAAATTCAAGATGTATTGGCGTTAGAACCGGATCTAATTGTTACAGCGGCGTTTGGACAAATTTTACCATTAGAGCTTCTAGAAGCCCCAAAACATGGTTGTATTAATGTTCATGCTTCCCTTTTACCAGAATTAAGAGGCGGTGCACCAATTCATTATTCAATCCTTCAAGGGAAGACTAAAACAGGTATCACCATTATGTATATGGCTGAAAAGCTTGATGCAGGTGATATTTTGACGCAAATCGAGGTTGAAATTGATGAAAGAGATACGGTTGGTACTTTACATGACAAGTTAAGTGCAGCAGGCGTGAAATTATTATTAGAAACGGTGCCTGCATTATTAGATGGCAAATTAATACCTCAAAAACAAGATGATGCAAAAGCAACATTTGCTTCAAATATTAAAAGGGAACAAGAACGAATCGATTGGTCTAAGTCTGGTGAGGAAATATACAATCAGATTAGAGGACTAAATCCTTGGCCAGTTGCTTTTACAACCTATCAAAATCAATTGATAAAGATATGGTGGGGTGAAAAACTACAAAGTAATCAAGATGCCCCTTCAGGTGCGATTCTCCGCTTTGACGATGATGGAATAGTTGTTTCAACTGGGAATGCTACGGCAATCAAAATTACGGAACTTCAGCCCTCAGGTAAAAAGAAGATGACGGGAGAAGAATTTCTGCGAGGTACAACCATGAATGTGGGTGAAAGATTTGGCGATGAAAATGAAAAAACAAATGACCGTACGTGATGTTGCGGTAGAAATATTATTGCAAATAGAAAAAAACCAAGCCTATAGTAACTTGTTATTAAATTCTATGATAAAAAAACATCAAGTAAATGCAAAAGACATTTCTCTCTTAACTGAGATTGTGTATGGAACACTTCAAAGAAGAGATACACTTGATTTTTATTTAGAGAGTTTTTTGAAAAAGGCAAAGAAAATTGAGCCTTGGGTAAGAGTATTGCTTCGGATTTCGATTTATCAAATGGTGTATTTAGATAGAGTTCCAGAGCGTGCTATTTTCTTTGAAGCAGTAGAAATTGCTAAGAAGAGAGGACATAAAGGAATTTCATCCTTTGTAAATGGAGTGCTAAGATCTGTTCAACGAGAAGGGATTCCTGATATCAACCAAATTAAGGACCCGGTAGAAAGACTGTCAATTAGAACTAGTCATCCTAAATGGATGGTAGAAAAATGGATAAATCAATTTGGTTATGATGAAGCTGAAAAGATGTGTGAGACAAATTTAATTCCACCTTCTCAAACTGCCAGAGTCAATCAAATGAAAGCATCGGTTAATGAAATAATTGAAGAGTTACAAAACAGCGATATAAGCGTTGAGCATGGAGATTTAGCTGTTGATGCTATTAAAGGATTGAAAGGAAATCTTGCCCTTACAGAAGCTTTTGCGCAAGGATTTTTAACGATTCAAGATGAAAGTTCTATGTTAGTTGCTCGTGCCCTTAATCCTAAGGTTAATGAAACTATTTTAGATTCCTGTGCAGCACCAGGTGGGAAATCCACCCATATTGCGGAATTAATGAATGGTACCGGCACTATCCATTCCTTGGATTTACATGAGCATAAAGTGAAGTTAATTAAACAGCAGGCTGAGCGTTTAGACCTAACAAATATTCAAGCAGAACCACTAGATAGTAGGTTGGCAGGGGATCGATTTGCAAAAGGGAATTTTGATCGAATACTAGTAGATGCACCATGTTCAGGATTTGGTGTCATTCGAAGAAAGCCAGACATTAAATATACAAAATCACCAGAAGATGTATTAAAGTTAGCGGAACTACAAAAGAAAATTTTAACATCTGTTGCGCCTTTATTGAAATCTGACGGTGTGTTAGTTTATAGTACATGTACTGTAGATATAGAAGAAAATCAAATGGTAGTTGAAGCATTTTTAAACGAAAACCCTGAGTTTGAACGAGATGAATCAGCAAAAAATAATTTTCCTGAAAAACTTCATTCTTATGTACAAAATGGAGAGGTACAATTACTCCCACATTACTTTGGAACGGATGGATTTTTTATAGCATGTTTACGAAAGAAGGGTTAAAATGGAACAGATAAAAACAACAAGAACAAAAAAAGACAGCGTGGAGACGGAAACGAAACCCTCCATTTATTCATTAGAGCTACATGAACTTGAGAACTGGCTAAAAGAACAAGGAGAAAAGGCATTTCGAGCAAATCAAATCTTTGATTGGCTCTATTCAAAGCGTGTAACTAGCTTTGAAGATATGTCTAATTTATCCAAAAGTCTTCGCACACTCTTAAATAATCATTTTACATTAACAACACTGAAGACGATTATTCAGCAAACATCTAAGGATGGTACGATTAAATTTTTATTTGAACTTCATGATGGATATTCGATCGAAACGGTTTTAATGAGGCATGATTATGGCAATTCTGTATGTGTAACCACTCAAGTAGGCTGTCGAATTGGTTGTACATTCTGTGCTTCAACACTAGGTGGACTTAAAAGAAACCTTGAAGCAGGAGAAATCGTTGCACAAGTCGTAAAGGTACAGCAAGCACTTGATGAGTTTGATGAGCGTGTTAGTCATGTTGTTATTATGGGAATCGGCGAACCGTTTGATAATTATGATGAAATGATGTCTTTCTTGAAAATTATCAATCATGATAAAGGTTTAAACATTGGGGCAAGACATATTACCGTATCGACAAGTGGAATTATTCCGAAAATCTATAAATTTGCCGATGAAAAGCTCCAAATCAATTTTGCGGTTTCATTACATGCTCCAAACACAGAATTACGATCAAAGCTAATGCCAATAAATAGAGCATATAAACTTCCAGACTTGATGGAAGCAATAAAATACTATGTAAACAAGACAGGAAGACGTGTTAGTTTTGAGTACGGTTTATTTGGTGGAGAAAATGACCAAGTCGAGCATGCTGAAGAGCTTGCAAAGTTAGTAAAAGGTTTAAAGTGTCATATTAATCTTATTCCAGTGAACTATGTACCTGAAAGAAACTATGTGCGTACTCCGAAAGAACAAATTACATTATTTGAAGATACGCTTAAAAAGCACGGTGTAAATGTCACGACAAGAAGAGAACAAGGGCATGATATAGACGCTGCGTGTGGGCAACTTCGAGCGAAGGAGCGAAAAGAGGAGACGAGGTGACCAAGTTGGAGTTTGTTTATCTGTCAGATAGGGGAAAAGTTAGGCAGCAAAACGAAGATTCTGTTGGTGTATTTGAAAACAAATCCGGATTACTAGCCATTGTTGCAGATGGAATGGGTGGTCATTTGGCAGGTGAGGTTGCTAGTCAAATGACAATTTCAACCTTTAAGAAATTCTGGGAGGAAGGTCCAGTTATTAATGGGCCGAGTGATGCAGAAAACTGGTTGACTGAGAAAGTAATTGAAGTAAACAAAGCTGTTTACGAGCACTCTTTATCCCATCCAGAATGCCAGGGGATGGGGACAACAATTGTGACTGTATTAGTTACATCAACGTATGCCACAATTGGTCATATTGGTGACAGCCGCTGTTATCTATTTAATAATAGTGGCTTCAACCAAGTCACACAGGATCATTCTCTGGTTAATGAACTTGTTAAATATGGACAAATATCTAAGGAGGATGCAGAGCATCATCCTCGTAAAAATGTCCTTATACGATCACTGGGAACAGAGGAAACTGTTGAGTTGGATGTAAGGACAATAGAATTGGACGATCATGATCTATTATTGTTATGTTCTGATGGATTGTCGGATAAAGTTTCTGATGAAATACTAGAAAAAGAGCTTGTATCAGCAGATAACCTTGAACAAACAGCTAATAAATTGGTGCAGCTAGCAAATGATAATGGTGGAGAAGACAATATCTCTTTAATCATGATAAAAAAGACAGCACATGAATTAGGTGAAGACTCGTGCTAATAGGTAAAAGAATTAGTGGCCGTTATAAAATTCTAGAAGTAATCGGTGGAGGCGGGATGGCGAATGTCTACCTTGCACGCGATATGATTCTAGAAAGAGAAGTGGCAATGAAAGTATTGCGCTTTGATTTTTCTAATGATGATGAATTCATTAAGCGGTTTAGAAGAGAGGCCCAATCAACAACAAGCTTGGCTCATCCCAATATCGTAAGTATTTATGATGTAGGTGAGGAAGATGGCATTTATTATATCGTCATGGAATATGTAGAGGGTCAAACACTAAAGCAATACATACAGCAATTTGCTCCTGTTCACCCTAGAAAAGCTGTTAGCATTATGGTCCAAATTGCATCTGCCATTCAACACGCACATGATAATCAAATTGTTCATCGTGATATTAAACCTCATAATATTTTGATTGATCATCATGGGAATGTAAAAGTAACAGACTTTGGAATTGCTATAGCATTAAGTGCAACAACCATCACACAAACAAACTCTGTTTTAGGATCTGTCCATTACCTATCACCTGAACAAGCAAGAGGCGGTTTAGCAAATAAAAAATCTGATATCTATTCTATCGGAATTGTGTTATTCGAATTATTAACTGGAAGATTGCCTTTTGACGGTGAGTCTGCTATTTCTATTGCACTAAAGCACCTGCAATCTGAAACACCATCACCTAAGAGATGGAATCCGGATATCCCTCAGAGCATCGAAAATATTATTTTAAAATCAACAGCTAAAGACCCTTTTCATCGGTACGATTCTGTTGAAGAGTTGGAAAAGGATTTGGAAACAGCTTTTGATGTTAATCGAATTTCAGAGCCGCGTTTTGTTATTCCTGATGATGATGAGGCAACAAAGGCTATTCCAATCATTACAAATGAAAATATGGAAAACTACAAGGTCGATGATACGATTATAAGAAATACTGCAAGTGAACCTGTTCTTACCCAACAAAATAATGATTTTGAAAAAGGAAAAAAGGGTAAAAAAGAAAAAAAGCCAAAAAAGAAAAAGAGCAAACTTGCTACTTTTATTATTACCACTTTTATCATAATCATTATGGCAATAATTGCTGCATTTACAATTGTTCCTTCCTTCCTATTACCGAAAGATGTTGAAGTGCCGGACCTAACAGGAGAATCATATGAAGAGGCTGTTACAATCCTGCTTGAACAAGGTTTTGATGTAGGAGAAGAACCAATTCTACTATCTGACGAGGAAATAGAAGAAGGTCATGTTATTAAAACGGAACCAGAAGCAAATTCTGTTGTCAAAGAAGGTTCTGTTGTTACAATTTATGAGAGCACTGGTAAAGAAAAAATTGTTTTAGACGACTATGTTGGCCGTTCAATAGATCGGGTTCGAACAATTCTTCAGTTAAAGGGATTTAAGAATATAAAGGTGACAGAAGAAACACATGATACTGAAGATCCTGGTAGGATCTTATCTCAGGATCCAGAAGTAGGTGAGGAAGTCGTTCCTTCTGAAACAGAGATTGAATTCATTGTTAGCAAGGGCCCTCCTCAAGTGAAAATTGAGGACTTAATTGGGAAAAATAGATCTGAAGTTGATGAATATGTATCAAAATATGGCTTTATTCCAAACGTATCAGAAGAAAATTCTGACACAGTTCCAGAAGGAAAGCTAATTTCTCAATCACCAGAGCCAGGGACTGAAGTTGTTCCGAAAGATACAACATTAAAATTAGTCTATTCATCTGGTCCAAAAGCTAAACCACCAAAAAAAGTAACAAAAACAGTTGAAATTCCATATGAACCAGAAGTAGAAGGAGAAGAATTAACAGTAGATATTTTGATTGATGATGCAACACATTCAATTTCCGACGTGTTTGCTTCATTCCAAATTACAAGTTCACAAGAGAGAACTTTAGAATTCACCATCAATCCAGAAGATGTAGCATATTATCAAATTATTGTTGATGGAAAAGTACGCTCATCTGAAAAAATTGAGTACCCTGCTGATGAGTAACATACAATTCCTAAAACTCTATTTTAAATAATGAACGATTAGTTAAGTAAAACTCCCTAAATGGGAAAAATAATGAGAAATTTGATGACAATCATCAAGGAGGTTTTCCATGCCACAAGGGAAAATTGTGAAGGCTCTTAGTGGTTTTTACTATGTGCAAGACGATGAAAAATTGATTCAATGCCGAGGAAGAGGTGTGTTTCGAAAAAATAAAATTACACCTCTTGTAGGCGATGAAGTTGAGTATCAAGCAGAAAATGATCTAGAAGGTTATATTTTAGAGGTTTTTGAACGCAAAAATGAATTAGTCCGACCGCCGATTTGTAATGTTGATCAAGCAATTCTTGTTTTCTCAGCTGTTGAGCCTGATTTTAGTCCAACTTTGCTAGACCGTTTTTTGGTCCTAATTGAAGCAAATGAAATTAATCCTATTATTGTCATTAGTAAAGCGGATCTTATACCTTCAAATGAAATACGAGAAAAGGTTGACTCTTATGCAAAGGACTATCAAAATGCAGGATACACGGTTCTTTTAACATCAACTGTTGAATCAACAGTTGAAAAGGACTTGTTACCTTATTTAAATGATCATATCTCGGTTTTTGCTGGACAATCAGGAGTTGGGAAATCTTCGTTATTAAATGTCTTAAGGCCTGATCTGGAATTAAAAACAAATGATATTTCTTCCCATCTTGGTCGAGGAAAGCATACAACAAGGCATGTAGAACTCATTCCGGTAGGCACAGGATTTGTTGCAGATACTCCAGGTTTTAGCTCTTTAGATTTTACTGGAATAGAGGTTGAAGATCTTACATATTGTTTCCCGGAAATGAGGGAAAGAAGTGGAGATTGTAAATTCAGAGGATGCACTCATGTAAAAGAGCCGAAATGTGCAATAAAAGAAGCCGTAGAAGCAGGAGAAATTCCTCAGTATCGATATGATCATTATTTAACGTTTGTTGAAGAAATTAAAGATAGAAAGCCGAGGTATTAGTATGATAAAAATTGCTCCATCTATTTTATCGGCAGATTTTGCAAAATTAGGAGAGGAAATTAAAGATGTAGAGAACGGAGGCGCAGATTACATCCATGTTGATGTAATGGATGGACACTTTGTACCAAATATTACAATTGGTCCTTTAATCGTGGAGGCCATTCGTCCCATTACAAAGCTTCCTCTTGATGTTCATTTAATGATTGAACAGCCAGATTTATATATTAAAGAATTTGCAAAAGCCGGTGCAGATATCATTACTGTTCATGTTGAAGCTTGTACACATTTACACCGAACATTACAATTGATCAAATCAGAAGGGATAAAATCAGGTGTTGTATTAAATCCGCACACCCCAATAGAAACGATTGTCCACATTCTTGAGGACATTGACATGGTTTTATTTATGACCGTAAATCCTGGATTTGGTGGACAAACATTTATCCCTCAAGTTTTACCAAAGATCAAGCAATTATCAAACTTAGTGAAAGAGAAACAGCTTACGATTGATATTGAAGTTGATGGTGGAGTAAATGAAGAAACAGCAAAATTATGCGTTGAAGCGGGCGCAAATGTCCTTGTTGCAGGATCATTCATCTACAACAATCCTGATCGACATCAAGCTATTCAAAGTTTAAAACAAGCTGTTCTTTCCTAACTTATTAATAAATTCATTGAAAATAAACCATCCTATTTAATGTAAAGATGTAAAGTAAATAGGGGGTTAAAGCCATGAATTTTTCAAAGGAAGATATGGCCATCATTGAACAAGCACTAAAAACTGTTTCGAAAAATAGCTCTGATTATCAAGAGATTGAACAATATGAAACAGTCCTTCAAAAGTTTAAAAACATTGGGGAAAACAACCAACTAGATGGCTTTAGATATGATTATGATGATAATATGTAAGAAGATGAAAGTTCTGACATGGTGATTGTGTCAGGCTTTTTTCTTATTTTTACGGCTTTCATTCATATATTAATTAGCTATATTGATAATATTATTGGGAGAAGGAAGAACGTATGACAACAATTGCTCTTGTGGCAGGTGGTCCAAGGGAAAACCTTGCCAACTTAACTAAATATCATACAGAAGAAATGATTTGGGTTGGAATTGATAGGGGATCTCGCTATCTATTAGATCTTAATTTACCTTTACATTATGCATTTGGTGATTTTGATTCAATATCAGAAAAAGAACATGAAAATTTAAAGGCGAAAATTCCGGATTTAAATACATTACCTTCTGAAAAGGATAAAACGGATACTGAAATCGCATTAGATTGGGCAATTTCTCAAAAGCCGGATCAGATATTTATTTTTGGTGCAACAGGTGGAAGGCTTGATCACTTATTAGGGAATATTCACCTTCTTACGAAATCCACTTTAACTTTATCGAAAATTGACTTAATTGATCAACAAAATCGAATCACGCTCTATACACCAGGTACATATACAGTTAAGAGGCAAATGGAGTGGAACTACATTTCATTTATTGCCATAAGTCCTGATATACATGGCTTAACTTTAGACGGATTCAAGTATCCTTTGAAAAACTGTCATATCAGGCTTGGGTCCACATTATGTATTAGTAATGAACTCATTGGTGATGTAGGTACTTTTTCTTTCCAAGATGGCATATTATTAATGATAAGAAGCCGTGATTAACTTGCTAACAATGAACAAGATAGCGTCATTTTTTTAAAAGAGACTGAATATAATCTAAAGAACTGATTCATACCATTTTTTGACGCTTCTAGCACCTTTGAACAAGCTTTTATCCTTGTTTAATGATTTGGTTGAGGAGGGAAATAATGAAATTTTATACAATTAAGCTACCGAAGTTTTTAGGAGGAATTGTTCGAGCAATGCTCGGTTCGTTTAAAAAAGATTAAGAAAAAAGCACCGATATATCGGTGCTTTTTCCTATTGTTTCGCTTTATAAGAATCTATATTCTCGAAGGTAAGAGAATAAGTTTTGAGTAAGCTTAATAAAAATTAAACTCGCTCAACTTTACCTGATCTTAAAGCGCGAGCAGATACATATACTCTTTTTGGTTTTCCGTTAACTAAGATGCGAACTTTTTGAAGGTTTGCGCCCCAAGAACGTTTGTTAGCGTTCATCGCGTGTGAACGAGAGTTACCTGAGCGAGTTTTTCTACCAGTAACAACGCATTTACGTGCCATGTTATTCCCTCCTTACTACAAAAAAACACTACATATTTTACGATAATCATGTACATAGCCATGAGATACTTTAATAATTTATCATAACTGCCAATAGAATGCAATACTTCTACAATAGTCTTTCAAGAATTTTTCCTTGACATAGTATTTTATGTATTGTTGTATATAATAGTAGTACTTGTATTTTACCTCGGACTTATAATCGCTTTTAAAATGTGTAGGCTTATAGTAAAATAACTATAGCCAGTGCGAACAATTCCAAAGGGGGAACTAATATGTCCATTGAATTAAAAACAATGTACGGACAAATCGATATTTCCAACGAAGTCGTTGCTACTGTTGCAGGTGGTGCAGCCATTGACTGCTATGGTATTGTTGGAATGGCATCAAAGAATCAAATAAAAGACGGTCTTACCGATATCTTAAGAAAAGAAAACTTTAGCAGAGGCGTAATCGTTCGCCAGGATGACGATTCGATTAATATAGATATGTATATCATCGTCAGCTATGGTACAAAAATTTCTGAAGTCGCACATAACGTTCAAACGAAAGTGAAGTATACGTTAGATCAGACGGTTGGACTTGCTGTTGATTCTGTAAATATTTTTGTACAAGGAGTTCGTGTTGCGAACCCGTAGTAAGGAGGAAACTACCTGTGTCTAATACAACCTTAGATGGTAAGCAGTTTGCGGAGATGATTTTGCAAGGTGCGAACCACCTATCAAATAATGCGAAATTTGTCGATGCACTCAATGTGTTTCCAGTTCCAGATGGAGATACTGGTACAAACATGAATTTATCAATGACATCAGGCGCAAATGAAGTTAGAAATAATCATTCCGACCACATAGGGAAAGTTGGGAATGCGCTTTCAAAAGGGCTCTTAATGGGTGCAAGAGGAAACTCTGGTGTTATTCTTTCACAATTGTTTAGAGGGTTTTCTAAATCGATTGAGGCTAAAGCAAAAATAAATGCAACTGAGTTCGCAGCAGCTCTTCAAGCTGGTGTAGATACAGCTTATAAAGCTGTTATGAAACCAGTTGAAGGTACAATTTTAACAGTTGCTAAAGATGCCGCAAAAGCTGCAGTCCTTGCTGCTGATACGGAGACATCGATCACAAAGGTTATGGAGTTGACATTAAAGGAAGCGGAAGCATCCTTAAAACGGACTCCTGAGCTGTTACCTGTTTTAAAAGAAGTTGGTGTAGTGGATAGTGGTGGTCAAGGCTTAGTGTTTGTGTATGAAGGCTTTTTATCAGTTCTAAAGGGAGAAAAACTTGATACAACACATGTCAGAACACCATCAATGGATGAGCTCGTAAACGCAGAACATCATAAGAGTGTCCAAGGCCATATTAATACAGAAGATATTGAATTCGGATATTGTACGGAATTTATGGTTCGCTTTGAAGCTGACAAAACACCATTTCATGAGGAAACGTTTAGAAAGGACCTTAGTCAATTCGGTGATTCATTATTAGTTATTGCAGATGATGAGTTGGCAAAAGTACATATACATGCAGAGCACCCTGGTGAAGTTCTATCTTATGGACAAAAATATGGAAATCTTATAAATATGAAAATAGAAAATATGAGACAGCAACATACAGATATAGTTGGAGAAAAAGCTCAGTCGACTCCATCTGTGAACACAGAAGAGAAAAAGGAAAAAAGTAAGTATGGCATTGTGACTGTTTCTATGGGTAAAGGAATTGCTGAATTATTTAGAAGCATTGGAGCAAATGAGGTCATTGAAGGCGGTCAAACAATGAATCCGAGTACAGAGGACATTGTTAAGGCGATTCATGACGTTAATGCTGAAAATATTATCATCCTTCCAAACAACTCTAATATTGTGATGGCTGCTCAACAAGCTGCATCTGTTGTAGAAGAAAATGTGATTGTAATCCCGTCGAAGACTGTTCCACAAGGAATGGCGGCATTACTAGCGTTCAACCCTACTGTGGAATCAGAAGAAGTTGAGGGGTTGATGAATGAAGCCTTACAACATGTGAAGAGTGGTCAAATCACATACGCAGTACGTGATACAAATATTGATGGACTCGACATTTCAAAAGGCGATTTTATGGGAATTTCAAATGGTAAAATCGTTATTACAGATAGAGAACAATTAGCAGCTTCTAAAAAGCTTCTCACAGAAATGATTTCAGATGATGATGAAATTGTCACTATTATTCAAGGAGAAGATGCATCAGACGAGGAAACAGACCAGCTGCTGCAATATGTTGAAGAGATGTTTGAAGATGTTGAAGTTGAAGTGCACAAAGGTGACCAGCCTTTATATTCATATATCTTTTCAGTTGAATAACAAACAACAAAAACCCAGATTTTCTGGGTTTTTTGTTGTTCATAGATATATATCTACAGTAAATTGTTTGAATAATTCCTCAATTCTTCAAATCATGCTGTTTCAGCTGAAATCTGTTAAACTAACATTGTAGGAAACGAATGTTCCCTAATCATTAGTTACTAGCATATAATAATGAAAAATCTTTATCTATAATAACATACAGCGGGTTCAGAAAGAATTGGAAGGACGGCAAATGCTATGATTGCTGCAAATATGGCTTTGACAGGTATTAGCTAGTAGAATTCCATGTGATGAAGAGATAGAGGTTATGTTTAAAAAAGGCCAAACAATGTATACCGTACTGAAAGAAACTGCACAAGGAGGGGGAGCTGCGACTCCAACAGGTCAACAGCAAAAGGCTCGGATCTTTGGAAATACGCAAAAATGATGGTGGAAAATAAATTATTAGAACCAATTTCTGTTTTAAAAGGTGTAGGAAGTGAAACCGAAGAATCATTGAATGATGTTGGAATCTACACAATTCAAGATCTTCTGGAATATTTTCCATACCGTTATGATGATAATAGCTTGCGAGATTTGGAAGATGTAAAGCATGAAGAGCGTGTAACCGTAGAGGGGAGGGTGCACAGTGAACCTTCTCTTACCTTTTTTGGGAAAAAGCGTTCTCGTTTAACTTTTAGATTGCTAGTAGGGCGATATCTATTGTCAGTTGTTTGCTTTAATCGTCCATATTTTAAAAATAAACTTGCTATTGATTCGACTGTCACTGTTACTGGAAAATGGGACAAGCATAGACAAACTATTACCGTCCAACAATTAACGTTCGGACCTAAGCAAGAATTATCTGGCATAGAACCGATTTACTCTGTAAAAGGAAAACTTACAGTAAAGGGAATGCGAAAATTTGTTTCACTGGCACTATCAAATTATTTACAGGATATCGAGGAAATCCTCCCAATTGATTTATTACAAAAGTATAAGTTGATGACAAGGAGAGAAGCACTTCAAACGATTCACATGCCAGAAGAAAAAGAATACTTAAAATTAGCTCGCAGGCGTTTTGTGTACGAAGAATTTTTATTATTTCAACTTAAAATGCAAGCGCTAAGGAAAGTACAACGTGAACAATCCAAAGGTGCTGTACATCAATACTCAAAGGAGAAACATCAAAAATTTATTGATGCATTACCATTTCCACTCACAAACGCTCAATCAAAGGTAGTGAATGAAATTTTACAGGATATGACGTCGCCTTATCGAATGAATCGTTTATTACAGGGAGATGTTGGATCGGGTAAAACCGTTGTAGCAGCTATTGCTATTTATGCAGCGGTGCTATCTGGTAATCAAGCTGCACTTATGGTTCCAACCGAAATTTTAGCGGAGCAGCATGCCGATTCACTTTTTAGACTTTTTGAGCCATTTGATGTAACAGTTGCATTGCTGACAAGTTCAGTAAAAGGGAAAAAGCGAAAAGAATTGCTTGAAAAAGTAGCAAACAATGAAATTCATCTATTGATTGGTACTCATGCCTTAATCCAAGATGAAATAAAATTTCATAACCTTGGCCTTGTCATAACAGATGAACAACATCGCTTTGGTGTGGAACAAAGACGAATGCTCCGCGAAAAAGGCGCGTATACGGATGTCTTGTTCATGACTGCAACACCTATTCCTAGAACATTAGCGATTACAGCATTTGGAGAAATGGATGTATCGATTATTGATGAACTACCTGCCGGAAGAAAAACAATTGAAACATATTGGGTTAAGCCTACAATGCTCGAGCGGATCTTAGCTTTCATTGAAAAGGAATTATCAAAAGGCCGCCAAGCATATGTTATTTGTCCATTAATCGAGGAATCTGATAAATTAGATGTTCAAAATGCTCTTGATGTTCATAGTATGTTAACTCACTATTATCAAGGTAGATTTCAAGTCGGACTTATGCATGGACGTCTCTCATCAGAAGAAAAAGATTCTGTTATGAGAGATTTTAGCCAAAATGAAATTCATGTATTAGTTTCAACTACTGTTGTTGAAGTTGGGGTAAATGTACCAAATGCAACAACAATGGTTATTTACGATGCAGAACGATTTGGCCTTTCTCAACTCCACCAATTAAGAGGACGTGTAGGGCGAGGCAGTGAACAATCATATTGTATTTTACTTGCAGATCCTAAATCAGAAACAGGAAAAGAACGAATGAAAATCATGACAGAGACAAATGATGGATTTGTCCTCTCAGAACGTGATTTAGAGTTAAGAGGACCTGGAGACTTTTTTGGAAAAAAACAAAGTGGAATGCCAATCTTTAAAGTTGCTGATATGGTGCATGATTATCGTGCATTAGAAGTGGCAAGACAAGATGCAACAGAACTAATTCAGTCGAATGCATTTTGGCATGACGAAAAATATGAATTATTAAGAGACTACTTATATCAATCAGGCATTTTAGATGGTGAAAAACTAGATTGATTATATGCCTTTTTAATAGAATTAAAACATTTTCTAGAAAACAGATGGCAATACAGTTGCAATCTGTTTTCTTTATCTATATACTACTATTAGTACCTAGTCTTAATAGTTCGGACGGTGTCATTGAAATCATGAGAAAAAATAAAAAAGAGAGACAGCTGTTATTACAGGAAACAATCGCTAACACACCATTCATAACCGATGAAGAACTAGCTGAAAAGTTTCAAGTTAGTATTCAAACGATACGCTTGGATAGGTTAGAATTATCTATTCCTGAATTAAGAGAACGAATAAAACACGTAGCTGAAAAGAAACTAGATGATGAAGTAAGGGCATTACCGATAGAAGAAGTAATAGGAGAGATTATTGACTTGCAACTAGATGAGTCGGCTATCTCTATTTTAGAAATAAAAAAAGAGCACGTTTTTAGTAGAAATCAAATTGCCAGAGGTCACCACTTATTTGCACAAGCAAACTCATTGGCTGTCGCGATGATTAATGATGAATTGGCGTTAACTGCAAAGGCTAATATTCGTTTTACAAGACAAGTAAAAGAAAATGAGCGGGTAATCGCTAAGGCCAAAAAGGTGAAAACTGACTCTGAACCTAAACGAACTACTGTTGAGGTAAATAGTTATGTCGGCAATGAATTAGTTTTTTCTGGTGAGTTTGAAATGTATCGCTCAAATCAAACACAAAGGTAGGTTACATAATGAAGCTAGCGATCGATGCAATGGGCGGAGATCATGCACCGCAAGCAATTGTTGAAGGTGTTATGAAAGCTATTTCCGCTTTTCCTGATTTAGAGGTTACACTAGTTGGTCAAGAAGAGAAAATAAAAGCCTATTTAACAGATGCAACTAGAATTACAATTATACATACTGATGAAGTAATTGAAGGAACAGATGAGCCTGTTCGTGCAGTTAGACGTAAAAAAAATGCGTCAATGGTTTTAATGGCAAATGAAGTCAAAGAAGGCAGAGCAGATGGGTGTATTTCAGCAGGAAACACGGGAGCACTTATGACTGCTGGATTATTTGTTATAGGAAGAATTGAAGGAATTGAAAGGCCTGCATTATCCCCAACATTGCCAACTTTGGATGGGAAAGGATTTTTGTTTTTAGATGTCGGAGCAAATGTTGATGCAAAACCAGAACATTTATTACAATATGCCATCATGGGATCGGTATATGCAGAAAAAGTTAGAGGTATTAAAAATCCTCGAGTAGGCCTATTGAATGTCGGGACAGAAGATAAAAAAGGGAATGACTTAACAAAGCAAACCTTTGAACTATTAAAAGAAACAAATCTTAATTTTATTGGAAATGTTGAATCACGGGATTTGATGGAATCTGTGGCAGACGTTGTTGTAACCGATGGATTTACAGGAAATATAGCCCTCAAGACAATCGAAGGTACAGCTCTTTCTGTATTCTCTATGTTAAAGTCTGCTTTAACAAGCAATTTTACTTCAAAGCTTGCTGCAGGGATATTAAAACCTCAATTAAAGGTTATTAAACAGCAAATGGATTATTCAGAGTATGGCGGAGCTGCTTTATTTGGGTTGAAGGCTCCTGTAATAAAAGCTCACGGTTCGTCCGATGCAAATGCGATTTATAATGCTATCCGTCAAACAAGAGAAATGGTATCGAATGATGTATCCGGTACAATTCTTTCTTCATTAAATGGTTAGGAAACGGAGGAATTCTAGATGACAAAGATTGCATTTTTATTTCCTGGTCAAGGCTCACAGATTGTTGGCATGGGAAAGGACTTCTATCAAGAAATTGTAGAGTCAAAAGAAATCTTTGATAAAGCCGACAAAAAATTAGGACAAGAACTAAAAGAACTAATTTTTGAAGGACCGCAAGATACATTAACTTTAACTTATAATGCACAACCGGCATTACTAACAACAAGTATGGCTATATTAGAATATGTAAAAAAATTCAACATTCACGCTGACTTTGTTGCAGGTCATAGCTTAGGTGAATACTCAGCACTTGTCGCAGCAGGAGTATTGAATTTTGAAGATGCAGTTTATGCTGTGAAAAAGCGTGGAGAGTATATGGATGAAGCTGTACCAGCAGGTCAGGGGGCAATGTCAGCTATTTTAGGTATGTCCGCTGAAGAATTAGAAAAAATCACAAATGAAGTGACTGAAAATGGTGATTCTGTTCAGTTGGCGAATTTAAATTGTCCAGGACAAATTGTTATTTCTGGAACAGCTAACGGTGTTGAAAAAGCATCAGCGCTTGCAAAAGAAAATGGAGCAAAAAGAGCAATACCTCTAGTTGTAAGTGGTCCATTTCATTCTGAATTAATGAAACCTGCCGCTGAAAAATTTGATCAGGTACTATCTGAATTAAGCTTTAAGGATGCAGCTATTCCGGTGGTTGCAAATGTAACAGCACAGCCAGTACAAAGTCACCAAGAGATTAAGGATTTACTTGTAAAACAGTTATACTCACCTGTAAGATGGGAAGAATCAGTAAGAACAATGATTGAAAATGGTGTGACAACTTTTGTAGAAATTGGACCTGGTAAAGTATTAACTGGTTTAGTGAAAAAAATTAACCGTTCTGTAACTGTTCATAATATTTTCGACCTTGACTCCTTAAAGGGTACGGTAGATAAATTGAAGGGGGAAGCCTAATGTTGAGCAATAAAGTAGCTCTAGTGACTGGAGCATCACGGGGAATTGGAAGAGCAATTGCTTTAGATCTTGCAAAGAATGGTGCAAGTGTTGCGATTAACTATGCTGGAAATGAAGCAAAGGCAAATGAGGTCGTAGATGAAATTAAAGGAAATGGCGGACAAGCTATAGCGATTAAAGCAGATGTGTCGGATAGTGATGATGTTCAGCAAATGGTAAAAGAAGTGATCAAGGAATTTGGTCAGTTAGATATTCTTGTAAACAATGCGGGAATTACAAGGGATAATCTCCTAATGCGGATGAAAGATTCGGAATGGGATGATGTCATTGATACAAATTTAAAGGGAGTATTTCTTTGCACAAAAGCAGTTACAAGGCAAATGATGAAGCAAAGAAATGGTCGTATAATTAACATTACATCTGTTGTTGGTGTAAGTGGAAATCCAGGCCAAGCAAATTATGTAGCAGCAAAAGCGGGTGTGATAGGATTAACAAAAACGACAGCAAAAGAATTAGCATCAAGAAATATTACCGTAAATGCGGTTGCTCCTGGTTTTATCACAACAGATATGACTGATGAGCTAAATGACGAAATCAAAGCAGATTTGCTTAAACAAATTCCGTTAGCAACTTTGGGAGAACCAAGTGATATAGCTAATATGGTCACATTTCTTGCTTCAGAGAAAAGTAAATATATTACAGGTCAAACGCTTCATGTTAATGGCGGAATGGTCATGTAAGTTTCTTTCTTTTTGTATTTCCTTTAACCATTTAGGAAAACTAGTAATAAAATAAGATTTTTAAAGAAAATACTAGAATGAAACCTAGTTTTTCACAATGAAATCATCTATAATACTTGAGGGGAGGTGAAGGAAAATGGCAGATGTTTTAGAACGTGTAACAAAGATTATCGTTGACCGCTTAGGTGTTGATGAAGCTGAAGTAAAGTTGGAGTCTTCATTTAAAGATGATCTTGGAGCAGATTCCCTAGATGTAGTTGAGCTTGTTATGGAACTTGAAGATGAGTTCGATATGGAAATTTCTGACGAAGATGCAGAAAAAATCGGTACAGTGGGTGACGCTGTTAACTACATAAATAGCCAACAGTAATGTTGCTGATAAAGTCCCGTATGTATTACGGGACTTTACCCCTTTTATTTAGCCTTTTCAAACTCAATATTTTTACGTAATATTAGACTTCTATGCTTAATTATAAGCATACTGTATACTAGAGAAAACAAATTTGGAATAACATAAGCTACTTCATAATTCAAGGGAACAAAAACAATTACCTTCAATTATGAAGTGTCTTATATAAGGTTAAACAAGGAGTTACTTTCGCATCTAAATTGGAGGTACCAAGCTATGGCAAGACATATTAATTATAAAGAGAGACGTTCTTTTGCTAAAAAAGCGGAAGAGTTTAAAAAATTTCAAGAGAATATTGGTCATACGTTCGCGAATGAAAAACTCTTGTATCAAGCTTTCACTCATTCATCATATGTTAATGAGCATCGAAAAAAACCATATGAAGACAATGAGAGGTTAGAATTCTTAGGTGATGCTGTTCTTGAATTGACAATTTCTCAATACCTATATAAGAAATATCCTATGATGAGCGAAGGAGAACTAACGAAACTACGCGCTGCAATCGTGTGTGAACCATCACTTGTTGGTTTTGCTAATTCCCTATCATTCGGTAATTTGGTGTTATTAGGAAAAGGAGAAGAAATGACTGGTGGGCGCACTCGACCTGCATTACTTGCTGACGTTTTCGAAGCATTCATTGGAGCACTATATTTGGATCAAGGACTTAATGCGGCAGTCCAATTTTTGGAAAAGTTTGTCATTCCTAAAGTAGATGAAGGAGCTTTTTCACATGTGATGGATTTCAAGAGTCAACTTCAAGAGCTTGTTCAAAGAGATACAAAAGGGACATTAGAGTATAAAATTCTCCATGAAAAAGGGCCTGCACATAACCGTGAATTCGTCTCAACTGTATCGTTAAATGGTGAGGTGTATGGAACAGGAAGCGGCAAATCAAAAAAAGAAGCCGAACAGCATGCTGCACAAGAAGCTCTATCAAAGCTCCAACAAATCAATAAATAATGTCTAGTTTAAAGGACAACCTCATGATCGTATGTGATGAAAAAACACACGAAATGAAGGAGTTGTCCTTTTTTAAGGTTTATCTTTCTATAATCATGCAAGGTTTAAAAAAACTATCAGTTATATCGACATATTATGATAAAATATGAAATAGTTTGTCATAAATATGAAGCATAAAGAAAGTCGTTTACAACACAATTGACGATTACATCATAAAAAGAAAAAGTAAGGAGGATCACAATGTTCCTCAAACGTTTGGATATTGTTGGATTCAAGTCCTTTGCTGAACGAGTCACCGTAGATTTTGTCAAAGGTGTTACCGCAGTAGTAGGACCTAATGGCAGTGGAAAAAGTAATATTACCGACGGTATAAGATGGGTGCTTGGAGAACAGTCGGCAAAATCTTTACGCGGTGTAAAAATGGAGGATATTATTTTTGCAGGTAGCGATTCTAGAAGGAGTCTTAATGTTGCAGAAGTAACCCTAACATTAGATAACGAAGACCATTTTCTTCCAATTGATTATCATGAGGTGAGTGTTACTCGCCGCGTGTACCGTTCAGGAGAAAGTGAGTTCTTTATCAATAAACAAAGCTGTCGATTAAAGGATATAGTAGACCTGTTTATGGATTCGGGTTTAGGAAAAGAAGCATTTTCAATCATAAGCCAAGGGAAAGTAGAAGAGATTCTTAGCAGCAAATCAGAGGAACGACGTACGATTTTTGAAGAGGCTGCAGGAGTATTAAAATATAAATCTCGAAAAAAGAAGGCAGAATATAAACTTGCTGAAACCCAGGAAAATCTAAATCGTGTCAATGATATTCTTCATGAATTGGAAGGGCAGGTTGAACCATTAAAGATACAAGCTTCAATTGCCAAGGACTACTTGGAAAAAAAGGAAGAACTTGAACAGATTGAAGTGGCTTTAACAGTATATGAGATAGAGGAGCTTCATCAAAAGTATGAAACTCTTTCTAAATCTGTTGAAAAAAATAAGGACCTTGAGGTAAACCTTTCTGCTACAATGCAGAAAAAAGAAGCTGCTGTTGAACAAATGAAAGATCATGTGAGTGCATTAGACGACTCTATAGATGATCTTCAACAGGTTCTTCTCTTAGCAAGTGAAGAGTTAGAAAAGCTAGAAGGTAGAAAAGAAGTACTTAAAGAAAGAAAGAAAAATGCTCATCAAAATAAAGCGCAATTAGAAAAGACAATTGAAGAATTAACAACACAAATTTCTCAATTACGTAATGAAAAATCAGAACAGGAAATGCTTCTTGAAGTCTATACAAACGAATTAGAGATTATAAAAAAAGATTTGTCAGAAAAACAAAAGATGGCATTGTCATATGATCAAAATATCGACGAGCTAATTGAAGAATTAAAAAGCGAATATTTTGAACTACTAAATGAGCAAGCAACTGCTCGTAATGAGATTCAATATTTAAATGAACAATTATCTCAGCAAGAAAGAAAAAATGAGAGATTGCTAGACTCGAATAAACGTTATGTGGAAGAGCGTCAAGAAATCTTAGAGAAAAAATTAAAGATTGAAGCTAATTATTCTCTTGTAGAAAAACAATTATCAGATCAAATCAAGAGTTTTCGCGACACATCTAATAAACTAGAAAACCTTAAAAATTCTTTTCAAAAAAAGGAATCTGCATTATATCAGGCATATCAATTGTTACAACAAACTCGTTCACGAAAAGAAGTATTAGAATCAATGCAAGAAGACTATGCAGGTTTTTTCCAAGGAGTTAAAGAAATCCTTAAAGCAAAAGATAAGCTCGGAGGAATTCATGGAGCTGTCGCAGAATTAATTACAACAGACAAGGACTTTGAAACAGCAATTGAAATTGCGTTAAGCAGCTCCATGCAGCATGTGGTTGTTGAAGATGAAGGAGCTGCAAGAAAAGCGATCCAATTCTTAAAGCAAAATTCTTATGGTCGAGCTACTTTTCTCCCTCTGTCTGTTATAAAAGAGCGTGCCATCAACCAGCATGACTTAAATTTGATTCAAAATCATCCTGCTTTTATTGGGATAGCCAAGAATCTAGTGAAATACGAACCTATGTTTAAATCCATTATCGCTAATCTTCTTGGAACAGTCATTGTTACCTCTGATCTTAAAGGAGCAAATGATATCGCAAAGTTAATGAATTATCGTTATCGACTTGTAACACTGCAAGGAGATGTTGTAAATCCTGGAGGCTCGATGACTGGTGGAGCTGTTAAGCAAAAAAACAATTCTTTATTAAGTCGACAACGAGAAGTTGAACAAATTGTGGAAAAATTAGCGGTGATGGAAGAGAAAACGGAAGAGTTAGAAAAAGATGTGAAGGCAACGAAGAGCATGATAGTAGAGCAAGAAAATTTGCTTGAGAAATTACGATCTAAAGGTGAAACCCTCAGGTTAGAAGAACAAAGAATTCGGGGCGAAATTCGGGAAATCGAATTGAATGAAAAAAATGTAAATGATCATTTAACTTTATATGATGCAGAACGTGAAGCATATGACGCTGAAAAGGATCGAATGGAACGGCGCAAAAAAGAGCTTGAGGTCAAACTACAAGAAGTGTCAACAAAAATAGTTGAACTAGATCAAAAAATTGAAGAAATGTCTAAGAAGAAAAGTTCACAGCAAACCTCAAAAGATGAACTGCAAGGTGAACTAACGGAATTAAAAGTTGTGCTAGCAGGCAAACAACAGTTATTTGAAAATCAGAAGGAAAAAGTAGAAAGAATTAATGCAGAACTAATACAGGCACAACAAAAACATGATGAGGCAGCAGAAGATTATTCTCTACTTTCGAATGAAATGTCATCAAGCTCATCAGGAGAAGAAAAACTAGAAGAAGCAGCAACAAAAAAGCTTCAAGATAAGAATAAAACAATTGAATTAATTGCAAGCAGGAGAGAGGAACGTTTGCATTTGCAAGGAAAACTTGAATTTGAAGAAAATGAGCTAAAAGAGTTGAAACGTCAGGATAAACAATTGCAGGATATCCTAAAAGATGAGGAAGTGAAGCTAAACAGACTTGACGTCGAACTTGATAATCGCTTAAATCATTTACGTGAGGAATATCTCTTAACCTATGACGGAGCAAAAGAGAAATACTCACTTGAGGTTGAAGTAGAGGAAGCGAGAAAGCGTGTTAAGCTGATCAAACTTGCAATTGATGAATTAGGAACGGTAAACTTAGGGGCGATTGATGAATATGAACGTGTTTCTGAACGATTCACCTTTTTGACAGAGCAGCGTGATGATTTATTAGAAGCAAAAGATACACTTTATCAAGTGATCGATGAAATGGATGACGAAATGAAAAAAAGGTTTGAACAAACCTTTAATGCGATTCGCTCACACTTCGAATCTGTATTCCAAGCACTATTTGGCGGGGGAAGAGCAGAGCTTAAACTAACGGATCCTAGTGATTTGTTAAACACAGGTGTAGAAATTGTTGCACAGCCGCCAGGAAAAAAACTGCAAAATCTTGGCTTGCTTTCCGGGGGAGAACGTGCGCTAACAGCTATTGCTTTACTATTTTCCATCCTGAAAGTCCGACCTGTTCCGTTTTGTGTACTAGATGAAGTAGAGGCAGCTCTTGATGAGGCCAATGTACATCGATTTGCCCAGTATTTAAAGAAGTTCAGTCATGAAACTCAATTTATCGTCATCACACACCGGAAAGGCACAATGGAAGAAGCTGATGTATTATATGGAGTAACGATGCAAGAGTCAGGTGTTTCAAAACTTGTGTCAGTTAGACTAGAAGAGACAAAAGAATTAGTTCAATCTTAACCGAAAGGACGATTTATTAGAATGAGTTTTTTTAAAAAATTAAAGGAAAAAATCACCCAACAAACAGATGCAGTAACGGAAAAATTCAAAGAGGGCTTAACAAAAACTCGAGATTCATTTGCAGGTAAAATGAATGATTTAGTTGCAAGATATCGAAAAGTAGACGAGGATTTTTTCGAGGAGCTTGAAGAACTTTTAATAAGCGCGGATGTTGGTGTCGCTACTGTAATGGATTTAATTGATGAGTTAAAAATGGAAGTGAAAAAACGCAATATTCAAGATACAAAGGAAGTTCAATCTGTAATCTCAGAAAAGCTTATCGAAATCTATGAAGGTGACAGTGATGAAGACCTCATTAACAAATTAAATCTTGAACAGGGCAGACTTAATGTCATTTTATTTGTTGGTGTTAATGGTGTTGGAAAAACAACTACAATTGGCAAATTAGCTCACAAGTTAAAAAGTGAAGGAAACACTGTTCTTTTAGCAGCTGGGGACACATTTAGGGCAGGAGCAATCGAACAACTAGAGGTTTGGGGTGACAGAGTCGGAGTGGATGTGATTAAACAATCAGAAGGCTCAGATCCTGCAGCAGTCATGTATGATGCTGTACAAGCTGCAAAAGCAAGACAGGTTGATGTTCTATTATGTGATACAGCTGGCCGTCTGCAAAATAAAGTAAATCTCATGAAAGAGCTTGAAAAGGTAAAACGTGTGATTGAACGTGAAATCCCTGGGGCCCCACATGAGGTATTACTTGTACTTGATGCAACAACAGGTCAAAACGCGATGACACAAGCCAAACAATTCTCACAAGCAACAGATGTTTCAGGTATTGTTCTCACTAAGTTAGATGGTACGGCGAAAGGTGGAATTGTTTTAGCCATAAAAGGCGAACTAGATATTCCGGTAAAGTTCGTTGGTTTAGGTGAAAAAATGGATGATTTACAAGAGTTTAATACAGAGCAATATGTTTACGGGTTGTTCTCAGGAATTATTGAGGAGCAAGAAACGGAATAAAGTGAAACTTCCATCAGTGGGGGAGTTCTTCATCCCCCAGTGATGGCTAGTTGAACCAATCGTATCTTTACGGGCAAACTATCTTGTTTGTAAACTCAGAAGCTTAAGTTGGGGGTTACTGCCCGTTAAGAGTGGGATAAATCAGAATGAAAGCTAACCTCATATTGGTTAGCTTTTTCAAATTACTATTCTTTACCTTTATACTACTTGACAAGAAAATACTTCGTATGTAGACTTATATGTTGTAAAGGTAATTCACTTAACAAAGGGGTGGATCGGCATGATGCTTGAAAAAACGACGAGGTTAACGTATCTTTTTGATTTTTATCAATCGTTGTTAACCCCTAAGCAGAAGAGCTATATGTCCTTATACTATCTTGATGATTACTCCCTTGGTGAAATTGCGGAAGAGTACAGTGTTAGTAGACAAGCTGTTTACGATAACATTAAACGGACTGAAGCAATGCTGGAGCAATATGAGAAAAAGCTACTATTATTTCAGAAATTTCAAGAGCGCCAGAAGATCATGACACAGCTGCGCGAATTCTCTGCTGAAGTGGATAATCGTAATCAGTTTGATGTCTTGCTTCAAGAGCTTGAGAAATTAGATTAGGAGGCGGCATTTATGGCTTTTGAAGGATTAGCCGACCGACTGCAGAATACAATGGCCAAAATTCGCGGCAAAGGAAAAGTAACGGAAGCGGATGTTAAGGAAATGATGCGCGAAGTGCGCCTTGCCCTTCTAGAAGCAGATGTTAACTTCAAGGTCGTAAAGGATTTTATTAAGCGCGTAAGTGAACGTGCTGTTGGTCAAGAGGTTATGAAAAGCTTAACTCCTGGTCAGCAGGTCATTAAAGTAGTTAAAGATGAGCTAACCGAATTAATGGGTGGAGAGCAAAGTAAAATTGCGGTATCAAATCGACCACCTACAGTGATTATGATGGTTGGGTTACAAGGTGCAGGTAAAACAACAACTACTGGTAAGCTAGCGAATCTCTTAAGAAAAAAGCATAATCGAAGCCCATTGCTTGTTGCGGCAGATATTTATCGTCCTGCAGCTATTAAGCAGCTTGAAACATTAGGTAAACAGTTAGATATGCCTGTTTTTTCGATGGGAGATCAAGTAAGTCCAGTTGAAATCGCAAAGAAAGCTTTAGAGCATGCAAAACAAGAGCACCATGATTATGTGATCATTGATACAGCTGGTCGACTTCATATTGATGAAAATCTAATGGAAGAGCTTGAACAGGTAAAAGAAATTGCTAAACCTGATGAAATTTTCCTTGTTGTCGACGCGATGACTGGTCAAGATGCTGTAAACGTAGCCAAAAGTTTTAATGAACAGCTCGGTTTAACAGGTGTTGTTTTGACAAAGCTTGATGGGGATACACGTGGCGGAGCTGCATTATCTATTCGCTCTGTGACAAATACACCTATAAAGTTTGTTGGTTTAGGAGAAAAGCTTGATGCATTAGAAGCTTTTCATCCAGAACGAATGTCATCAAGAATTCTAGGCATGGGTGATGTGTTAACACTCATCGAAAAAGCCCAAACAAATGTTGATGCTGAAAAAGCAAAAGAATTAGAACAAAAAATGCGCACAGCATCTTTTACATTTGATGACTTCCTTGAGCAGCTTGGACAAGTGCGTAATATGGGTCCCTTAGAGGATCTTATAGGCATGTTACCCGGTGCGAACAAGGTTAAGGGATTAAAAAACCTACAGGTTGATGAAAAACAAATAAGTCATGTTGAGGCAATTATTAAATCCATGACTAAGGCTGAAAAACTCAACCCTGAAATGATGAATGCTTCTCGTAAAAAACGAATTGCGAAAGGCAGCGGTACCACTGTCCAAGAAGTGAATCGCTTATTAAAGCAATTTGAAGACATGAAAAAAATGATGAAGCAAATGACAAACATGACAAAAGGAAAGAAAAAAGGTGGAATTAAATTTCCATTTATGTAATGGAGTAGATGGGTTAAATTCCGCAAAATAAAGAATTTACTTTGTTTTTTTAAGTTTTTTTTAAACTGACAAGAAAAAAACCTTTACATCATATAACTTATTTGATAATATACTATCTTGTTGAAACATTTTCGGAGGTGCTTTATAAATGGCAGTTAAAATTCGTTTAAAACGTATGGGAGCAAAAAAATCTCCTTTTTATCGTATCGTAGTAGCAGATTCTCGTTCACCACGTGATGGACGTTTCATTGAAGTTGTAGGTACTTACAACCCAGTTGCTCAACCAGCAGAAGTTAAAATCAATGAAGAATTAGCTCTTAAATGGATGTCAAATGGTGCAAAACCATCTGATACAGTTCGTAACTTGTTCTCTAAAGAAGGCATTATGGAAAAATTCCATAACGCTAAAAACAGCAAGTAATGACTGTTGAGATGAAAGAGTTAATCGAGGCAATTGTGAAGCCGCTTGTTGATAAGCCAGAACAAATTGAGATCACTGAACATGAGCAGGAGCATCAAATGATTTATCGCCTTTCAGTTCATAAAGATGATGTCGGTAAAGTAATTGGCAAGCAAGGACGGATCGCAAAAGCCATTCGAACTGTTGTTTACGCAGCGGGATCTAATTCATCTAAAAGAATTCAACTAGAGATTAATGACTAAAAAAAGGGTGAGGAGGTTCCTCCCCTTTTTTTGTACTATTAGAACATATAAATATTATATGGATGATCATATATAGTAACCATTCGCCAATAGGACCTGGTTATAAACAAAGTTTTTCTAATACATCTTCTATTTATAAAATGGAGTTGGTGTGGCTTACTTTTTTATACGTATTAAGCTTGAATAGGGGAGGAACAATAATGAAGATACTCCACCGTGTGACTGTTAAACAAATGATAACGGAAACTAGTAAGCAATCATTAATAAAAGAATTTTCTTCACGGAAAAAAATGATCGAGCAAGAATGTGATCAATTGTATTTTGAATACAAAAAGGTGGAGAAAACAAGTAAACAACTCTCTACGCAATTTTTAAAAGAAATAGAAAAACGTCGTGAAAAAATCAAACTAGTTGAGTTTCAATTAGAACAAGTACATACATTACCAATTGGTAGTGAAATAAAAGAAAAAGAAGTAGATGCAATAGTAGACATAACTGTTGGTGACAATTGGGATGAATTAATGAAGGAGAAAACCATTGTCATAAAAGACGGTATAGTGGATCAAATACGCCTGAGGTGATAAATATGGCCGAGAAATGGTTTAATGTTGGAAAAATTGTCAACACACATGGAATTAAAGGAGAAGTGCGCGTAATTTCAAAAACGGATTTTGCTGAAGAAAGATATGAGCCTGGAAATACATTATATATTTTCAAGGAAGGCTCTGCTGAACCAGTTGAAGTTGTTGTTGATAGTCACCGTGTACATAAAAATTTTGACCTCTTAACTTTTGAGGGAATGCACTCTATTCAAGACGTTGAGCCATTTAAGGGTTCTTTATTAAAGGTATCTGAATCTCAATTATCAGAACTTGAAGAAGGTGAATATTACTTCCATGAAATCATAGGATGCAAAATGTTTACAGATAGTGGGGAAGAAATCGGAACAATTCGTGAAATTCTGGCAACAGGGGCAAATGATGTTTGGGTTGTCAAAAGAAAAGAAGGAAAAGACTTGCTCGTTCCATACATTGATGAAATTGTAAAAGAAATCAACATTGATGAAAAGAAAATCATCATTACACCAATGGAAGGGTTACTAGAATAATGAAGATTGATTTTTTAACACTATTTCCAGAAATGTTTCATGGAGTATTAAATGAGTCAATTCTTAAAAAAGCTCAGGAGAAAGAGGCTGTCACATTTAATGTGATAAATTTTCGTAAGTATTCCTCGAATAAGCATCAAAACGTTGATGACTATCCATATGGTGGAGGAGCCGGAATGGTGTTGACACCACAGCCGATATTTGATGCTGTTGAAGATATTCGTAAACAAGGAAATTCAGAGCCGAAAGTGGTATTGGTATGTCCTCAGGGTGAACGGTTTACACAAGGGAAAGCAGAAGAATTAGCTAGAGAGGACCACCTTCTTTTTATTTGCGGTCACTATGAGGGCTATGATGAAAGAATTAGAGAACACCTTGTAACAGAAGAAATTTCTATAGGTGACTTTGTTTTAACAGGTGGAGAGCTTGCATCTATGGTTATAACAGATAGCGTTGTTCGGCTGCTTCCTGGTGTTCTAGGAAATGAAGATTCACCTATTTTAGATTCGTATAGTTCTGGCTTGCTTGAACACCCGCACTACACAAGACCAGCCGATTTTAGAGGGTTTAAAGTCCCTGAAGTACTTTTATCAGGAAATCACAAATTAATTGCTGAGTGGCGTGAGGAACAGTCTTTAAAAAGAACCTATGAACGACGTCCGGATCTATTAGAAAAGTACCCATTATCTGATAAACAAAAATCTCTCATAAAAAAGTGGCAAAGTGAAAACTAGCTATTGCACCCAATGATGCGTTATGGTAAGATAAATCTCGTGACTTGCTGATGTATAAGATGCAGTCTTTTAAAACGATGTTCCGCTGCAATGAATAAATATTGGAATGAGCATCTGTTGGAAGGAGTTGAAAACGATGCAAAAACTAATTGAAGAAATCACAAAAGAACAATTAAAAACTGATTTACCTGCTTTCCGTCCTGGTGATACTGTACGTGTACACGTAAGTATCGTTGAGGGTACTCGTGAGCGTATTCAGGTATTTGAAGGTGTTGTGATTAAGCGTCGTGGTGGTGGAATTAGCGAGACATTTACAGTTCGTAAGATCTCTTACGGTGTAGGTGTTGAACGTACTTTCCCTGTACACACACCAAAAATCGCGAAGCTAGAAGTTATTCGTCGCGGTAAAGTTCGCCGTGCTAAACTTTACTACTTACGTCAATTACGTGGTAAAGCCGCGCGTATTAAAGAAATTCGATAAGACAGCTTAGTTTTTACTAAGTCTCAAATATATGGGTCAGCCGTTCTGTCCGTATAGTTGAAAAGGAGCTTGTTGCTTAACAAGCTCCTTTTTCAATAATATGGTCAAACTTATGATCTTCTTAACTAAATAAGTGTATATCAAGAAATAGTCAATGGACATAATGATTGCTAGAAGCAGGTGATAGTATGACAAAAAAGAAAAATGAATTTCTAGAGTGGATAAAAGCTTTAGCTATTGCGGTCATTTTAGCAGCAATCATAAGATCCTTCTTTTTTGCACCTATTGTAGTTGATGGATATTCAATGATGCCAACACTACATACACAAGATAGAATGATTGTGAATAAATTTTCTTATAAAATTGGTGAACCGGAACGGTTTGATATTGTTGTTTTTCATGCTACTGTTGATAAAGATTATATTAAACGTGTAATAGGTTTACCGGGAGATCATGTTGAATATAAAGACGATACCCTTTATATAAATGGCGAAAAGTATGAAGAGCCCTATCTTGATGAATATAAAAAAGAACTAATAGACGGCCCATTAACAGAGCCCTTTGATTTAGAAAGCATTACAGGGCAATCTACGGTGCCTGAAGGACATTTGTTTGTTATGGGTGATAATAGACGGCAAAGTAAAGATAGTAGACATATAGGAACGATACCAATCGAAGAGGTTATGGGGGAAACAAGTTTAGTTTATTGGCCATTCTCTAGTATTCGTATCGTTGAGTAAGAAAAAAAGAAGGTGTTATTATGACAATACAATGGTTTCCAGGACATATGGCAAAGGCAAGAAGACAAGTCACAGAAAAACTTAAACTAATCGACATTGTCTTTGAACTGGTTGATGCTAGAATTCCAATGTCATCGAGAAATCCAATGATTGATGACATTGTTTCGTCAAAGCCAAGAATTGTGTTATTAAATAAAGCAGACAAGGCCGATGAGGCAATTACAAAAAAGTGGATTGAATATTTCAAAGATCGCGATATTCCTGCAATTGCGATTGATGCTCAATCAGGAACAGGATTAAAGCAAATTACGTCCTTATCAAAAACTCTTTTGAAAGAGAAATTTGATAAAATGGCTGCAAAAGGAATTAAACCTCGTGCAATTCGAGCTTTAATTATTGGTATACCAAATGTCGGTAAGTCAACGCTAATTAACAGGCTTGCAAAGAAAAACATTGCAAAAACAGGAGATCGGCCAGGTGTCACAACTGCTCAACAATGGGTTAAGGTAGGGAATGAGCTAGAGCTATTAGATACACCTGGAATTCTTTGGCCTAAGTTTGAGGATCAGTTAGTAGGTCAAAAACTTGCAACAACAGGTGCAATAAAGGATGCTATTTTGAACCTGCAAGATATCACCGTGTTTGCTTTGTCATTTTTAAAAGAACACTATCCAAACAGATTGCTTGAACGATTTCATTTAGAAGAGCTGCCGGATGAAATTGTCCCTCTATTTGATGAAATAGGGAAGAAACGCGGTTGCATGATGTCTGGTGGATATATTGATTATGATAAAACATCTGAGCTTATTTTAAGAGAAATTCGAACAGATAAATTAGGAAGATTATCGTTTGAAACACCAGAAGACTTTTTAAATGATTAATAAACCATCGACTCGCTAATTAAACGCGAGTCTTTATTTATTTCATTGAGAACCGATATAATATATATATAATTTGTACATACAAAATCAAATATGTAGCAGAAATAGGGAGAAACAGCAAATGCAATTAACGACAAATGAAATTAAACAAAAGCTTTCTACGATTAAAAACGAAAATGATCCATTTCTCAATGAGTGCCTGACTGATCATAGAAAAGGAGTTCAGCAATTAGTTGAAAAGTGGTTCAAACAGTATGAACATGAGAAAAAACTTCAAAATCAGTTTTACAGCATGCTTCGGTTTGAAAGAGAAGCCAAAAAAAATGGCTTTCATCTTATTGCAGGTATTGATGAAGTTGGCAGAGGACCATTAGCAGGACCGGTTGTTGCGGCTGCTGTTATATTAAAAGAGGAATGCTATATACCAGGATTAACTGATTCTAAGAAGCTCACGTCAACAATGAGAGATCGTTTCTATGACATGATTTATGAACAAGCAGAAGCAATAGGGGTTGGAGTTGTTTCTCCTTCGATAATTGATGAGATAAATATTTATGAAGCAACGAAACTTGCAATGACAAAGGCTATTAAAAAACTTTCCAAAGCTCCGGCTTATTTATTGTTAGATGCTATGAAACTTGATTTGCAAATTCCACAAACATCAATTATTAAAGGTGACTCGCAAAGTATATCTATAGCAGCAAGTTCAGTCATCGCAAAGGTTACTAGAGATCGATTAATGGAGGATATTTCGGAGCAGTACCCGGAGTATGGATTTGATCAACATATGGGGTATGGAACAAAACAACACTTATCAGCTCTAAAAAAATATGGAGTTACAGAACATCATCGGAAAAGCTTTGCACCGGTTAAGGAACTTTTAATACCTTGAAATAAAGTGGGGAAAGAAAATGATACAATTGTCAGCAATGGAACGCTTGTTTCGTGATTCTATCACACAAATGAATATGACTACAAATAAGTTGGCATTAGTCGATAATCAAGTGATTCAAGGACAAGTTCTTAAACTCTTTCCTGATCAAAAAGCACTTATTCAAGTTGGCCAAACAAAGCTTGTTGCTCAGCTCGAAGCTTCAATAAATGCTTTAGATCGCTATTGGTTTCGGGTAAAGGGATTTGAACAACAAGGACTTCATCTAAAAATAATGAAGCAAGTAGACGTTGGTCCTTTAACAAAGCAATCAGTCGCAAAAGATTTGCTTACGATGTTTCAACAAAAAACGTCGAAAGAAAATATATTATTAGCAAGTGAACTTGTAAAAGACCATATTCCCATTTCAAAGGAGCAGCTGCTAACAGCACTAGAGTTGCTGAAGAATACCTCTAAAAAGGACATACCGCTATTAATAGATGCGACAAAATTTGCAATTAAGCAGCAATATCCGTTATCAGAAAATGTGATAAAGTCCCTTGTTCAAACACAATCCAATATCCCTTTGGCACAACAAATTGATAGTCTATTTCATTTACTACAAGGTTTGAATGAACCAACAAGTTTGGTCAAACAATTGCAACAATCATTATTAAACATTATATCAAGAAAGCAATTTAAATTAGATTCTGCCAATGGTCTGACGTTAAAAGAAGTTTCACAGGAGTTACAAGCACTAAGAGAAATGCTGTTAGAAGTAAGTAAAGAAGGAGTAGTTGAGGGAACAGTAAAAGATCAGATTGATTCACTTAGACTTCGTATAGACGGTCAACCATTGCTTCAACAAGATTTTGGACCAACATCACAAATGATCACTCAGATTCCGTTATTTTCATTAAACAATACTGATTTAATAATTCAGTGGAACGGAAAAAAACAAGAAAATGGAAAAGTTGATCCATCCTTTTGCCGGATTATTTTCTTTTTGCAGCTACCAATTCTCGAAGAAACTTTTGTTGATGTTCAAATACAAAACAGGGTGATGACAATTACCATTACAAACAATCTTGAGGCTTTAAAACCATTAGTCATCGAACATACAGAAAAGCTGAAAGAACATTTACATAAAATGGACTATCATTTAACTTCAATCAAAGTTAAGTCTTTTGAACTACCAGCAAATCAAAAACATCCCCAAAAGCAATTTAACATAACAGGTAGTATTGAATCTTATACAGGGGTTGATGTAAAAATATGATGGAAAAGGATTCTATAAAAAAAGTGATTGCTTTAAGATATGATCATGTTAAGGAACAAGCTCCAAAGGTTATTGCAAAAGGTAGTGGATTACTAGCTGATGAAATACTTGAGGCAGCAAAACATCATGATATTCATGTTCATGAGGACAAGGCCCTTGTTGAGCTCTTATCAAAATTGGAGGTGCATCAGCAAATCCCTGAAGAATTATATGAAGCAGTAGCTGAAATATTTTCTTTTGTGTATAACATAGAAAAAGAATTAATCTCGAAAGAACATCGTAATATATAAGCCTATTGTATGAGGTAATTTCTTGTATTCTCTCTACTAGTGTTTTTTTGATTTTTCTAAGTTAAAAGTCCTGAGTTTTATTATTTTCTTTTATACTAAAAAAATAAAAATTAACTTGAATTTTACTATTTTATGTGTAAATGTAGACAAGGTTCAAACTATTATATAAAATGAAAGCGCAGTCTAATTTTTATTCATGCAAATTGGTTAGGAGGATGGCAAATGAATATCCATGAGTACCAAGGAAAAGAACTCCTTCGTAAATACGGAGTTTCTGTACCGAATGGCCGAGTTGCTTTTTCTGTAGATGAAGCAGTTGAAGCTGCGAAAGAACTTGGAACAGATGTAGTAGTAGTAAAAGCTCAAATCCATGCAGGTGGACGCGGGAAAGCAGGCGGGGTAAAAGTTGCGAAAAACCTTGACGAAGCACGTACATATGCAGAAGAAATTTTAGGGAAAACGCTTGTTACACACCAAACTGGCCCAGAAGGTAAGGAAGTAAAACGTCTACTTATCGAAGAGGGCTGTGATATCAAGAAGGAATATTATGTGGGTCTTGTATTAGATCGCGCTACTTCTCGAGTGGTTCTAATGGCTTCTGAAGAGGGTGGAACAGAGATTGAGGAAGTAGCGGAAAAGACTCCTGAGAAAATCTTTAAAGAAGTAATTGACCCAGCTGTTGGTCTACAAGGCTATCAAGCTAGAAGAATTGCATTTAACATTAATATTCCAAAAGAATTAGTTGGACAAGCAGTTAAATTCATGATGGGATTATATCAAGTATTTGTTGAAAAAGA
The DNA here is from genome assembly GCF_058315175.1 of Metabacillus sp. RB-C-LZQ-3-1. Classification (NCBI taxonomy): domain Bacteria; kingdom Bacillati; phylum Bacillota; class Bacilli; order Caryophanales; family Bacillaceae; genus Metabacillus; species Metabacillus sp. RB-C-LZQ-3-1. Next base: position 10,111 of record NZ_JBZFLI010000013.1, on the reverse strand, counting down.
TTGTTCAATTGCTGAGATTAACCCATTAGTAGTAACTGGTGACGGAAAAGTTATGGCTCTTGATGCAAAACTAAATTTTGATTCAAATGCATTATATCGCCATAAAGATATTGTAGAATATCGTGATCTTGATGAAGAAGATCCAAAAGAAATTGAAGCTTCTAAATATGACTTAAGTTATATCTCGTTAGACGGTAATATTGGCTGTATGGTAAATGGAGCTGGTCTTGCTATGTCAACAATGGATATTATTAAGTATTATGGCGGCGAACCTGCTAACTTCCTGGATGTTGGGGGCGGTGCAACGGCAGAAAAAGTAACAGAAGCATTCAAGATTATTCTTTCTGATCAAAATGTAAAAGGAATTTTTGTTAATATCTTTGGTGGAATCATGAAATGTGATGTTATTGCTGAAGGTGTAGTAGAAGCTACAAAGCAAGTTGGCTTAGAAATTCCACTTGTTGTACGTCTTGAAGGTACAAACGTTGAATTAGGTAAGAAAATTTTAAATGAATCTGGATTAAATATTACTTCTGCAGAGTCTATGGCTGACGGCGCACAAAAAATCGTTTCATTAGTGAAGTAAGAAAGGCAGGGGACAAACATGAGTGTATTTATTAATAAAGATACAAAAGTTATTGTACAAGGTATAACTGGATCAACAGCGTTATTCCATACAAAGCAAATGCTAGAGTATGGGACTAATATTGTTGGTGGTGTAACACCTGGTAAAGGTGGTACAGAAGTAGAAGGTGTACCTGTATTTAATACAGTTCAAGAAGCAGTTTTAGCAACTGGTGCAAATGCATCTGTTATCTATGTGCCTGCTCCTTTCGCTGCTGATGCGATTATGGAAGGCGTAGACGCGGAACTAGATTTGGTCATTTGTATTACAGAGCATATTCCTGTAATGGATATGGTAAAAGTGAAACGCTACATGGAAGGGAAGAAAACTCGCCTAGTAGGACCGAACTGCCCAGGTGTTATTACTCCTGAAGAGTGTAAAATTGGTATAATGCCTGGATATATTCATAAAAAAGGACATGTGGGAGTTGTATCTCGTTCTGGTACTCTTACGTATGAAGCAGTTCATCAATTATCACAGGCAGGTATTGGCCAATCAACTGCAGTAGGAATTGGTGGAGACCCTGTTAATGGGACAAACTTTATCGATGTACTAAAAGCATTTAACGAAGATGAAGATACGTATGCTGTTATCATGATTGGAGAAATTGGTGGTACAGCCGAAGAAGAAGCTGCGGAATGGGTTAAGGCAAATATGACAAAGCCTGTAGTAGGCTTCATTGGTGGTCAAACTGCACCTCCAGGTAAACGTATGGGACACGCTGGTGCGATTATTTCTGGTGGTAAAGGGACTGCGGAAGAAAAAATTAAAACGATGAATGCTTGTGGAATTAAAGTGGCAGATACTCCATCAGTGATGGGAGAAACACTTATTTCTGTATTAGAAGAGCAAGGCTTACTTGAAAAATGTAAAACACATTAATCAATATAATAGTAGGAACAGGTGCTAACCTGTTCCTATTTGTCATGTGAAAATGGAGGAAGCTATGAAAAAAGATACGACGAAAAGATTGTTTCTATTAGCACATTGCAAGGGGATTAGTCAGCAGATTCTACGAAAAATCATGAATGCAGACGCTACACTTGAACTTTTTTTTCATTTGAAAGACCATGAATGGGAAACGTATTTTCAAGTAAAAAAAGAAAAGATTCAAGCTATAAAAGAAGAATATCACTCATTGTCATTCCACTACCTTAATAAAATGTATCAAAAAGATAATATTAAGTTCCTGCCTCTTTTTGACCATGAGTATCCTCCTTTGTTAAAAGAAATACCTGATCCGCCTCCTTATTTGTTTTATAAGGGTGATATTAAAATGTCTCATTCTCCCCAAATTATCAGTATTGTAGGCACTAGGAATCCGAGTCAATATGGTCAATTAGCACTAGGTGATATAATAAAACCATTAATCATTAATGATTGGGTAATTGTAAGTGGATTGGCAAAAGGAATTGATGCATTAGCCCATACTCATACAATTAATCAAAAAGGGAAAACCATCGCAGTGATTGCTGGAGGTTTTTATCATTTATACCCTAAGCAAAATTACACTTTAGCAGAACAAATCATGTCCTCACATCTTATCTTTTCTGAACACCCTCCCTCAACTCCTCCTCAGAAATGGCATTTTCCACTGAGGAACCGAATCATTAGCGGTCTTTCCATGGGAACGATTATCATACAAGCTAAGAAAAGAAGTGGATCTCTAATTACAGCCCAGCAGGCCCTTGAACAAAATCGAGAGGTATTTGCGGTTCCGGGCTCCATATTTGATGAATGTTGTGCTGGTACAAATGAGTTAATTCAAAACGGGGCAAAACTAGTTCAAGATGCTTCACATATTATTGAAGAATTTCCTATCTTTCACAATAAGAACAGTATAAGGGAAACAAAATAACGAAGAAAATGCTAATTCAGTAAAAATATTCATGTTTTTTCTTAAAGAATTAGTATATGATTAGGGTAATTTATTTCTAATATGTTTGACAAACCTTATAGGAATATTTAATAATAGTGGAGATTTCAGTATAGGATTAGCGAATTTTACCGCTCTAAACATTTAGGCGAGAGCTTTTTACCCACATATTGAATAAAATTCATTTATATTTATAAACAATTTAAATAAAACGTTAAAGTGAAGAGAGATATTAAAGAGAGAATACCTCTTAAGGAGGATACCAGGTATGTCGGACTATTTAGTGATTGTGGAATCGCCTGCAAAGGCAAAAACGATCGAGCGTTATTTAGGGAAAAAATATAAAGTAAAGGCCTCAATGGGACATGTACGTGATTTACCAAAGAGTCAAATTGGTGTAGATATCGAGCATAACTTTGAGCCGAAATATATTACAATTAGAGGAAAAGGCTCTGTACTAAAAGAGTTAAAATCAGCTGCAAAAAAGGCGAAAAAAGTCTATTTAGCTGCTGACCCGGATCGTGAAGGGGAAGCGATTGCGTGGCATTTAGCACATAGTCTTGATGTGGATATTAACTCCGATTGTCGAGTTGTGTTTAATGAAATTACAAAGGATGCTATAAAAGAATCTTTTAAACATCCTCGTTCGATTAATATGGATTTAGTTGATGCACAACAAGCAAGACGTGTGTTAGATCGATTGGTAGGCTACAAGATTAGCCCAATATTATGGAAAAAAGTAAAAAAAGGTCTAAGTGCTGGTCGTGTACAATCTGTAGCAGTAAGACTAATTATTGATAGAGAAAACGAAATAAAAGAATTTGTCCCTGAAGAATATTGGTCCATTGAAGGGCAATTTTTAAAAGGACAAAAAGAATTTGAAGCATCATTTTATGGCGTAAATGGTGAGAAAAAAGCATTAAATACAGAATCTGAAGTAAAAGAGATCTTAGAAATTATAAAAGAGAACAAATTTAAAGTTGAGAAAGTAACGAAGAAAGAGAGAAAAAGAAATCCAGCAGTTCCGTTTACGACTTCAACTTTACAGCAAGAGGCAGCTAGAAAATTAAATTTTAGAGCAAAGAAAACGATGATGATTGCTCAGCAGCTTTATGAAGGAATTGATTTAGGAAAAGAAGGTACAGTTGGATTAATTACGTATATGAGAACTGATTCAACTAGAATTTCGGATACTGCACAAACCGAAGCAACTCAGTATATTACAGATAAATATGGTAAAGAGTATATTGGTACTACCGCAAAGTCAGCTAAAAAGAATACAAATGCTCAAGATGCCCATGAAGCGATTCGCCCAACATCAACCTTACGAGACCCAGCTAGCATTAAAGAATATTTAAGTAGAGATCAATTAAGATTATACAAGCTGATTTGGGAACGCTTTGTATCCAGTCAAATGGCTTCGGCAGTATTAGATACAATGAGTGTGGATTTAGTAAACAATGGCGTATTGTTTAGAGCGAACGGTTCAAAAATTAAGTTTCCTGGTTTTATGAAAGTATACGTTGAGGGTAACGATGATCAGGTAGAGGAAAAGGATCGTTTGCTACCAGATTTAAAAGAAGGTGATGAGATCTTTTCTAAAGATATTGAACCATCACAGCACTTTACACAGCCACCTCCGCGTTATACGGAAGCAAGGCTTGTAAAAACACTTGAAGAACTTGGAATAGGTCGACCTTCAACTTATGCGCCTACACTTGATACGATACAAAAAAGAGGCTATGTAACATTAGATAATAAACGGTTTATTCCAACTGAGTTAGGCGAAATTGTGTTGGAGTTAATCAGAGAGTTTTTCCCGGAAATTATCAACGTTGAATTTACCGCTAATATGGAAAACAGCCTAGATGAAGTAGAAGAAGGACATATTGAGTGGATCAAAATCATCGATAATTTTTATAAAGATTTTTCTCCAAGGCTTGAAAAAGCAGAAAATGAAATGGAGAAAATTGAAATTAAAGATGAGCCAGCGGGTGTTGATTGTGAGGAATGCGGACACCCTATGGTATACAAAATGGGTAGATTTGGGAAATTTATGGCGTGCTCTAACTTTCCAGATTGTCGCAATACAAAACCGATTGTAAAAGAAATTGGGGTGAAATGCCCGAACTGTGAGGAAGGCATGATCGTTGAGAGAAAATCTAAAAAACGCAGAATTTTTTATGGTTGTAACCAATACCCAGAATGTGAATTTCTCTCATGGGATAAGCCTATTGCAAGAAGCTGTCCAAAATGTGACAACATGCTTGTAGAGAAGAAGTTGAAAAAAGGTGTTCAAGTACAGTGTATGGAATGTGACTATAAAGAGGAACAACAACAATAGGTGAGCGACATACCGCTCACTTTTTTTAGGGAAAGAATGAGAATACATAAAGATAACATGGATGATTACAGCAACCTAAATGGAAAATACATATAGATAGATTTTATTGTCACTTAAGTGTGGAGGGTTAGATAAAATGAGTCAGGAAGCAGTTGTAAATGTTATAGGTGCTGGTTTAGCAGGTAGTGAAGCAGCATGGCAGTTAGCGAAAAGAGGAATAAAGGTTAACTTATATGAAATGAGACCTGTTAAGCAAACACCGGCACATCATACGGATAAATTCGCAGAGTTGGTATGCAGCAATTCATTAAGAGCCAATAATTTAACAAATGCTGTTGGTGTATTAAAAGAAGAAATGCGGATATTAGATTCAGTCATTATAAAAGCAGCTGACGAATGTGCAGTACCAGCTGGCGGTGCACTAGCAGTTGATCGACATGAATTCGCAGGTAAAGTAACGGAGCTAGTTAAAGGGCATCCCAATGTAACGGTAGTGAATGAAGAAGTTGAAGAAATCCCAACTGGTCCAACAATTATCGCTACAGGTCCTCTTACATCAAAAAATCTATCCGAGAAATTAAAGGTATTGACCGGTGAGGAATATTTGTATTTTTATGATGCAGCAGCACCTATTGTTGAGAAAGATAGCATTGACATGGATAAGGTTTATTTAAAATCTCGATATGATAAGGGAGAAGCAGCTTATTTAAATTGTCCAATGACAGAGGAAGAATTCGATCGATTTTATGAAGCGTTAATTGCTGCCGAAACAGTTCCATTAAAAGAATTTGAAAAAGAAATTTTCTTTGAAGGTTGTATGCCAATAGAAGTTATGGCACAAAGAGGAAGAAAAACGATGCTTTTTGGACCCTTAAAACCAGTCGGGTTAGAAGACCCTAAAACGGGGAAAAGACCATTTGCAGTTGTTCAACTGCGTCAAGATGATGCAGCTGGGACTTTATATAACATCGTTGGCTTCCAAACGCATTTAAAATGGGGACCTCAAAAAGAAGTGCTTTCTCTTATTCCGGGACTAGAGAATGTTGAAATTGTACGATACGGTGTAATGCATCGTAACACGTTTATCAACTCTCCGAGACTTTTAAAACCAACATACCAATATATTGATCGTAAAGATCTGTTCTTTGCAGGGCAAATGACAGGTGTTGAAGGTTATGTAGAATCTGCAGCATCAGGATTAGTTGCAGGAATAAATGCAGCACACCTTGTTTTAGAAAAAGAATTAATAGAATTTCCAAATGAAACAGCAATTGGAAGTATGGCGAAATATATCACATCAACAAATGCTGATAATTTTCAACCAATGAATGCTAATTTTGGAATATTTGCTCCACTTCCAAAACAAATAAAAGGTAAAAAAGAACGAAATGATATGCATGCAAAGCGAGCGTTAGAAACAATTCAAAAGATTTCGAAAAATTTATAGAAATAATTTGCAAGGGCTACTACTGTTGTGATAACATTTAGTAGCCCTTTTGTTGTAGTGAGGTGTAAACTGTGACAAATGTTAAGAATTATTTAAATTTGTTTATTGAATATTTACAAATTGAGAAAAATTATTCAAAATATACAATTGTGAATTATTCCAAAGACATTGAAGATTTTTTTTCCTTTATGAAAGAACAAGCAATCCTACATCTAGAAGAAATTACATATAATGATATACGGTTATATTTAACGCAGTTACATACAAGAAAGTATTCTAGGAAAACAATTTCAAGGAAAATTTCTTCATTGAGAAGCTTTTATAAATTTCTTATTAGGGAAGGAATTCTTCATGAAAACCCTTTTTCACTTGTTTCGATTCCTAAGAGGGAGAAAAAAATTCCTCAGTTTCTTTATGAAGATGAGGTTAAGCAATTATTCACCGTATCGGATATTCACACTCCTTTAGGACAAAGAAACCAAGCACTAATTGAAATTTTATATGGCACTGGAATTCGTGTTAGTGAATGCTGTGAGATTAAGCTATCTGATATTGACTTTTTTATCGGTACAATTCTTGTCACCGGAAAAGGTGGAAAACAACGTTATATTCCATTTGGTAGTTATGCTCATAATGCGATTGATCAATATATAAATGATGGTAGAAAGGCCTTGGTGAGCAAGGTGAAGGAAGACCATTCTTATTTATTTGTTAATCACCGTGGTGCAGCGCTAACTGACCAGGGAGTTAGACATATCCTAAACAAGATGATAGAAAATGTTTCTTCGGTCCTACATATTCACCCGCATATGTTCAGGCATACTTTTGCTACTCATTTATTAAATGAAGGTGCTGATATGAGAAGTGTTCAAGAATTGCTAGGTCATGCACATTTATCATCGACACAGGTTTATACACATGTAACGAAAGAGCATCTAAAGAAAATGTATATGACCCATCATCCTCGAGCTTAATGCTTAAAACAGGAGGTAGAAAAATGTCTCAATTTCACGCGACAACAATTTTTGCTATACATCATAATGGAAAAGCTGCTATGGCAGGTGACGGACAAGTAACATTAGGTAATGCTGTTGTGATGAAACATACTGCTAAAAAGGTAAGAAAATTATTTAATGGAAAAGTAATTGCAGGATTTGCCGGATCAGTTGCAGATGCTTTTACATTATTTGAACTCTTTGAAAGCAGACTGGAAGAATATAATGGGAATTTACAACGTGCTGCAGTCGAACTAGCAAAAGAATGGCGAAGTGACAAGGTGTTAAGACGTCTTGAGGCAATGTTGATCGTCATGAATGAGAAGGATTTATTATTAGTATCTGGAACAGGTGAAGTGATTGAGCCGGACGACGGAATCCTAGCTATTGGCTCTGGGGGAAATTATGCTTTATCTGCAGGCCGTGCTTTAAAACGTTTTTCGGGTGATCAATTAACAGCAAAGGAAATCGCAGAGGGTGCTCTAACAATTGCTGGAGAAATTTGCGTTTATACCAATCTAAATATTATTGTTGAGGAACTTTAATTTAAGGGAGGCAGAGCCAATTGAATAACCAGCTAACACCAAAACAAATTGTTGAACGCTTAGATCAATATATTGTGGGACAAAAGGATGCCAAAAAAGCGGTAGCGGTTGCATTAAGAAATCGTTATAGAAGAAGTTTATTAAGTGAGAAGCTCCGTGAAGAAGTTGTTCCAAAAAACATTCTTATGATTGGACCTACAGGTGTTGGGAAAACGGAGATCGCTAGAAGGATTGCAAAGCTTGTTAATGCACCATTTATTAAAGTTGAGGCAACAAAGTTTACTGAAGTTGGATATGTAGGTAGAGACGTTGAGTCGATGGTCAGAGATTTAGTTGAAACAGCAGTACGTTTAGTGAAGGAAGAAAAGATTGCCGGGGTAAAAGGGCTTGCTGAGGAAAATGCAAATAAGCGCTTAATTGAACTCCTTGTTCCCGGTAAGAAAAAAAATAGCACTGCTAAAAACCCCCTTGAAATGCTTTTTGGTGCAGCGAATCAGCAACAGGAGCAAGATGAACAGGCTTTTGATGATACATCAATGCAAGAAAAACGACGTCGTATTGCCCATCAATTAGCATTGGGTGAGCTTGAAGATCATTATGTTACCGTAGAGATTGAAGAACAACAAGCATCAATGTTTGATATGCTTCAAGGATCGGGTATGGAACAAATGGGCATGAATATGCAGGATGCATTAGGAAGCTTAATGCCAAAGAAAAAGAAAAAAAGAAAATTAACAGTTCGCGAGGCAAGAAAAGTATTAACAAATGAGGAAGCAAGTAAGCTGATTGATCTTGATGAAGTGTCTCAAGAAGCTGTCATTAGAGCAGAACAAACAGGTATTATCTTTATCGATGAGATCGATAAAGTTGCTGGGAAGTCAAAGGGAGGATCTGCTGACGTTTCCCGTGAAGGTGTACAAAGAGATATTCTTCCTATTGTTGAAGGATCAACAGTTGTAACAAAATATGGATCAGTGAAGACTGATCATATGTTATTTATTGCAGCTGGTGCATTCCATATAGCAAAACCATCTGATCTCATACCGGAGTTACAAGGAAGATTTCCAATTAGGGTTGAACTAACAAAACTTAGTGTTGAAGATTTTGTTAAGATTTTAGTAGAGCCTGATAATGCACTGATTAAGCAATATAAAGCTTTAATTGAAACTGAAGGTATAGAATTAGAATTTTCTGACGAAGCTATTCGTAAAGTAGCTGAAGTGGCCTTTGATGTAAATCAGGACACTGATAATATTGGTGCGCGAAGATTACATACGATACTTGAACGACTTTTAGAGGATCTATCTTATGAAGCACCTGATATTAACCTTGAAAAGATTGTGATTACACCGCAATATGTAGAAGATAAACTAGGGAAAATATCGAAAAATAAAGATTTAAGCCAATTTATATTATAGTATTTACAATTTCATATGTTACAGGAGGAACCATTATATGTCTTTATTACAAAAAACTCGTAAGATTAATGCCATGCTCCAAAGAGCAGCAGGAAAACCAGTAAATTTTAAGGAAATGTCTGAGAAACTAAGTGAAGTGATTGAAGCGAATATATTTGTTGTAAGCCGTAGAGGAAAGCTTTTAGGCTTTGCGATTAATCAACAGATTGAAAATGAACGCATGAAAAAAATGCTTGAAGATCGTCAATTCCCTGAGGGCTATACAAATAACCTTTTTAACATTACTGAAACATCATCAAATATTGATGTTTATAGTGAATATACCGCTTTCCCTGTTGAAAACCGTGAGTTATTTAAAAATGGTTTAACAACAATTGTCCCGATTATCGGCGGAGGGGAACGCCTTGGGACACTTATATTAGCAAGGGTCCAAGAGCAATTTGCTGATGAGGATTTAATTTTAGCAGAATACGGTGCTACTGTTGTAGGTATGGAAATCCTTCGAGAAAAAGCAGATGAGATTGAAGAGGAAGCTCGTAGTAAAGCGGTCGTCCAAATGGCGATTAGCTCACTGTCTTATAGTGAATTAGAAGCAATTGAACATATCTTTGAAGAATTAAATGGTAATGAAGGTTTATTAGTTGCAAGTAAAATCGCTGATCGTGTAGGGATTACAAGATCTGTTATTGTGAATGCATTACGTAAATTAGAGAGTGCTGGTGTTATTGAATCTCGTTCCCTTGGTATGAAAGGAACATACATTAAGGTATTAAATGCAAAATTCTTAGTTGAATTAGAAAAAATAAAAACAAATTAATGATTTAGTAAAAAGAGGATGATCAATATTTGATCATCCTCTTT
>NZ_JBZFLI010000012.1:0-129062 GCF_058315175.1 Metabacillus sp. RB-C-LZQ-3-1 | reverse complement strand
ATTGTTGGTCGTTCTTTTTGTAGGCTGTTCAGAACGGATATACGAGACTCTAGTAGGAGCAGCGGGAAAGGTAGCCCCTGCCACACTTAAGATGAGCATTCTGTAGCGCAATTCAACCTTTCTATACCCTTAGCATATAGCTCTTTGTTTACCAAAAAAACCTTGTTGATAAACAATTGACTCAATTGAATACAACGAAAGGAAACATGCATACTAAACCTGATAATGAAACAGGAATGGAGCTGTTAAAAATGGAACAGAATGAAGAGCTTATGACATCAACTGAAGCTGCTTTACATGAGTATAAAATGGGTTTAGGAATGTTTACACAAAAAATGCCGGACATTGCAACACACTATAATGCATTTACAGAGGCTTGTTTTAAAGAGGGAACATTATCTAAAAAAGAAAAGCACTTAATTGCTTTAGGGATCGCGATCAATATGCAAGATGAATATTGTATTATTTACCATGCAAAAGGATGTCTTGATAACGGAGCAAATGAAGAGGAGATATTAGAAGCGGTGGGTGTTACAGCTGCTTTCGGCGGAGGAGCTGCAATGAGCCAAGCAGTAACACTTGTACAAGAATGTATACATGAGCTAAATCAATTAAAACAATAAAACTCGAGAAACAAGATATTGAGTAAAATAGAGGATCTATGAGTAAAACAACAGATACAGTATATAATCTGACATAATGATTCAAAATAATTTAGTAAGGTTTGTCAGATTATCTTACGAACTTTGAGTTGTTTGAAAATTCTTGTTATGCTTATAAACGTAATGAATAATAAGTTGAAAGGATTGATTCATTATTCACTCGAATCAAGATTCAATCGACCTGAATTATACATCTGAAATGGAAAAAGCGATGCACCAGGCACACGGTATGGGATATGCTGAATATGCTAGAGACCATGATAAACGTATGGATGTTGAAATGAGTCGTGAAGAAGAATACCGCAAAAGTCAGAAGATTTATGCTGAAGTTGAAAGAAAAATGAAAAAGTAGGTTTTATAGATTGAAGAATCAGGGGGATGCTCCTGATTCTTCTTTTTATGTAGTAAGAGGAGATGCTTATTGAACTCAATAGGATTTTTTTGCAAATAAGAAAATTTCGCCTTCTTAGAATGTTTTTTATATAAAAGAAGAAAATAAACTAGGGATCGAAAGGGTAGATTAACAGAGGAATGTGTTATATAGTAGAAGCTAGCTAATTTCTCTATCTACATATCGTTGCATTTTGAATTAATGATGGATATACCATATATACACGACATTTTTCGACTAAATTCCATAAAGGTTGTGTTCACTTTTCATTTGTTATAATATTAGAATGAGAATAAAATGAGAATTAGTAAACTTTATATATCATGGAGGTATCATTATGGCAGGTTCTACATTAGTTATTAAGGATTTACACGTAGAAATTGATGGAAAAGAAATTCTTAAAGGTGTAAATCTTGAAATAAAAGGCGGAGAGTTCCATGCAATCATGGGACCAAACGGAACAGGTAAATCTACTTTATCTTCAGCAATTATGGGGCACCCAAAATATGAAGTAACAAAAGGCAGCATCACATTAGACGGTGAAGATGTACTGGAAATGGAAGTAGATGAGCGCGCTCGTGCAGGTCTTTTCTTAGCAATGCAATACCCAAGTGAAATTAGCGGGGTAACGAATGCTGACTTCTTACGTTCTTCTATTAATGCTCGTCGCGAAGAAGGTGACGAAATTTCTCTAATGAAATTCATCCGTAAAATGGATGCAAACATGGAAGAGCTTGAAATGGATCAAGATATGGCTCAACGTTACTTAAATGAAGGATTCTCTGGCGGAGAGAAAAAACGTAACGAAATTCTTCAATTAATGATGATTGAACCAAAAATCGCTATCCTTGATGAAATCGATTCTGGTCTTGATATCGATGCATTGAAGATTGTTGCAAAAGGAATCAACAAAATGCGCAACGAAGAGTTCGGTTGCTTAATGATCACTCACTACCAACGTTTATTAAACTACATTACACCAGATAAAGTACACGTAATGATGCAAGGCCGCGTTGTAAAATCTGGTGGTCCTGAGCTGGCTCAACGCTTAGAAGCAGAAGGATATGACTGGATTAAACAAGAATTAGGTATTGAAGACGAAACTGTTGGGCAAGAAGCATAATTGTAAGGGGGAGTATGAGACGTATGGAAACATTAACGATCAATCAGGACTATGTCACAAGCTTTTCAAATCAGCTTGGTGAACCGGATTGGCTAAAGGATCTTCGCTTACAAGCTCTTGCAAAACTAGAGGATCTTCCAATGCCAAAACCAGATAAAACAAAAATTGATAAATGGAATTTCACAAACTTCAAAGAGCATGTTGTTGAGAGCCAAAAGCTTGATTCTCTTAATGATTTACATGAAGATGTGAAATCTCTAATCGATCTAGAATCAGTAAATAAAAATCTTTATGTTCAAGTGAATAATACTGCAGCGTTTACTTCATTATCAAATGAATTAAAAGAACAAGGTGTCATTTTGACTGATATTCACACTGCAGCGAAAGAACATTCTGATTTGGTCCAAAAATACTTTATGAAAGATGGCGTAAAAATTGACGAGCATCGTTTAACAGCTTTACATGCTGCTCTGGTTAATGGTGGAGTATTCGTCTATGTTCCTAAAAACGTTGAGGTTGCTGAACCGATTCAAGCGGTGTTTGTACATGATAACCCGAATACGACATTATTCAACCATGTCATTGTTGTAGCAGAAGATAACAGCTCTGTTACATACGTAGAAAACTACATTTCTACTGTTGAAAAGGTTGAAGGTGTATTCAATATTATTTCTGAAGTATTTGCTAACACAAACGCTCGTGTTACTTACGGTGCTGTTGACACATTAGCAAATGGTGTTACAACATATGTTAACCGTCGCGGTGTTGCTGGACGTGATGCACGTATTGAGTGGGCTCTAGGATTAATGAATGATGGAGATACAATCTCTGAAAATGTAACAAACCTAATCGGTGATGGATCATTTGGTGATACAAAAACAGTTGTAGTAGGTCGCGGCGAGCAAAAGCAAAACTTTACAACAAAAGTTGTTCACTTTGGGAAGCACTCTGAAGGCTATATCTTAAAGCACGGTGTTATGAAGGATAGTGCTTCTTCAATATTCAATGGTATCGGCAAAATTGAACATGGTGCATCAAAATCCAATGCAGAACAAGAATCTCGTGTTCTTATGTTAAGTGAAAAAGCACGTGGGGATGCAAACCCAATTTTATTAATTGATGAAGACGATGTAACGGCAGGTCATGCTGCTTCAGTTGGACGTGTTGATCCAATTCAGCTTTATTACTTAATGAGTCGCGGTATTCCTAAAGTAGAAGCTGAGCGCCTAGTTATTCATGGTTTCTTAGCACCAGTTGTTAAAGAGCTTCCGATCGAAGGCGTGAAAAAGCAGTTAGTAGAGGTTATTGAAAGGAAAGTTAAGTAATGAATATCCATGATATTCGTGCTCACTTTCCGATCCTGGATCAACAAGTAAACGGGAAGGATCTTGTTTACTTAGATAGTGCCGCAACATCTCAAAAACCATTAGCTGTTATTGATGCTTTATCAACTTACTATAAAGAATACAATTCCAATGTTCACCGTGGAGTTCATACGTTAGGAACAAAGGCGACTGACGGATATGAAGGAGCACGTGAAAAGGTAAGACGATTTATTAATGCTAAGTCAATGCAAGAGATCATCTTTACTCGTGGTGCAACAACAGCGTTAAACATCGTAGCTCAGAGCTATGGGCTTACGAATGTGAAAGAAGGCGACGAAATCGTCATTACGTATATGGAACATCACGCAAATGTTATTCCATGGCAACAAGTGGCTAAAATCACTGGTGCTACATTAAAATACATTCCATTACAAGAAGACGGTACAATTGATTTAAAGGATGTTGAAGAAACGGTCACTTCAAATACAAAAATCGTTTCAGTGATGCATGTTTCAAATGTTCTTGGAACCATTAATCCGATTAAGGAAATCACTGAAATTGCTCATAAAAATGGGGCTGTAATGGTTGTTGATGGTGCTCAAAGCACCCCTCATATGAAAATAGATGTACGCGATTTGGACTGTGATTTTTACGCATTCTCTGGACATAAAATGTGTGGTCCAACAGGAATCGGTGTGCTTTATGGTAAAAAGAATTTATTAGAAAATATGGAACCTGTAGAATTTGGTGGAGAAATGATTGACTTTGTAGGATTGCATGAGTCAACGTGGAAGGAACTTCCTTGGAAGTTTGAAGCTGGGACACCAATTATTGCTGGAGCAATTGGTCTAAGTGCTGCTATTGATTTTCTTGAGGAAATTGGCTTAGAAACAATAGAAGCACATGAGCATAAACTAGCTCAATATGCATTGGAACAATTAAGCCAGATTGACGGCATGACCATCTACGGACCTAAACATCGTGCAGGCTTAGTAACATTTAATATTGATGATGTTCACCCGCATGATGTTGCAACTGTTTTAGATGCTGAGGGAATTGCTGTTCGTGCAGGACACCATTGTGCACAGCCTTTAATGAAATGGCTAAAGGTATCTGCAACAGCAAGGGCTAGTTTTTACCTGTACAACACAGAAGAAGAAGTTGATAAATTAGTTGCAGGTATTAAAAAGACAAAGGAGTACTTCAGTAATGTCTAATCATGTAAATCTTGATACACTTTATCGTCAAGTGATTATGGACCATTATAAAAACCCTCGAAATAAAGGGATTCTTGATAACAGCCTAACGGTGGATATGAACAACCCTACATGTGGAGATCGCATTCGTTTAACACTTGATCTTGAGGATGATATGGTAAAAGATGCGAAATTCGAAGGTGAAGGCTGTTCCATCTCTATGTCATCAGCATCTATGATGACACAAGCAATTAAAGGGAAAAAATTAGATGAAGCATTAAAGCTTTCAGAAATCTTTTCGAATATGATGCTTGGTAAAGAATATGATGATGATATCGACCTAGGTGATATTGAAGCATTACAGGGAGTAGCAAAATTCCCTGCACGTATTAAATGTGCAACACTTGCTTGGAAGGCAATGGAAAAAGGCGTAAAAGAAGGCAACGAATAATTTTTTGAAGTTTAAAAAAGTATAAATTTTATACTTAGTTTGGGTGTCTAGCTCCAGCGCCTAGCCCCTCGGGGTCATAAGCCAATTTAGAATTGAAGGCAAAGAACGCTTTCTATTCTAAACCGTCTTATTTGCCCGAGGCTGATCAAGGCGCTTGCGCTTTTCATACCAAAAATCTAAATGGATTGGAGTGAATGTAGATGGCAAAAAAGGCACCTGAAATCGGCGATTACAAGTATGGGTTTGCTGACAAGGATGTTTCCATCTTCCGTTCTAAACGAGGATTAACGAAAGAGATTGTGGAAGAAATCTCTCGTATGAAAGATGAGCCGCAATGGATGCTTGATTTCCGTTTGAAATCATTAGAGCATTTTTATAATATGCCAATGCCACAATGGGGTGGAGATTTGGCTTCACTAAATTTTGATGAAATTACGTATTATGTAAAACCTTCTGAGAAATCCGAACGTTCATGGGATGAAGTTCCTGAAGAAATCAAGCGTACGTTTGATAAATTAGGGATTCCTGAAGCTGAACAAAAATATCTAGCTGGTGTATCAGCACAATATGAGTCTGAGGTTGTTTACCACAACATGAAAGAAGACCTTGAAGATCTTGGAATTGTTTTCAAAGATACGGATACAGCTTTAAAAGAAAATGAAGACATTTTCCGTGAGCACTTCGGTAAGGTTATTCCAGCAGCAGACAATAAGTTCGCAGCACTTAATTCAGCTGTTTGGTCTGGAGGATCATTCATTTACGTACCAAAAGGTGTAAAAGTGGATACTCCATTACAAGCTTACTTCCGTATTAACTCTGAAAACATGGGTCAATTCGAGCGTACATTAATCATCGTTGATGAGGGTGCACATGTACACTATGTTGAAGGATGTACAGCTCCAGTTTACACAACTAACTCACTTCATAGTGCTGTTGTTGAGATCATCGTAAAAGACGGTGGATACTGCCGTTATACAACAATCCAAAACTGGGCAAACAACGTATTTAACCTTGTTACAAAGCGTGCTGTATGTGATGCGAACGCAACAATGGAATGGATTGATGGTAACATCGGTTCGAAATTAACAATGAAATACCCTGCCGTTATCCTTAGAGGTGAAGGTGCAAGAGGTATGACGTTATCCATTGCTCTTGCTGGTAAAGGACAACATCAAGATGCAGGTGCAAAAATGATTCACCTTGCACCAAATACATCTTCAACAATTGTTTCAAAATCCATCTCTAAACAAGGTGGGAAAGTAACATATCGCGGTATTGTTCACTTCGGACGTAAAGCTGAAGGTGCAAGATCAAATATTGAATGTGATACGCTTATCATGGATAATCAATCAACATCTGATACAATTCCATATAATGAAATCTTGAATGACAATATTTCTCTTGAGCACGAAGCGAAAGTATCAAAAGTATCTGAAGAGCAATTATTCTATCTAATGAGCCGCGGTATTTCGGAAGAAGAAGCAACTGAAATGATCGTAATGGGCTTTATCGAGCCATTTACTAAAGAGCTTCCAATGGAATATGCAGTTGAAATGAACCGCCTGATAAAGTTCGAAATGGAAGGTTCTATTGGATAACTTATAAAAAGACCTTGTATTAAATAGGTTTAAATATGTTATTACAAAGAAGACGAACGTTTTAGTTCGTCTTCTTCTTTTATTGTTTGGGAAATTACAAAATTCTTGAACTGTTTATAAGCGCTCCGACATCCAACTCCTTTTGCGGTGCTTGCGCTTTTTGTTCTCTATTTTATTATATTGTAATGGTAGTACCATCAAATTTAGTAAGGGAATATCCACAAAAGTCTTCATTGTATGTTTTTCTATAGTCCTTAAGAATTTGGATGGCGACTGATTCTCCCATTTTTAATCCCTCGATTCCATCAGAACGCCAATGAACACCAGCTGTATTACGCCCAAGGGCGATATTTGAAGCAAGTTTATTTAATTCTCCACCAATGGTTAAAGGAGCACCTTTGTAAGGAAGTAAAGAAAGTCCATCTGGAGCTGCGACAACAGGTTTTGGAATAACAAATGTTTCGTTAAAAAATGCTTTTAGAACTGTAACACCTGCTCCAACAATGCAAGCGTGCCCTGCAGGATATGCAGGATGAGTAGGACAACCCTCAGGATAAGCCACTGGTAGCAAATAAGTGCCAAATTGATTAAAGACCTTCGAAACTACTTGTGAATCCAATAGATCTCTGTGGATAGGGTAATAGGCTTTTCCGGTTAAATGATTATGGACGCGCCCCCCAAATTCTTCTGGTCGAATTCTCCGATGGACTAAGAATTTTTGAAACCATGCAGCCTCAAGTGAAGCTCTAGCTACTTTTGTTACTAAATCTAGTATATGAGCAGCACCAAAAGTGACAAAGCCTCCCTCAGTTGCTGAAGATAAATATGGATTAGATGGTGAAGTTGCTTCTTTTCCCAAGCCTTGGAGAATCAAGCAAGCAGAAAGAGGAGATTGAAAAGTGAAATCTTGACGAACATATGCAGACAAATCACGGCCATTGCGAATATAGCGAGGTTCAGGATCAGTTATCGATGCTTTAGGAGGTTCTCCATTTTGAATGTTCAACCATTCATTATAGGATGTCATATGGTCAGATCCAGCTAGTGTAGTTCGATATTGCTGTGTGATTGTTTTTGCTCCAAAAGGAATGTCCAATAAAAGAAATTGCGAGATATATGGTCCAACAAGATCACCAGGTGTATCTCCACGGAATAAAGTTTCTGTTGTAACCTCACCAGCCATTTTTGGTCCACGAAAATCAGTAAGTCCTGATAATTCAGTTGCTGCCGCGATCATGAGAGGATGTATATCATATTCTTGAAAAGGTACATCACGGGTGATAGATTGCCAGTATACTTCTACCATTTCACCTGCATTCCATGTACTACTAAATGTTGGAGGTACTGCTATACTCATTTTGTGACAATCAGCTCCAATAAGATCAAACACATAGGCTCCCTGTGGATTCGCAAGTTTTACAACACCTCCCATAGGGATGGCATTGAAATCATCAACTTTACCAGAATTAAGTGCTTTTATAAAGCTTTTATACGAATTAATGTCCACTTCACCAAGTGTATTATGGGGTAATCCTTTTGAAAAGTTACCAATCTTGTTAGGAAACAAGCCTTCATCACCGTTACATTGGTGTTCTGCTAGATGAGTATTCATTTGGCTCATTGCTGTTCTATACCGAATATTAAATGCCTTCACATTACGCTGTTTTGCATTTAAAGGTCCAATGACACATTTTTTCTTGTCACTTTTTTTGCACA
This sequence comes from Metabacillus sp. RB-C-LZQ-3-1, assembly GCF_058315175.1. Lineage (NCBI taxonomy): Bacteria > Bacillati > Bacillota > Bacilli > Caryophanales > Bacillaceae > Metabacillus > Metabacillus sp. RB-C-LZQ-3-1. Next base: position 120,600 of record NZ_JBZFLI010000012.1, on the reverse strand, counting down.
TATTATCACCTATTTATGAAATATATTGAATACACAAGTCAAATACTTTGTGTCTTTAATTAACCAAGCAGTAACCGAGGATTTGTATTTCATCTTATGCAGGTTTATTGTAAAAGGACTGTGATAAAACGGTTTAAAAATAATTAGTAGGTCATATTAATGAGATATAATTACATCAGAAAAATATGACTTGAGGGGATTGACAATGGTGTTAATCCCATCTTTTCTTTTCTTTGAAATGTTCTATCTTTTCAAGTCATGGTATAGTATGGGTAGAAAACATAAAACTAGAACCCAGGGTGATTCTGAATGTCGACCATTCAAATAGGATTAACCGGTTGGGGAGATCATGATTCTCTCTACGATAACTCAAATACAACAAATAAATTACAAGAATATGCTGCTCATTTTCCTACTGTCGAAATAGATTCTTCTTTTTATGCGATTCAACCTGAGCGTAATATGGAAAAGTGGGTTAGAGACACACCGGAAAGCTTTCAATTTATTGCTAAGGCCTATCAGGGTATGACTGGCCATCTTCGTGGTGAGATCCCTTTTGATAGTAAAATTGAAATGTTCAATGCTTACATCAAGTCACTCGAACCGTTAAAAGCATCCAAAAAGCTTGCAATGGTATTGTTTCAATTTCCACCTTGGTTTTCATGCACGAAGGAGAATGTAGCTTATTTAAAATGGTGTCGAGAAAAAATGGGAGATACAGAGGTTGCGCTTGAATTTCGAAATCGTTCATGGTTTTCCCCGGCTTATTATGAAAAAACATTAAGGTTTATGGAGGATGAGAGATGGATTCATAGTATTGTCGATGAGCCGCAGGCCGGTGAAAGATCAATACCTACTGTTTTACATCCTACCAACCCTAAAAAGACGTTGATTCGTCTTCACGGTCGCAATGTACATGGCTGGAACAAACCTGCAAATGGTGATAATTGGCGTGATGTACGTTATTTATATCGTTATAATGAAAAAGAATTACAAGAGTGGCAAGAATATCTATCAAAAATCAGAAGCCATACAGAGATGATCTATATGCTTTTTAATAATAACTCTGGTGGTGACGCTGCAGAGAATGCAAAGATGATGATTCAATTACTAGGAATACATTATTCGGGACTTGCTGAAAAACAATTAAGCTTGTTTTCAGATGAAGACTAGGATAATCTTTGTATGGTCTCAAGTAGCTAGCATATGAAATAAGGAGAGAGGAATATGTTAGAGACAGTTCACCTTTATCATACGAACGATTTACATAGTCATTTTGAAAACTGGCCATCTATTGTACAGTTTCTCAAAACGAAAAAGGAACTCCATTACAAGAAACAAGAGCAAATGATCTTACTTGATATCGGTGATCATGCAGATCGATTTCATCCGATCACAGAGGCAACTAAAGGAAAAGCGAATGTTTACTTATTAAATCAATTACAGTATGATGCTGTGACAATTGGAAACAACGAAGGAATTACGTTTTCACACGAAGATCTCGATACACTCTATGAGCACGCACAGTTTCCAGTCATTCTTTCCAATTTGTATACAGAATTCGGAGAGAGGCCTAAATGGGTCGTTCCGTATCATATTTTAACTTTACATAATGGAACAAAGATGGCTTTGTTGGGTGTAACTGTTTTTTATGAGAAGTTCTATGAGTTGTTAGGATGGAGAGTAAAAGATCCTTTTCAAAGTTTAAAGGAAACAATTGAGCAGGTTAAGGACCAGGCTGATATCATTGTTCTGCTTTCACATTTAGGGATTAGTGATGATGAAGTAATTGCAAATGAGTTTCCTGATATTGATGTCATTATAGGGGGACATACACACCATGTGCTCCCAGAGGGAAAAGAAATCAATCAAACCCTTATAGCAGGTGCAGGAAAATATGGTCGATATATTGGTCATATATCCTTAACAGTCGATACGGAGGATAAAAGGATTATCGCTCAAAAAGCAACGTTGTATCCAATGGAACATGAAAAAGAGGTTTGTGAAGAAACCGTGCAATGGTTACAGCAAACTAGTATAAAAAGCGATCATATTCTCTCAGAAGTTATAGGTCAATCAACAGAAGATTTGTCACTTGATTGGTTTCATGACTCGACATTTCCAAAGCTCCTTGTTCAGGCGATCAAAGAATGGTGTGATGGCGAAGTGGGGATGGTGAATTCGGGAATCATATTAGAGCCTCTGCCGGAAGGTCCTATAACAAGAAAGGACCTCCACCGCATATGCCCGCATCCTATCAACCCATGTAAGGTTTTCCTAAAAGGAGATGTTCTAAAAGAAGTAATTGTTCAATCCAGAGAGGAAAAGATGGAACAATTGAAGTTAAAAGGATTAGGATTTCGAGGAAAAGTAATGGGTCGGATGGTATTTGATGGAATTGACGTACGTATGAAAGTATTAAACGATGGAAAAGAGCATGTAACAGATATCTTCATAAATGGTGAACAAATTGAATCGGATCGCATTTATGCAGTAGCTACAATTGATATGTTCACACTTGGACCGTTATATCCTGAAATCGGGCATGCAGATAAAAAAGTCTTTTATATGCCTGAGCTTTTGCGTGATCTTTTAGCTTGGAAATTAGGCGAGAATTCGATCCGTCAATAGGGCGAATATCTACACGTATCCTTTCTTGGTTCATAAAAATATAACAAGAAAGGAGTGTAAGGATACGATGGTCAATCTGACACCGATTGTCATTGATGGAAAACAGTTTACTGCTATAACGGTTGCATTGCCAAAAACAAACTTTATGGCAATTACAAGCGAAAAAGGATATATTATGTGCGGCGCTCTTGATGTCGCTTTATTAAATGAAAAGCTCAAAGATAGAGGAATTATTGCCGGGCGTGCTGTAGGGGTTCGTACGATCGAACAACTTCTTGAAGCGCCTTTAGAATCAGTCACTTATGAGGCTGAAAAGCTTGGGATTGTCGTAGGAACAAAAGGAAAAGATGCTTTACTTAAGATGGTCTAAAGCTGGTTTGCGAGAAAAATATAATAAAAATGAGCGTACATCCCTCCTTACATGCATACACATAGCTTGTAAAGGAGGGATTTATTTTGGCTAAATTTCGCGGTCGACGCCCGCGTAGGGGGCCTTTGCCTTTTCGGTATGTGTTATTGTTAACACTTGTGATTTTTACTATTTTAACGGCAGTAAGCTTTTGGTTTGTTCATAAGGAAGTTGAACCTACTTTAATGGATATAGCTAAAATGGAAGCAACGTCTGTTGCAACAACCATTATTCATGAAGCTGTTAAAGAAGAAACTGAAAGTAGAGCTGATATGAATGAATTAGTAAGTATAGATAGAGACAATGATGGAAAAGTTAGTACAATAAAATTTAACCAAGCTGCAGTAACTAGGGAATTAGATAAAATAACAGAGCGAATTACGACAAAATTAACTGAAATTGAGAAAAATAATTTTCATAGCAAAAATGGGAATAGTCAGGAGATGGAATTGGATGATGGCATTGTATATGCGATTCCGTTAGGACAAATAACTGGAAACTCTATATTAAGTACACTTGGACCAAATATCCCGGTAAGCTTTTATATGATTGGCGATGTACATACTGACATCAAGCGAAGCTTTGAGGAGTACGGAATAAACAGTGCTTTTCATGAAATTTCAATTGTTGTTGATGTTACTGTACAGGTTGTTATTCCTTTTTCAACTGAGCCAGCAACTATTACAAATACTATTCCGGTTATTAGTATTACTGAACATGGTGATGTTCCACAGTATTATAATAATGGAGGAGAAAGTTCACCTGCGATTGAATTACCAGAAGTTCCATAGTTGTCAGCACCTATTGAATCTGCTAAACTAGTGAAAGTGAAAATTATATATTGACCTTTCATCACCTTATCTCATGATGAGGTAGAGGCGCAAAAAACAAGAGTACTGTATGTGAGTAGGACATCGATGATCATACAGAAAAGGGTTTTTTGCCGAAGTAAATGTTAGCTAGTCAGGCTGCATTTGCTGGTATTACTTTAAATAAAGGTAATACTGTCATTATAGAAAATCTATAATGGAGGGCTACTGATCGAGATGGAGGATAACATAGCATTATTCTGAAGGAGTAATGATTGTTATTTTCTATTATTACTCTAAAATCAACGTCAGAGCCTTCCAATATTAAAAAGGGAGGCTTTTTTGCATCATGTCAGGCACTATTTTTTCTATTATTCCACCGATTATCGCCATTTTAATGGTTATTTTAACAAGAAGAGTTTTACTTTCTCTTGGAGTAGGAATTGTATCGGCAGCTTTAATTCTTAAGGATTTTTCCATAACAGGTTCGGGAATGGTGATTCTTGAGGCGATTAAAGCAATCTTTATTTCCGATGGTGAATTGAATACGTGGAATGTGTATATTATCCTTTTCTTACTTCTTTTAGGGATTATTACGGCACTTATTTCAATTTCAGGCGGAAGTGCTGCTTTTGGAGAATGGGCACAAAAACGTGTGAAAACTCGTGCAGGAGCACAATTAACAGCTGCATTTCTAGGAATTTTAATCTTTATTGATGATTATTTTAATGCACTCGCAGTTGGACAAGTAAGTCGTCCAATTACAGATCGCCAAAAAGTTTCACGTGCTAAGCTTGCTTATATTATTGACTCAACATCTGCACCAGTTTGTGTTGTTTCACCTGTATCCAGCTGGGGAGCTTATATTATCGCGATGATTGCGACAATCTTAACAACACATGGAGTGACTGAATATACTCCACTTGGTGCTTTTATGGCAATGGTCCCGATGAATTATTACGTATTCTCAGCCCTGATTTTAGTTTTTGCGGTTGCTGTATTCAACATTAATATCGGTTCAATGAAGGTTCATGAAAACCGTGCAATGGAGACAGGTGAGGTAGTCGATTCTTCAAAAGAAGCTCTTGGTGAAGTGAAAGAAGATTTACCAACTAGTGATAAAGGAACAGTGGGCAATTTAGTATGGCCAATCTTAGCTTTAATAGTAGGAACAGTTTCATCAATGTTGTTCACAGGCTACAATGCGATTGAAGATAAGGCAGATGTAACAATTTTAACAATATTTGAAAATACCGATGTATCTACATCACTTCTATACGGTGGTTTATTTGGAGTTGCTGTGACGGTCATCCTATTCTTAGCTAAAGGCATCCAGGCTAATTACCTGCCATTAGCTGTTAAAGAAGGAATAAAATCAATGCTTCCAGCTATCTATATTCTGCTATTTGCATGGGTTATTGTAGATTTGATTGGACAATTAAGCACTGGTGAATATCTAGCAGGAATCGTTGAAAAATCAAATTTAAATCTTGCTTATCTACCTGTTGTTATGTTTGTTTTAGGTGCATTCATGGCATTTGCAACAGGAACATCATGGGGAACGTTTGGTATCATGTTACCAATTGCAGCAGAGATTACAGCTGCAACAGATATTAGTATGTTACTCCCGGCAATGGCAGCTGTTCTAGCTGGTTCTGTTTTAGGAGACCATTGTTCACCTATTTCTGATACAACAATCCTATCCTCAACAGGAGCAGGTAGTCATCATATTGATCACGTTATGACACAATTACCATATGCACTAATTGGCGGAGGAATTGCAGCGATTGGTTATCTTGTTTTAGGCTTAACAGGAAGCAGTATTATCGGTTTTGTAAGTATCATTATCTTATTAATCGCATTTATTGTGATCTTTTCAAGAAAAACAAAAATAAATGGGTAAGGTGGAGGGGGCTATGCCCTCTCTTTTTATGTTATTGGAAGTATAAAATTCATAGAACAAACGTATGAGAAAACTAGGACTTCTGTCACTAGATCTTGGCAATATTCTAAGTTTCTTTTGTATTTATTATGAGTTCAATAGTAATTTAACTTCTAATAATGAAAAGGTTTAAATGAAAAATTACTTTTAATAAAAATATTTTTTTAAAAGGTATATCAGTTTTACACTTTTATGAGCTAAATAAATAAAGAAATGATTGATAATTAATAGGGTGTATAAACTATTTCCATATTCTATTTTAAACTATTTAAAATTTCTGAAAAAATCATCTTAAAATAGTATTTTTTCAAAATTTTTTGTAGACATAGGCATAAAGTCCATTTATACTATGTATAGATTATAATAAATAATCAGAATATTATATAATTTCTAATTGTTTCCACTTTTTGAAAAGAGAAACAAAAGAGGAGGAAAAACGATGGAAAATCGCCCACAGTGGGGGACTAGGGCAGGCTTTATTCTAGCAGCCATTGGTTCTGCAGTAGGTTTAGGGAATATTTGGAGATTTCCAGCAACAGCTTATGAAAATGGAGGAGGAGCATTCTTCATTCCGTATTTATTTGCACTTTTAACAGCTGGTATTCCTTTACTTGTTATGGAATTTACGATTGGTCATAAATATCGAGGCTCAGCTCCTATGTCACTAGGAAGAATGAGCAAGGGTTCTGAATGGATTGGTTGGTGGCAAGTTGCTATTTCATTTGTTATTTCAACCTATTACGCAGTGATTATTGCTTGGGCAATGTCGTATTCTGTGTTTTCATTTAATTTAAACTGGGGATCAGACACAGAAGGCTTCCTGTTTGGCGAATATTTAAATTTAGCTGAAACACCAGGGCAGTTTGGTGGGTTAGTACCAGGAGTATTATTACCTTTAGTCATTGTTTGGGTTGTGGCATTAGGTGTTCTTTTTGCAGGTGTAAAAAAAGGAATTGAAGTGGCGAACAAAATTTTTATACCGGCACTTGTTATTTTATTCGGTATTATTGTTATTCGTGCATTAACATTAGAAGGAGCTGCAGCAGGATTAGATGCATTCTTTAAACCTGACTGGAGTAAAATAGCCGATGGAAAAGTATGGGTAGCAGCATATGGTCAAATTTTCTTTAGTTTATCAATCGCTTTTGCTATTATGATTACTTATTCAAGCTACTTGCCGAAAAAATCTGATATCACAAACAACGCATTTATTACAGGCTTTAGTAACTCAGCTTTTGAATTATTAGCAGGTATTGGTGTGTTTAGTGCATTAGGCTTTATGGCAGCACAACAAGGTGTACCAGTTAGCGAAGTTGTTTCAGCTGGAGTAGGTTTAGCATTTGTTGTCTTCCCTCAAATTATTAATGAGTTTCCGGCACTAAATGGACTGTTCGGGTTCCTATTCTTTGGTTCATTAGTACTTGCGGGATTATCATCTTTAATTTCAATAGTAGAAACATTTGTGGCAGGAGTGCAAGAAAAATTTAAGGTATCTAGAACGAAAGCTGTTGCATTTGGTGGTGGCCTTTCTGCATTATTCTCCTTAATTTTTGCAACAAAAGGCGGTTTATATTTCCTTGACTCTGTAGATTACTTTATTAACCAGTTCGGTGTAGCAATGGCAGGTTTATTTGAAGTAATTGCTGTTGCATGGTTTGCAAAAGAGCTTAAGAATCTTCAATCACATGCAAATACAACGTCAGATATTCAAGTGGGAACTTGGTGGAGAATTTGTTTAGGTATTATTACACCAGTTGTTTTAGGTTACATGATGTTTGATAACCTTCGTAACAATTTAACTGCTCCGTACGGAGATTATCCTTTAGGTTTCCTATTTAACTGGGGATGGACAGTAGCAATTGGAGCGATGCTTGTGGGTGTTTTATTCACGGTTAAGCGTAATTCAGCTGACAATTCACTTTCGAAATCCAAGAAGGGGGTATCACAGTCATGAGTGGAAGCGCAATTGCAATGATGATTATAGGCATGGTCATTATTTGGGGCGGTATGGCAGCAAGTATTACCAATGCTGTGGTAAAAGCAAAACGAAAATAAAATAATAAAAAGAAGGCTGATACTTTGGTATTCAGCCTTCTATTTTTTTCTTCGCCTTTCTGCTCGATCTGCTCGTTCCCATGATTTTAAATGTGGAAATGGATCAAATGACCACTCAGTTCGACCATTATCTTTGTATAATCCATAATGTAAATGTGGTGGGAATTTTCCTGCAGTTCCTGGAGGACCATATCCCGAGCTTCCTACTGACCCAATTAACTGACCGGGTTCAACAATTTGTCCAACTTTAAGGCCATCTGCAAAACCATTAAGGTGAGCAAAATAATGATAGGTGTTGTCAATATCACGAATTCCAACTCTCCAGCCGCCAAACCTGTTCCAGCCCTTCATTTCGACTACACCATAACAGGTGGACTTGACAGGTACTCCGTAATTTGCAAAAATATCTGTTCCTTCATGTATTCTCCGACCACCCCAGCCACGAGCATCACCCCAAGTGTTTTTATAGCTGAAATTATGACCTAGAGGTACAGGAAAAGTATGTTTGTCTAAATCAAGCCGGCCAAAATGTTTATACAATTTCATATGACCTAATATAATTCCAACTGACATATCACGTTGGTAATAATCCCATAAACCAATTTTTAAGTTCTCTAAATCAGAACCGTAAGACTGTAAATAATGGGCCATTGAGTATAGAACATCTTCGTCGTTTTTTGGATCGGCAATATTGTCACCATTGCCATCTTCCCCAATTCCGCCAAATAGTCCAATACTTGCTGGATTTTTATCATTTGGGTTTGGGTTTAAGGGACCAGCCCATACCTCTGGTTTTATATAAATTTCAATGGATCCTTCAGCTTTTGGAATATCCTTTCTCGAGTGACGGACATTTCTTTCATATTGATCAATAGCAGCCAAAACATACCAAGGGATAGATGTGACGGTTTCAACCTTTCTATATAAGCTCATTAGCTTTTCGTTTTCTTTTTGTTGATCTGTCTTTTCAGCTCCGAAGACATTAGTCTGGACCGAAAGTTGAATCACCATAAAGATGATGATAAGTGATACCACTTTTTTCACTGTAATGAGCTCCTTTCCTTTCTTTCTTTCTTTCTTTGGTGATAGTCGCAGCTCGTTATTGGTTAGCATGGGAATAGTCAGGCAATACTTTCAATAAGCCGGATTATGAATCAGTACACATATCAAAGGTTCTTTTTATAGTTTGGTTTTCAATTTCTATTTCATTAATAGAAAATGTTAGAAATTACATACAGGCCTTTTTCTTGTCCCGCACCTAACCTTGTGATAAAGTTGTAAACGGATATAATAAAGTTTTTGTGAGTTTAGTTTATATAGAATACATATTGGAGTTGAATCTGATGGCGAAGAAAGAAGAATATTTACGTAAGCCAGAATGGTTGAAAATAAAACTTAATACGAACGAAAATTATACAGATTTAAAGAAATTAATGAGAGAGAAAAATCTTCACACCGTTTGTGAAGAAGCTAAGTGCCCGAATATTCATGAATGCTGGGCAGTACGTCGAACAGCAACATTTATGATTTTAGGTGCAGTTTGTACACGTGCATGCCGTTTCTGTGCCGTTAAAACAGGCCTTCCAACAGAGCTTGATTTAGCAGAACCAGAACGCGTAGCAGATTCTGTTGCTTTAATGAATCTAAAGCATGCTGTTGTAACAGCTGTAGCACGCGATGATTTAAAAGACGGCGGAGCAAAGGTATTTGCTGAAACGGTTCGTGCAATTCGCCGTAAAAGCCCATTTACAACAATTGAAGTACTTCCTTCTGATATGGGTGGTGTTTATGAGAACTTAAAAATTCTTATGGACGCAAAGCCTGACATTTTAAATCATAATATCGAAACAGTTCGTGAGCTTACACCAAGAGTTCGCGCACGTGCAAAATATGATCGATCACTGGAATTCTTAAAGCGTGCAAAAGAAATGCAGCCTGAAATTCCAACAAAATCCAGTCTTATGATCGGTTTAGGCGAAACAAAAGAGCAGATCATTGAAACAATGGATGATTTAAGAGCAAATGATGTTGATATCATGACTATTGGACAATACTTACAGCCAACGAAGAAGCACTTAAAAGTTCAAAAATACTATCATCCGGATGAATTTGCAGAGCTACGTGAAATTGCGCTAAGCAAAGGTTTCAGTCATTGTGAAGCAGGTCCGCTTGTTCGTTCTTCATACCACGCAGACGAACAGGTTAACGCGGCATCAAAACAAAAACAAGCTCAGGCTTAATAAACAAGGGAGAGAAATGATTTTCTCTTCCTTTTTTATTAAGGTTATCAGTCGTTTTGCTAAAAAATCAACGAATAGATATAAAAAAGCGAACCACCCAAAGGGCAGTTCACATGATGAAATGACATATCTATTGCATTTTCTCTTTTTCAAACCGGACTTTTTCGAAATCATCCTTCATATCGTCATCAATATCCTCATTTACTTCGCCGTAACCTTCACCATTTGCATTTTCTCCTTTATTGAGAGTACGCCCTTGAGGAGATTCGAGCATTTTGTGAATCGTATCAGTTAAAATTTCATCAATGTCACGGCTTGTTGAATCAAGTGGACTAAACGATTGAATTTGTTGAATCATATTCGGATTATCTGAAACATACACGTGATAATAACGTGGAACGACAGATAAGGCTGTCTTTTTGACTTGGTCTGCTGTTTCGGTACGGTCCTTTGAGTCTGTATCATAGGCCACTAATACCTCTTCATCTGTTACCAATGTAGCGACATCATTTACATTCGGAAGCTGTACGCTAAGACTGCTAATCGTATTAGCAACTTGCTCACGGTTCATTCCAGGAGTTGGTGTGTAGGCCACATCTTGAGGAACTCCGCTCTTTTGGTGTCGAACAAACCCAAAGCTTGAACCTTTGTCATTTGCGTTAGGAGCACCTTCTTCATTAAATAGATCAGTGCGATCACTAACATTAATGGTGTTTCCATTTTCATGCATTAAAGATGTATCTTCTTCGGCACCATATTGACATGCAGTTAATAATGACAAACCTAATACAGTGGTCGCTAATTTTGTTTTTATCAACAGTAACACCTCCTCGTTTTTATCGTTTCCAAAGTGAAAGGAAAATTTCATAGCAATTGATGGTTGGGATTGTTTCGATTATGATAAGAATAGTGAATATGGATGAGGTGAAAAATCATGATTACGGTTCAAAATCAATTCTTTGAATTAATCAAAGAAGAAAAAGATGGATTTAATGAAGAGGCATTTAAAGAAAGATATAGTGAAATTTTAAATAAATATGATTTTATTGTGGGAGATTGGGGATACAATCAGTTAAGGTTAAGAGGGTTTTTTGATGATCAAAACCAAAAAGCTACCTATGATACAAAGATAAGTACTCTTGAGGAGTACATTTTTGAGTATTGTAATTTTGGCTGTGCTTATTTTGTCCTTAAAAAAATTAAGAAGTGAATATAGACAAACAGTCTAGACCCCCTTAAACGACGTATAAGGGGGTCTTTTTTTCGTCAGGAAATTATAAGATTCTTGTACTTGTGGATAATTGCGCGGTATCCAGCTCCAAAGCACAGGGTCGCGATTATAGACTGCCTCTAGGATCTAGCCACAAATGAATTGAAGACAAAGAACACCAAGGACGTCTTCTATTCATTTGCGTCTTATTTGCCCGAGGCTATTCAAGGAGCTTGCGCTTTTGTTCAAAGGTAAGAAAGGATAAAAGTTTGTACTTAGTTTTAGTGTCTTGCTCCAGGCGCCATCGGCTCTAGGGTCTAGTCAAATAGGAATTGAAGGTAAAAAGCACCTTCTATTCCTATTCGCCTTATGCTTGTCGCCTTGCGCTTTTCTTATTAGACGATCTCATATAAAAAATCACGAAGTTCCTCTGCATCTTCTCCATTTAATTGATAGGCATGCTCTAAATAGCCTGGTTCCTTTAGGTCATCTTCTCCGATAATAGCAAATCGATTACTTTGAATATCCAGTACAAGGTGTTTCCCATAATATCGATCACTTTGAATAATCGCTAAATCAAATCGTTGATTTTCCCCCATAAAGCTTACAAAACGGGTCTTTGTTTCAACGGTATCATCATATAGAAAAAAACGTTCAGACATGAAATCTCTCCTTCATATTAAAGCTAAAGCTCTATAGCATTAATGTTATCATAACAAATACTAACCTAAGGATAAATCATAGAGGGATGATAAAATTTTCCTGGAAATTAGTCGAATGAAAGAAAAATATGATAAAATATGACGTATGTATAGGTTAATGCCAGAAGGGTTGAGTACATATGATGAGCGGGTTTTGTGATAAACATATAGCAAGGTTGAAAAAGTGGAGAAAACTATTTGTACATCAAAATAAACTAAGATATTATCCGCCGAAATTTGTACTAAGAGACCCTATATTAGAATGTGTCTATCAAGCCATGTCACATGGACATCAAGTAGTGGTTGTTGTTATTACAATTTCAAACCTGCGTGAATTTGCCCAGCAATTTGAACCGGTACAATTAAATGATTATAAACAAGAATTTAGGGAAGGGTTTAAGGAGATTCTTGAGCATTCCTCATTCCATAAAGATCTTCTAGTTGTCCATGATCATTATAGTGAAGGCATTACCATCTTTTTTAAAATTAATGATGATAAGCAAAGCGTTGTTCATATTGAAAATTTGATTAGAATTCTTGTTCCAAAATTGGAAAGATATATGTTTACAAAATATCCATATTTTAAGCAGACTTTCGAAGTTGGATATATGTTTATTGAAAGAGCTCATTCAACTACTCAAGAAGCATTATATACAGCTCAGCAACAAGCTGTAGCTATGGCAGAAAAACGAATACAATCCCGATATATTGAAACACTACTTGAAATGCGGGATATTATTCAAAAACGTGATATTACATTGTTAGCCCAGCCAATCGTTGATTTATCAAATAATCAAATTAAAGCATGGGAGTTCTTAACAAGGGGACCAAAAGGAACAGCACTTGAAAATCCGCTTCAATTATTTTCTCTCGCTAGACAATCAAATTTGATTTATGATCTAGAGCTGTTAGTCTTGGAAAAAGCGTTTCATCTAATTGATTCGGTAGGCTGCTTAGATGATGTGTTTCTCAATTTTACCCCTATCACGTTAGGAAATAAGCGGTTTACCGCAGGGCTTGAAAAGCTGTTAACACAATATCCTGATATTGATCCGAAAAAGATGATTTTTGAAGTAACAGAAAGAGATTCTATCGAGGGCTTAAATTTCTTTCACGACAATATAAACCAACTACGCAAAAGAGGATTTCGAATTGCTGTGGATGATACAGGTGCAGGTTACTCAAGCTTACATACAATTAGTGAAATTCTACCTGACATCATCAAGATTGACCGTTCCGTTATCAAAGATATTGACACAAGCAAGGTAAAGGAATCGATGCTAAAAGGTCTTATTTTAATTGCACGTGAAACAGGTTCTCTCATAGTGGCAGAAGGAATAGAGAAGAAGGAAGAGGCAGATGTTCTGAAGAGAAATCAGGTTGATTTAGCACAGGGGTATTTTTATGCTAAGCCTGGTAATATGGAAAAAGAACGTGTTGCTTTATAATAGGAAGGTGATATTTTGTACTTTGTTGATCGGGAACAAATTGAAGCTAAGCTAAACTTTCTAGACAAAAAGATCAAACAGTTTGAAAATCAAACTTCTTGGAGCAGTGAAATTGCAAAAGCGGCTCTAGAAAGAATTTGTCATATGTTTATTGAAACGATCATTGATGTTGGCAATGCAATGATTGATGGATTTATTATGAGAGATCCAGGAAGCTATGAGGATATTATTGACATTCTTTTAGATGAAAAAGTGGTCAATGTAGAAAACTCTAAGGATTTAAAGCAAATTATTATGCTTAGGAAAAAATTAGTTCAAGACTATCTTGAGGTAAATCATCAGGAACTAGTCACAACTATATCCTCTCATAAACAAGGCTTGGTTAGTTTTACATATGATGTAAGAACCTACATTGAAAATGAGTTAGGTCCAGTATCTGCTTTCAAGCCACTAAACAAATAAGTGCTTGAATTAGGATGACGATGATGTCATCCTCTTTTCTATTGTAAGATCAGAAAGTATAGAATATTGCTTATAGTATTGGTGTCTGCTCAAGCGTCTTAATGCCTGTCTAGCTGATCAGGGCGCTTGGGCTTTACTTAATGAAAATGGTTGTTTTTGCAAAGATTGTTGCTTTTACATACTATTTAACTCTATAGTGGAATGGAGCCTAAGACACTCGACTCCTGCGGGAGAAGAGGAATGGACGAGACCCCGCAGGTGAAGAACGGAAAGCGAGTGTCTGGAGCACAGTAGAACGAACTAATTTTCACCTTTAACACTTCATTAAAACAACAAAGTATGCGAAAACAGCCTTCTTAACAAGACAGGAGGGAAATCTAATTGAAAACTTATGCGGGTTACCTTATAGATTTAGATGGTACAATGTATCGAGGAACAGAGCGGATTGAAGATGCAAGCCGGTTTGTCCATTTTTTAGTAGAGAAAAATATTCCATATTTATTCGTTACAAATAATTCATCACAAACTCCTGAACTGGTAGCAAAGAAACTAAATGAGTTTGATATTCAAGCAACCGAAGATCGAGTGTTCACAACCAGTCAGGCGACAGCCAACTTTATAGCTCAACAAAAAGCAAATGCTTCTGTATATATGATAGGTGAAGAGGGGTTAGAACTAGCGCTTCAATCGAGCGGGCTTGAGCTTGTAGAAGAAAATCCCGACTTTGTTGTTACAGGGATAGATCGAAATATTTCATATGAAAAGCTTGCAAAAGCATGTATTTCCGTTAGAAATGGGGCGACATTTATCTCCACAAATGCCGATATTGCTATTCCGACAGAAAGAGGTCTGCTACCAGGGAATGGTGCTTTAACCTCTGTTGTAGCAGTTTCTACCAATACAAAGCCGATTTTCATCGGAAAGCCTGAGAAAATCATTGTTGAACAAGCCTTACAAGTCCTTGGAGTTGACCCCAACAAAGTAATCATGGTTGGAGATAATTATGATACTGATATAAAAGCTGGTATGAACTGTGGGTTAGATACATTGCTCGTTCATACAGGTGTTACCACAAGAGAACACTTAAAGAGCTATGAGCAACAACCAACATTTTCAGTAGACTCGCTAAATGACTATTTAAACTTAATACATTTATAAAAAATGAAAGCCATTTAGACGGCGATTAGCAGCTTCTAATCAGTCTAAATGGCTTTCATTAAAGGTATAAGAAAGTACAAAATTTTGTACTTAGTGTTAGTGTCTAGCTCCAGCGTCTATCGCCTATCAAACTTCAGATCATCCTTGCACTTTTCTTATGGTCTAGGAAATTATAAATGGATAAGCGCGCGGCACCCAGCTCCAGCGCCTAGCCCCTCGAGGTCATAAGACGCAAATGAATTGAAGACAAAGAACGTCTTCTATTCATTTGCGTCTTATGCTTGTCGGAGCTGTTCAAGGCGCTTGCGCTTTTGTTCCTCATTCAACATTTTTAGCACGATGGGCAAGTCTGCTTGAAGCAGCCGCAGCAATTGCCCCGACAATATCATCTAGAAATGTATGACATTTTCCTTGTGATTTATCATTAAGTGATTGTAAAATACCAGGCTTCATCTTATCGATGTACCCATAATTAGTGAAGCCGATTGATCCATATATATTGACAATAGAAAAAGCTAAAATTTCATCTACACCATATAAGCTTTCATCAGTAGCTATAATGGATTGTAAAGGTTCCTCTAATTGTCCCTTTTCAGATAGTATATCAAACTGTATTCCAGTAAGAATGGCGTTTTGAACTTCTCTTTTCGTTAAGACTCTCTCTACATTTTCAATGCAATCGTCCATAGATAAATCAGGATGATATTTTTCTTGAAGAAAATAAACGAGGTCTGCTATATCTTCTATTGTTACTCCGCGTTTGACTAACCAATCTCTAGCTGTTTTTTCAACAATATCCATTTTTTTATTGTTTTTCATCTTGATCACCCAATTCTTTTAATTTGCATATGGTGTATTCATTCATTGTATGATGTTGTTTACATATATATTCATGCAATCATCAAACAATGACTTTAACCATTCTTAACGAAATCAGGGCTTGTTAATCGTGTAACATATAAATTTGGAAACTTGCCCCTTATCTATTACTTCTCTATAAAATCACAACTCCCTTCCTCAATTAATCATAAAGTTTAGAAAAGATGATTACGATAGAATAGGGAATGAAAATACTGGGGGGAAATGTGGTGAAAAAAACAATTCAAGAGGAATATGGAATTAAGGTAACAGATATCGTAAAAATTGGGAGATATGATTCATTTCGTTTGCATCAAACTCAATTTATTATTGTGCCCGTTTCGCATTTAGAAGAAGAGGAATTATTTGAAATATATCAATTAAGTCAATTCATGATTGAAAAAAGGGAGCCGTATGTAGCAAGTATTGTTTTAACAAAAAGAAATCATTTGTTTTTTGAAGAAAATCACACTAAACATGTATTAATGAAATGCTCTGCTTATACGGAAGGGCGCTCAACACAACCTGGAAGGGATCTTGCCCGGTTCCACGCTAAAGCAAGATTATATCCTTATCAAGTCACAAAAACTCAACGTATCGGTCAGTGGAAGGTGTTATGGGAGAAACGGTTAGATCAACTTGAAATGTTTTGGCGAGGAAAAGTACAAACGCAACCACTTACTCCATTTGAAAAAATGTTTGTGGAATCTTTTCCTTATTATCTAGGTTTAGCAGAAAATGCGATTCAATATTTAGTCGACACGGAACTTGATGAAGAGCCACATCCAATTGATTCAGGAACCATCTGCCATCAAAGGTTTCATTCAACAACATGGAATCCATCAATGATGATAAAATCCCCAGTTGATTGGGTATTTGACCACGGTAGTCGTGATTTAGCGGAGTATATGAGACATCTATATTTCGAAAAACAAGAGCAGTTAAAGCTGGAAGGTTTTCAATTTCTAGAAGAGTATGACCGAACAACCCCCTTATCTCCTTTTTCTTGGCGATTAATTTATAGTCGATTATTGTTTCCTATTCACTATTTTGAATGTGTTGAAGAATACTATTTATCACCCGAAGATGTAAAACCATTATTTGAAGAAAAGCTGAGCCTTATTCTGAAAGATTCCGGGCATTATGAATCTTTTTTAAGAGCATATGCCAGTATGCTTTCGATGAAGACGAAAAGAATATTGCTTCCCAACATTGAGTGGCTAACAGCAACCCCATAAAAGATCAGTTAAAAGAATCCTTCCAAGGTTGATTGGCGGGATTCTTTTTATTGTTAAAAACCAATATCTAACAGCTTATGATAAAATAAAGATAGCTTTACAATAATAAAAGAGGTGAGAAAATGACAAGACCATACATCTATATAACGAGAAAATTGTCAGAAGAACAGCTAAAGCCATTATATGAAATTGCTGATGTTGAAATGTGGCCAGAAGAGGAAACGCCTTGTCCGCGGGAGATCTTACTTGAAAAGGCTGAAAAGGCATCTGGTTTACTAACAATGCTATCAGATTCTATTGATAAGGAGTTACTAGACAAAGCAAAACAGTTAAAGGTTGTAGCGAATCTAGCAGTGGGATTTGATAACATTGATGTTCAATATGCGAACGCAAAAGGGATTGTTGTGTGTAATACCCCTGATATTTTAACTGACACAACAGCTGATTTAACATTTGGATTATTACTTGCTACAGCACGACGATTAATAGAGGCATCTGATTTTGTGAAACAAAATCAATGGAAAAGCTGGGGACCTCTTCTACTAGCGGGACATGATGTTCATCATAAAACAATTGGAATTGTTGGGATGGGAAAAATAGGACAGGCTGTTGCGAAGCGTGCTACTGGGTTTGAAATGAAGATTCTTTATCATAATCGTTCAAGGAAAGAAAAGGCAGAAACGACATTAGGTGCCATTTACTGTCCATTTGATGAATTGCTTGCAGCTTCGGATTTTATTGTCTGCTTAGCCCCTTTAACTAAAGAAACAAAGGAACTTTTTAATAAAGATGCATTTAAAAAAATGAAAGACTCAGCTATTTTTATTAATGCGAGTCGAGGTGCAGTTGTGAATGAAGATGATCTTTATGATGCACTTGTGAATGGTGAAATTGCCGGAGCAGGCCTTGATGTCTTCTTGAAAGAGCCGATTGGAGCCGATCATCCTCTTATTGGATTACATAATGTTGTGGCACTCCCGCATATCGGAAGTGCGAGCTATGAAACTAGGTACTCCATGATGAATCTTTGTGCAGTCAATATAACAGCTGTTTTAAATGGTGATGAACCAAAAACAAAGGTTATCGTTTAATAAAAAAGGCATGATTTGAATCATTTTTCTTCATGAAAACGTTTTAATTTAAAAAACTGAAAATTCACCCTTGTAAAACAGTTCTAAGCATTTTATAATGACAAGTATATTATTAGTGTCTTTTATGAGAGTACAGTTGTACTTTAGAGATATACAAGAAGGAGTGGAGAAGTGTGGAGGCAATTCATGTTGGACTTTTAGGTCTTGGTACGGTTGGTAGTGGTGTTGTTAAAATTATCGAAGACCATCAAGATAAACTTATGCATCAAGTAGGATGTCCTGTGAAAGTAAAGAAAGTAGTTGTTAAAAATTTAGATAAGGATCGTCAAGTTCATATCGATAAAGAACTTCTTTCAACAAATGTGGAGGATGTTATTTCAAATCCGGATATCGATGTAGTTATTGAAGTAATGGGTGGCGTGGAAGAAACACGTAAGCATTTAATTGAAGCATTAAAAGCGAAAAAACATGTTGTAACAGCAAATAAAGATCTGATGGCTGTGTACGGAACAGAATTATTATCGATTGCAACAGAGAACGGCTGTGATCTGTTTTATGAAGCAAGTGTTGCAGGCGGAATTCCAATTTTACGTAGTTTAGTAGATGGATTAGCATCTGATCGGATTACAAAAATGATGGGAATTGTGAACGGAACAACTAACTTTATCTTAACTAAAATGTCCAAATTCGGAAGTGCCTATGATGAGGTTCTAAAAGAAGCACAGGATTTAGGTTATGCTGAAGCAGACCCTACATCAGATGTGGAAGGCTTAGATGCGGCAAGAAAAATGGCCATCCTAGCGAGACTTGGTTTTTCTATGCATGTTGATTTAGAAGATGTCAATGTAAAAGGGATTTCAAGTGTAACAGATGACGATATTAGCTATAGTAAACGCCTTGGCTATACTATGAAACTTATTGGAATCGCTGAGCGTGAGAATGGAAAAATAGAGGTATCCGTTGAACCGACATTATTACCTGAAACTCATCCGTTAGCATCAGTAAATGATGAGTACAATGCGGTGTATGTGTATGGTGAAGCTGTTGGTGAAACAATGTTTTATGGTCCTGGAGCAGGAAGTTTGCCAACTGCAACGGCGGTTGTGTCTGATTTAGTTGGTGTAATGAAAAACATGAGGCTTGATGTAAATGGTCGACATGCGGTAGCACCTCAATTTGAAAAGCAACTAAAGAGCACCGAGCATATTTACGCTCAACACTTTTTAAGAATTAGTGCAAAAGACCAAGTTGGAGCTTTTTCAAATATTACCTCACTATTCTCTGAAAGAGGCGTAAGCTTTGAGAAGATTCTGCAGCTGCCAATTAAAAACAGCAATCTTGCTGAAATTGTCATTGTTACACATAAGGCTGCACAAAGTGACTTTGAAGAAATTTTACAGCTCCTTAATGATTTAGACGTAGTGGAAGAAGTAAAAAGTACGTATCGTGTAGAAGGGAACGGATTAGTATGATGTGGAAAGGTTTAATTCAAGAATTTGCAGAGTTTTTACCTGTTACAGATAAAACACCTAAATTAACACTTCAAGAAGGAAATACACCCCTTATCCATATGCCTAAGCTTTCAGAAAAGCTAGGTGTGGAGCTTTATGTCAAAACAGAGGGAACTAACCCTACTGGTTCATTTAAAGACCGTGGAATGGTTATGGCAGTTGCTAAAGCAAAAGAAGAAGGCAGTGATACAGTTATTTGTGCTTCTACAGGAAACACTTCTGCAGCAGCAGCAGCTTATGCAGCAAGAGCAAATATGAAATGTATCGTTCTTATTCCTGATGGGAAAATTGCCTTCGGCAAATTAGCACAAGCGGTTATGTACGGAGCAGAAATTTATGCGATTCAAGGAAACTTCGACCATGCCCTAACAATGGTTCGTAATATCAGCAAGAAGTTACCAATCACATTAGTAAACTCTGTTAACCCATACAGAATTGAAGGTCAGAAAACAGCCGCATTTGAAGTGTGTGAGCAATTAGGCAGTGCTCCGGATTATCTTGCGATTCCAGTTGGAAATGCAGGGAATATTACAGCTTACTGGAAGGGTTTCAAGGAATACAATGAGAAAAAACAAACAGGCTTACCGAAAATTCACGGCTTCCAAGCAGAAGGGGCAGCAGCAATCGTTCGTGGCGAACCAATTGCAAATCCAGAAACAGTAGCAACTGCGATTCGTATTGGAAATCCAGCTAGCTGGGAAACTGCTGTAAAAGCGAAGGAAGAATCAAATGGCCGAATTGATTCTGTAACTGACGAGGAAATCCTTGAAGCATATCAATTAATTGCTCGTGAAGAAGGTGTGTTTGCTGAGCCGGGTTCATGTGCATCAATTGCAGGTCTTATTAAGCATCGCAAATTAGGCCTTATTGCAGAAGGCAGCAAGGTAGTGGCTGTTTTAACTGGAAACGGATTAAAAGATCCTAACACAGCGATTGATGTTTCTGAAATTAAGCCGATCGTCCTTCCAAATGATGAAGAAGCATTCTTACAGCAATTAAGTGGAGTACCAGTACAATGATTGAAGGGGACATGTTAAGAATTATCGTTCCGGGAAGTACTGCTAATTTAGGTCCTGGCTTTGATTCTGTTGGTCTAGCTCTTGGTAAGTATTTAACACTTGAAATACAAAAAGCGGACAATTTGCTTTTTATTCCAATGACTGAGCATGTAAAGAATCTCCCAACAAATGAAAATAACCTAATTGCTAAAGTGGCCATTCAAGTTGCAAAGACATACAATCAGACCCTTCCTCCATGTGAAGTAAAGGTGTGGAGTGATATTCCAATGGCGAGAGGAATTGGCAGCAGTGCCGCAGCAATTATTGCAGGAATTGAGCTCGCCAATCAGCTCTGTCAGCTGCAAATGACTGATGAAGAAAAGCTTCGAATTGCAAGTCTTGAAGAGGGACACCCCGACAATGTTGGAGCATCTCTATATGGCGGTTTAGTTATCGGATTACACCAAGAAGGAAAAACAGACTTGGTTTGTGTGAAGGATGTTGATGTAGATACAGTTGTTGTGATTCCGAAATATGAGGTTTTCACAAGTGATGCAAGGAATGTTCTTCCACAGGAACTATCCTATAAAAAAGCTGTTGAAGCAAGTGCGATTAGCAATATGCTAGTAGCTGGACTTTTAACAAATAATTGGAAACTAGTTGGAGAGATGATGGGGAAGGATTTATTCCATCAACCATATCGTGGCAAGCTAATTCCTGAGATTCAAGCTGTACAAGAAAAAATTCAACATTTAGGAGCCTATGGCTCAGCATTAAGTGGTGCAGGCCCAACCGTCATTTGTTTCACTGAAAAAGGGAAGGGAAATGTCCTTGCGGAAGCACTTGCTAATGATTTTAAAAATTGTAATGTTGAGTGTTTAGATATAGATGTAGTAGGCTGTCGAGTAGAGCAGGTACAAGAAATAAAGAGTCTATAGTGGGAAAGGGTTCGGAGTTAGATCCGAATCCTTTTTTACATCAGCAGAAAAACAAAAAAAAGCTCGGTATACCATAAAGCCATGGCGTACCGAACTTTTAATAAAATTAAAAAACTTGCTCTACTTCTACAACTCCTGGTACTTCTTCTAATAATGCACGTTCTATACCAGCTTTTAATGTGATTGTTGAGCTTGGGCAGCTTCCACAAGCACCTAAAAGGCGAAGTTTTACAATACCATCTTCTACATCCACAAGTTCACAATCTCCTCCGTCACGAAGTAAGAATGGACGTAATTTATCAAGTACTTCTTGAACTTGCTCAAACATAGCAGTTTCAGTTGTCATTATAATCGACTCCTTTCCTTATTCCATATTATATTTGAAATGGCGAGAAAAATCTAATCGAATGATTCAATTTTTTATTAAGTAAGCAAGTATATATTACCATATTTATTATGTAAACGTAAGAGATAACTACCTGTTTCCATTAGTAAGTATACCCAACAATGAAGATGGAAAGTTTTTAAGAATTAGAATACAATGAAGAAAAAGAACGGTGGTGCCATGGTGAAAAAAGTTGAAATTAGTGTATATGGAGCAGAGGTGCTTTGTCCAAGCTGTATAAATTTACCGTCAGCAAAAGAAACGTACGAATGGCTGGATTCAGCCCTGAAGCGAAAATTTGTAGATCAGCCTTTTCATATCACATATATCGATATTGATGAACCTCAGGAAGATGAGGAAAAGCAAGAATTTGTGCAAAAGATTTTAGATGATGAGTATTTTTATCCTCTTGTAGTAATTGAAGGAAAGGTCGTTGGTGAAGGAAATCCCCGGCTGAAGTCCATTTTTGAAGAAATGGAAAAGTATGGGTATAAAAGTCAGTAAAGATACTATAAAAACACACTCAAGCAAAATGAGTGTGTTTTTAAAATGATAAGAAGTAAATAATTTCTCGTCTAGTGTTGGTGTCAAGCAGGAGCCGATAGGCGGGCAACTTCTGCTATTTTATTATCCGTTATGATACTTGTACATCCAAAGGACACCGGATTTTAATAATCTAGGGACACGGCCCATTAATGGCCTGTCATTGACGAGTCCGAAGCCTTGTTTCTTTCCTAATGATCCTAGTACACCCTTTAATTTAAATGGTGGAAAGATTTCAGGAAGGGGCTCGTTATTCCATTTTTTTAGTAAGACTTGAACAATCTGTTCAGCTTGTGCTTCAGCTAACTGAGCACTAGGAGCATGTGGCAGACTTGCACAGTCACCTACGACAAAAATATCTTCATATTGCGGGATGAAGTGCTGAGTTGTTAGTTTGACTCTACCTTGATTATCTTTTTCAACATTAAGATCTCGAACGACTTTATTCGGCTGTATACCTGCAGTCCAAACAATAGCATCACATTCATATGGTTGATCATGATTATAAACAACATTCGGTTCTACTTTTGTAATATTGGCCTCACTAATAATTTCAACACCATGTTCAGTGAACCAATTTGCAACATAGCTGCTTAATCTCTCAGGAAAACTCGAAAGAATATTCTTGCTTCGGTCAAATAACTTTATTTTTAAATCCTTGCGGCTTTCTCTAAGCTCACTTGCAAGCTCAACACCACTTAATCCCGCTCCGACAATTGCAACTGTAGCATCTGCTTGTAAGTTATTTAATTTTTGGTATGTTTCACGAGATTGGTCGATTGATTGGATGCTATATGTATATTGATCAGCACCCGGAACATTATGATATTTATCCTCACAACCTAAGCCGATGATCAAATCATCGTATGTGACGGTTGTATCCTCATGTAGGATAACTTCTTTTTTGTCTGGATCAATTTTTGTAATTGTGCCAAAAACAGTTTGAAGCCGTGGATGCTCTGGAAAGGAAACGCGAATATGATGATCGGAAATGGTTCCTGCTGCAAGAGCATAATATTCTGTTTTTAGACAGTGATAAGGGTTTTTATCAATAAGAGTAATTTGCACATCGTCAGGTAATTGATTCGGAAGCAAGCGAAGTAAGATACGCATTCCACCGTAACCACCACCAAGAATAACTAGGTTCTTCATTTTTAATACTCCTTTTTCCCTGCTTTTTAAAAAACTCTTTAAAAATAAATAGAGGGATAAATACACACATTAATGTTGTATTCAATCTCTCATGTATAAATGAATAAATAAGAAAAGAGAAAAACTCTTGTAAAAAATAGTTGCCCCTTTTTAACGAATTAAAAATGCCATAAAAAGTATAACGAAATTCTCATTTCATCACAATATTAACACGTCAAAAACGTTTTCTTTATTTGCGGGATAAACTATTTTAAGATATAGTACAACACAATTATGAATTATTTAGATAGTGTTTACAATCCTATTTATATATTTATTCAAAAAAGTTTCCATCTCTTAAAAGTTCCAGTATGAAAAGGGTTATTATGATAGGAAACATAGAGTATAATAAAGCGAGACTTCCGTCATAAGGGGATTTATCCCCAATGATGGATAGTGAGGTTTACCGGATCTTACGGGCAGTTATCCGAAACCTATTTTTTCTTTGCTTCTCTAGAAGCTGTGATAAGAAGTTTTACTGCCTGTTGAGAATGGGATAAAATTTGACGAATTCGTGCATCTCCTATTACGATAGGAGGAATAGAGAGGTGGTAATAAATGAAGCCAATTATTGAATTTTGTATAAGTAATTTAGCTAATGGGGCACAAGCGGCACTAGAGCAGCTTGAAAAGGACCCTAATTTAGATATTATAGAATATGGTTGTTTAAGTTTTTGTGGTAAATGTGGTCATTCATTATATGCTTTAGTAAATGGAGAAATGGTCACGGGTGATTCACCAGATAAGCTAGTTGAAAATGTGTATACATTTCTAGAGGAAAATCCAATGTTTTAAAAAAAGCCACGGTTGTGGCTTTTTTTTCTAACCAGGTAAAAAAGTATAAAAATTTGAACTTAGTTTGAGTGTTTAGCTCCAGGCGCCATCGGCTCTAGGGTCTAGTCAAGTAGGAATGGAAGGTAAAGAACACCTTCCATTCCTACTCGCCTTATGCTTGTCGCCGAATGCTTAGCTCCTTGCGCTTTTCTAACCTGATTTTTTTTCTTCACGTATTTCACTCCAGCGATCCTTGGCCATTTGGATAATCCCTTTTTCAATGGTTTCCCTTTGTTTTTCAATAACCCTTGAGAAATACAGTATTGCTTGACCGGCAAGACCAACTCGACGACTCAATTCTCCTATTAAGTAAAGAAGCTTGATCTCAGAAAAGGTTGTATCTGAGAAATCACCAACTGAATAAGATTGGAGATACTCTTCAAGTGCAAGTCTTAAAAAGCGTTGTTCTTCTTGCATATTTACTTTCTCTGTTCTAAATAACCAAGCTAACCGAAGATAGAGGCCACCAAGTGCAATATGTTTTTCATTTTTCATCGTTGCACAGTAGATGGCTAATTTGTAGCAGTTAATCGCCATGTCCAATGTACGTTCTTGTCCATAATCTTTTTCAGCCCATTTATCACAGATTTTATGTTGAATAAGATCTTTTGATTTTGGAGGGAAATAGTCTGTACATTCTTCAGAAGCAGAAAATCCACACTTCGGGCAAACCGAAACGTAATATAGAAGAGGATTCAGGTTTGTGGATATATAGAATGAACAGAAATCAGTATCATGTTTGTGAGCACGAATAAAACGTGACCGCACCTTTTTCGTTATATATCTATTCTCACAAAAATTACACTTAATTTTTTGTTCATATAGGAATTCCGGTTCTTTAATCATAGAGATCACTCCTGGTAGATTAATGAGCGAGTATTCAATACTCTGATTATAACAGAATATTATGAAAAAAGGACTAGTTTTTCGGGATTTATAGGTTAAAAGTCCTCTTAGGTAAAAGAAAAGCTCCCTGTACATCCAGGAAGCTTTTACTTATCAAACGGGGGATGTTTCTATTGTTTTCATTTTTCCAACATTTTATACTAATAAAAATAAAGACTTTTGGAGGCGTATGATGAGTTCATTTCAATTTACAAAAATGCACGGATTAGGTAATAGCTATATATATGTGAACCTTTTTGAAGAAAATCTTCATGAGGAGGCATTGCCTGAGATCGCAAGAAAAGTATCAAGTGTATACACTGGAATTGGTTCTGACGGGTTAATTCTTATTTGCCCTTCTGATCAGGCAGAAGTGAAAATGCGCATTTTTAATAACGATGGATCAGAAGGGAAAAATTGTGGCAATGGGTTAAGATGTGTTGCCAAATATGCATATGAACATAAATTAGTAACAACTGATACATTCAAAATTGAAACTCTGTCAGGACTTGTTGAAGCGCAAGTTCATGTTCAAAAAGATGTAGTAGAGTCTGTTACAGTAGATATGGGAAAACCAAGATTATTAAAGTCAGAGATCCCAATGGCAGGTCCTGAACAAGAAAAAGCAATCAATGAACCAATAAAGTTTGACGGGCAAGAATACCGTGCGACAGCAGTTTCAATGGGGAATCCACATCTTATTTTCTATGTAGATGATATCAACCAGGCCCCTGTAACTACATTAGGTCCAGTTGTAGAAAAAGATGAACGTTTTCCGGAAGGGGTAAATGTGGAATTCGTAGAAGTTGTTTCAAATAATGAGCTGCACTTTAGAGTATGGGAGAGGGGGTCAGGTGTTACCCAAGCTTGCGGTACTGGAGCTTGTGCAGCAGTGGTTTCCTCTGTATTAAATGGCCATACGTCACAGGGAGAAGAAACAATCGTACACCTTTCAGGTGGAGATCTTGTTATTAATTGGACTGAAACTGGCAATGTTTTAATGACAGGTCCGGCAGAGGTTGTTTGCACAGGAACATTTTTCATAAAATAAAGATATGAATTATGTCTAATAGGGTGAATTATTTGAGTGATTAGATCTATAAGATGTATACTATAAATAGATCCTTTCATTAAAAGCAAGGAGGTATATAATATGAGCGACATTGTCAAAATTACAGAAGCGGCTGCTTATCAGATAAAAGATATGATGAAAGAACATGAAGAGGAAAATGCCTATCTTCGTGTTGGTGTAAAGGGAGGAGGCTGTAGCGGCCTTTCCTATGGTATGGGCTTTGAGCATGAGATAAGTGAAGATGATCAAGTTCTTGAACAGCATGGTATGAAGATTCTTATTAAAAAAGAAGATGCGCCGATTTTAAACGGAACAATCATCGATTTTAAACAATCGATGATGGGCGGCGGATTTACAATTGATAATCCAAATGCGATTGCAAGTTGTGGATGCGGATCATCATTTAGAACAGCTACAAATACTGGTACTCCAGAGGAGTGTTAATCATGAAAAAAACGACTATCTGAATTAGTAGTCGTTTTTTTCATATATAAAAGTTTGGTACTTAGTTTTAGTGTCTAGCTCCAGGCGCCACCGGCTCTAGGTCTAGTAAAATAGAAATTGAAGGTGAAAAGCACTTTCTATTCCTATTCGCCACGCCTTATGCTTGTTGCCGAATGGTTAGAGCTTTGCGCTTTTCTTAATTAATTAAACAAACTCGTGCTATGAAGAGGTTGGACTCGTGCTTTTGGATCCATAAAGGCTTTTGCATTATTAACTGCAGTAGGTGCTTCACCAAATCCGCTTGCAATAAGCTTCACTTTTCCGTCATACGTACAAATGTCGCCAGCTGCATAGATTCCTTCAATATTTGTTTCCATTTTTGAATTTACAACAATTGAATTCTTCTCGATCGCTAAGCCCCAATTTTTGATAGGCCCAAGTGAAGAGACAAAACCGTAATTCACAATAAGGTCATCAATTTCGAGGACCTCTTTACGGTCACCTTTTACTTCTTCTAAAACTAATTGTCTAATCGATGTATCACCAATAACTTCAGATGGGACAAATGGTGTTAGAATATCTACTTTTGATTTTTTAAGAAGCTCAACACTATGTTCATGAGCTCTAAACTTATCACGTCTATGAATTAATTTTACATTTTTAGCAATAGGCTCCAACATGAGTGCCCAGTCCACGGCAGAATCACCGCCGCCGAGAATCGCTACATTTCGGTCGGAAAATTTAGATAAATCATCCACAAAATAGTGTAAGTTTTGGCCTTCATATTTTTCTGCACCATCAAGTTCTAATTTTCTAGGTTGGAAAGCGCCATTACCTGCTGTAATAATAATTGTTTTTGTATAATGAACCTCACTATTCGTTGTAAGCTTAAAAATACCATCTGCTTTTTTATCAACTTGTTCTACTGCTTGTTCTAAAACGACAGTAGGGGAAAACTGCCCCATTTGCTCTTTTAAATTGTTAACAAGTTCCTGAGCTCTTACCTTTGGAAAGCCAGCAACATCATATATGTATTTTTCAGGATATAATGTAGAAAGCTGTCCGCCTAGTTGTGGAAGGCTTTCAATAATTTTTACACTCGCTTGTCGCATTCCACCGTAAAAAGCGGTAAATAACCCGACAGGTCCTCCGCCAATAATGGTTATATCATAAACTTTCGTATCTTCTTTCACATAACATCCTCCTCTTCACATCTATGTAAAAATCTTATCATAACTAAGTTCATTATTTCATGTCTCATATCCTTTATAATCTTATTTTTTAAAAAATAGACGAAATATTCTAAATTATAATGTATTTTCAAAAAAAAATATACTACCTTGTAAGAAAAAACTACTTGAAAAAAATTGATAGTATAGATATTATGAAATATAGGTGTAATTATATATATTTATATGTATTTCTAAGAGAAAATAACCAACGTGTGTTTTGGTAAGTGAATCATTTCACAAAGTTTTATCTCTTAAATAAAATAAAATGTTGTGATTCGGTGGATTATAGTAATAACATCATTCGAATTTTGACAACAATCTTATGGAAAAGGTGGATGTATCGGTGAGAAAGCCAAGAGTCGTTATTTTAGGTGCAGGTTATGGTGGATTAATTACAGTTACACGTTTACAGAAACAAATCAGTGTTGATGAAGCTGAAATTACATTAGTGAATAAAAATGATTATCACTATGAAACAACATGGTTGCATGAAGCTTCAGCAGGTACGTTGCATCACGATCGTGCTCGCTACCAAATTAAAGACATCATTGATAACAACCGTGTGAAGTTTGTAAAAGATACAGTTGTTTCAATTGATAAAGAAGCGAAGAAAGTTGTTTTAGAAAATGGTGAGGTTGAGTACGATTATTTAGTAATCTCATTAGGTGCACATCCTGAAACTTTTGGTATTCAAGGATTAAAAGAATATGCATTTGGTATTACAAGCATCGATTCAGCAAGACAATTACGTGAGCATATTGAATATCAATTTGCTACGTACAACATGGAAGCTGAGAAAAAAGATGAGCGCTTAACAATCGTTGTAGGTGGAGCAGGATTCACTGGTATCGAATTCTTAGGTGAGCTTGGAAACAGAATTCCTGAACTTTGCAAAGAGTACGATATTGACTTTAATAAAGTTCGTATTATCTGTGTTGAAGCAGCTCCAACAGCACTTCCAGGATTTGATCCTGAGTTAGTTGATTATGCAGTAAATCACCTTCAAAAGAAAGGTGTAGAATTCATGATCGGTACAGCAATTAAAGAATGTATCGAAGATGGAATCATTGTTGCTAAAGGCGAGGAGCTTGAAACAATTAAAGCTGGTACAGTTGTATGGGCTGCAGGTGTACGCGGTAACAGCGTTGTGGAAGAAGCTGGCTTTGAAAACATGCGTGGCCGTGTAAAAGTTGATGGTTACTTACGCGCTCCAGGACATGAGGATGTATTTATCATTGGAGATTGTTCATTAATTATTAATGAAGAAATCAATCGTCCATATCCTCCAACTGCTCAAATCGCAATGCAACAAGGTGAGACATGTGCGAAAAACTTAGCAGTAGCGATTCGCGGCCGTGGTGAAATGGCTACATTCACACCAGATATTAAAGGTTCTGTAGCTTCACTTGGTGAGGACGATGCAGTTGGTGTTGTATTTGGTAAAAAACTTGTTGGAACAAAGGCATCATTTATGAAAAAAATGATTGATAACCGTGCATTATACATGGTTGGTGGTCCTTCATTAGTATTGAAAAAAGGTAAATTTAACATCCTTTAAGATTATTCTCAAAGACAAGGGCTTTTGCTCTTGTCTTTTTTATTCCCATTTTCACATGATAGAATGAATTAGAGAGGGAGTGAAGGCATGAGTCAGTCTAAAAGGGGCAACGTATGGCTTGCCGTTTCAGGTATTGTTGAGAATGAGAATGGTGAGTGGCTTGTAGTGAAAAAAAGATATGGTGGGCTAAAAGGAATGTGGTCTTTTCCCGCTGGATTTGTTAATCAGGGTGAAACGGTAGATGAAGCGGTATTAAGAGAGGTTAAAGAAGAAACAGGAATCAGTACAACCATTAAAGGAGTCGTTGGAATTAGGTCGGGTGTGATTGGAGAACACATTAGTGACAATATGATTATTTTTTTCTTAATGGCTAAAACAAAGGAAATTTTCGTTCAAGAGAAAGAAATAGAAGAAGCAGTCTTTATGAAGCCTAATGAACTGGAAGTTAACTCTGATTCATCAAACTTACTAAAAGACTTGGCCAGAATGAAAATTGAGTCTAAATTAATGAAATACGATTATTTTCATCCTGGGGACCAATTCGGGTATAGGTCATACACTTTATTTTTATAATATTCTAAAAAATAAGAATTCCGGAGTATTGCAAAGGAAACATATATTGTATTCGCTTACATAAACCTTTTTGTAAGATTTTCTTCCTTTATCATTGTCAGAATAATTGGTATATTGTATCAACAACCATTTCAATCCTAAAGGAGAGACGATAATGAGTACAACAACTAAGGTAGAGACGAAGGAATGTCCTTACTGTGCTGGAAAAGGGTATTTTCAATTGATCTTAGGTGGCTCAGAAACTTGCAATAGCTGTGAGGGAACAGGGAAGAAGTCATAAAACGTTCACTGAGTAAGGATTGACTGTCTATCTATTGTTCAGTACACTTAAAATGGTGTAATGGAGGTGATAGACATGTTAAGCTTACCTGTTTTACTAATATCAATGCTATTATTTTTAGTTTTATTTTTTGGTATTGGATTTTTATTAAATATGCTTTTACGCATGTCTTGGATTATGGCAATTGTGTACCCAATTGTCTGTATTTTTATTATAGATAATGTGAGATTTATAGAATATTTTCAAAAACCTGGTGCTTCTTTTTCAGCTTTAGGTGATAAAATTCTGTCATTAGCTTTAGCAGATATATTGATTTTATCATCCGGGCTAATTGGTGCCATTCTTTCAGGAGTGATCATTAAGATGCTCCGAAAAAGAGGCTACCAAATGTTTTAATTTTGGCAACAAAAAGGCTGGTCATCATCTAATTGATGACCAGCCTTTTTGTTATTTATCAGAAGGGCTTAATGGTTTTTGGGATTCAAAGATAATGGAGAAATGAATTGTCAGCTTTCAAACTGGTAAAATATGTTTCCTGTTAAAAGTGAATATTTCCTCAGCAAATTGGGAACGAATAGATTTGTGAGAGGAGTGAATAGGAAATATATGATCAGTATAAAAAGAGTATGTAGAAGGCTTTTCATGTCGATATTATTTCTTGGTGCATTAACAACAACTTTTGAGGTTATTTCAGGAGTAGAAGCTAAGGATGTAGTCAATTGGTACAATAAAGATCATGCAAATATTGAAGATGAGCCTTTAGGTGAAAACGATGGCAGATTTCGCTTTTTAGGACTTACATTTAAGTCGATGAATAGTGAACCATCAGTACAAACAGAGATATCTTCAAGTGTTGAGACTGTAAATCAAGAGGTATCATTAGAAGAAGCCATTGACTGGTCACAATATCCTGTAAAAAAGGTAGTTGCTACAGGCTATACAGCTGGAGTAGAATCAACAGGAAAACATCCAGATCACCCAAGCTACGGAATTACATACTCAGGTGTGAAAGTAAAACGTGATTTATATTCAACTGTTGCAGCAGACCTGGATGTCTTTCCATTAGGAACCATTCTCTTTATTCCTGGGTATGGCTATGGAGTTGTAGCAGATAAAGGTGGGGCGATTAAGGGGAATCGATTAGATCTCTACTATGAAACAGTAAATGATGTTTATGCTAACTGGGGCAAAAAACAATTAGATGTGTATGTGGTAAAAATGGGTGACGGGAAGTTAACAGAAGAACAGTTAAAAAAATTAAATGAAGAAGAATCTATGCAGGTATTTAGGCAAAAATATATAAAAAGCAAAACAAAAAGCTAATGGTTAGCAGCCATTAGCTTTTTTGTATAAATACTTATTATATTCAGCTATGTATGTTTACATGACAAAAAAGTAATGTAACAACAAGGCAAGAAGAATGCCGGTTAAACCTCCAAAAAATACTTCAATAGGTTGATGGCCGAGCAGTTCTTTTAATTTCTTTTGTTTATCTTGATCAGCTTTTTGGGGCCATACCTTTGCTTCTTCAACAAATTTATTGAAATCTATGACAAGCTGATTAAGAACCGTAGCTTGCTCACCAGCATGTCTTCGAACTCCTGTTGCATCAAACATGGTGATGATGGCAAATACTGCTGAGATAGCAAAAATAGAGGAATCCAGACCATGATCAAGTGCTACGCCAGTTGAAAGGGCAGTAACAGCTGCTGAGTGTGAACTCGGCATCCCGCCTGTGCTCGTGATTAAAGACCAATCCCATTTTCTTGAAACAATAAAATAGATCGGAACCTTGATGAATTGTGCAAAGAAAATAGCTGCTAGTGAAGCCAGTAAGGGAAAATTAAATAATAATTCCAATGTTATGCTCCTTTCATTCTGACATTCTTAGGAAGTATTCATCTATTTAAACAGGAATGATAAGAGTAATTCCACATTGATCTAAATCCGGAGATACAACCGTCTAAAACTTCTCTAATCTGTAAATAGATAAAAATATTTTCTTCATTATAGCATATAACAATAGTCCTTCTTGTTAAAGAATTTGTTTAACATACCTTTTATTATTCATTTGATTCATTATACTTTTTTCATCTTGTGCTTTAAAATAAAAGTGTATACATATATGGAGGTGCAGATGTTGGTATTTAAAGTACATCATCAATTAGAACAAATAGATCAGCAAGATACACTTGTTATTGGACTTTATCAAAAAACTAGCAAATTAACAGGCTTAGCAAAAGAGATAGATGAAAGATTAGGGGGAGACTTATCTCAGTTATTAAAAGAAGGGGATTTGCAAACAAAATATAAATCAATCACTAAGCTGCATACCCTAGGAAGGCTTTCTTTTAAACGGATTTTCTTTGTTGGATTAGGACAAAAAGAGAAGCTTTCCTTTGATGGATTAAGGAGGGTATTTGGAGAGTTATTTAAAACGATTCAAAAGGCGAAACATCAAAATCTCATCATTGCGCTTGATACCTTTCACAATGAAGAAAGTTGTGATCAAGAAGTTGCCCATGCAATGGCTGAGGCATTTGCTCTTTCAACATACAAAATTTTAGATTATAAGCAAAAATCAAATGAACCTGAAAAAATGATTGAAACCGTTCATATCTTTTCAGAGAATGGAGATCTAGACGAAATAAAATCGAGTTTGGAAGTTGGGTATGCATTTGGAACGGGTACAAATAGTGCAAGAACACTAACCAATATGCCTCCTAATCTTTTAACCGCAACAGAACTTGCTGCGTATTCTGTAGAGCTTGCCGAAAGGTACCAATTTGACTTTGAGATCCTTGAAAAAGATGATATGGAGCGTCTTGGTATGGGGGCGCTGTTAGCTGTTAATAAAGGTTCTGAAGAGCCGCCGAAAATGATTGTGTTAAAGTATCAAGGAAAAGAAGAGTGGACTGATGTCATCGGGCTTGTTGGTAAAGGGATTACCTATGATACAGGCGGATACTCTATTAAACCGAAGGATGGAATTGTTGGCATGAAAACAGATATGGGAGGTGCTGCAGCTGTTCTAGGGGCTATGGAGATTATTGGTGAGACAAGACCTGAACAAAATGTTGTAGCTGTTATTCCATCAACAGACAATATGATTAGCGGCGGGGCATTTAAGCCAGATGATGTGATTGTTTCCTTAAGCGGAAAAACGATTGAGGTATTAAATACCGATGCAGAAGGGCGATTGGCTCTAGCAGACGGTATAACATATGCAAAATTTCATGGAGCTAATTATTTAGTAGATGTGGCAACCTTAACAGGAGGAGTTATTATTGCGTTAGGGACTGAAACAACTGGGGCAATGACAAATAATGAAGTGCTATTTGAGCAAGTTCTTCAAGCATCTCATGAATGTGATGAGCCTGTTTGGCGTTTGCCGATTTCAGAAAATGATAAAAAACGAGTTCGTAACAGTAAAATGGCAGATCTTAATAATTCGCCAGGAAGAGAAGGTCACGCCATTATGGCTGGTACTTTTATTGGTG
The DNA here is from genome assembly GCF_058315175.1 of Metabacillus sp. RB-C-LZQ-3-1. NCBI lineage: Bacteria > Bacillati > Bacillota > Bacilli > Caryophanales > Bacillaceae > Metabacillus > Metabacillus sp. RB-C-LZQ-3-1. The sequence continues at coordinate 86,404 of NZ_JBZFLI010000012.1, read as the reverse complement.
AATTTGCTGAGAATACACCATGGGTACATCTGGATATTGCAGGTACAGCAACAACGTCAAAGGATAGCGAACTAGGTCCTTCAGGTGCGACAGGTGTAATGGCTAGAACATTAGCAACTTTTGTAGAGAGGTTTGAAAGCAATATTTAAATGCTAGAAAGAGGATGACTTGGTCATCCTCTTTTCTATGTTGCAGGATAATATATTGAAATATCAATTGACATATTTATAAAAAGTATGATAAATTAAACTCCGTTGTTTCATTCTCTACCATATTAGCAAACTAAAGTGTTTTTGGGGGTATTGACGTTGAATGCAGTCATAATAGCAGTCATTGCTATGCTTGTTTTAAGTTTATTAAGAATAAATGTGGTTTTTGCTCTAGTGATAGGAGCTTTAATAGGTGGATTAACAGGAGGTTTAGGCTTAGCCGCAACGATTGAGACATTTACCAATGGTTTAGGTGGTAATGCTACAGTAGCACTAAGCTATGCCCTATTAGGAGCGTTTGCGGTTGCGTTAACAAAAACTGGTCTACCAGATGCCATGGTGTCTAGTGTTATAAAAGTAGTTGGTCGCGATGGAGAAACAAGAAGAAAAACATTATCAAAGGTACTTATTGTCTTAATGATTTTAATTATGGCCATTTTTTCACAGAATCTAGTACCTGTGCATATTGCTTTTATTCCGGTTTTGATTCCGCCACTTTTGAAGGTGTTAAATGAGCTTGAAATTGATCGCAGATTAATTGCAACTGTGATTACATTTGGATTAATTACACCATATATGTTTTTACCTGTAGGGTTTGGTGCTATTTTCCATGAAATTATGCAAAATAACATGCAGGAAAGTGGTTTAACTGTATCTTTATCTTCCATTCCAACTGCAATGGCTATCCCGGCTATTGGCATGGTTTGCGGGCTACTTATTGCCGTTTTCTTTACGTATCGTAAAAAAAGACAATATGAAACTCGTGAAATATCTGGACAACAAATAACAGAAGTTTATTCGAAAAAAAGTATTACGGTAGCCATTCTAGCAATTCTTGTTTCTTTATCTGTTCAACTATATTTGTCTCAGAAACTTGGAGTTGAAGGGATGATTTTTGGTGCTCTGGCTGGCTTAAGTATTTTATTTCTTGGCGGGATATTAAAGCGTAATGAAGCAGATGTGATGATGACAAATGGAATGAAGATGATGGCATTCATCGGCTTCGTTATGATTACAGCTTCAGGATTTGCAAGTGTGTTAAAAGAAACTGGACATGTTGAGAAGCTAGTAGAAGATGCAGCAAGTCTGATTGGAGGAAATCAGGCGCTAGGGGCAATGTTAATGTTGATTGTTGGCCTTCTCGTCACAATGGGAATTGGTTCATCATTTTCAACGATCCCTATTATTACGACTATTTTCGTGCCGTTATGCTTGGAGTTAGGATTTAGCCCAATGGCAACAATTGCGATAGTAGGAACAGCTGCAGCACTTGGTGATGCGGGTTCACCAGCTTCAGACAGTACACTTGGTCCAACATCTGGTTTAGCAGCAGATGGAAACCATCATCATATTTGGGATACGTGTGTGCCAACCTTTGTTCATTACAATATTCCACTAATTATATTTGGTTGGATCGCAGCACTTATTTTATAAAGGTCTTCATGAGAAAAAAACTTGGTTCATTTTATACCAAGTTTTTTCTCATTATATTTAATTTCCCCAATAATTCTTCATCATCCCATTCTAGTACAGTTTCTACTAATTCAGGATTTTGCTCCAATATCTCTCTCTCAAATTCTTCTCTATCTTTTATATCTAAGAAATATTTCTTTACAACAAGTGCTTTCATTTTTACACCTCTTTCATTTACTCTACTATTTTTATAACCAAAACTAGTAAACATTATACATAAAACCATATAAAATAGAAAAAAATATGAATCTGATTTTTTTCGACAAAGTCTTTCCTTGTTTAACCTATTTTATCCATTGTATGATAATACTAGCCTATTTTGTTCTGTTTGGTGTTTTGGTGAAAGGAAGGTTTATAGCCTTCGGGACAAGCCAAGTTTTTCTAAGGGAGGTTGTTACCATGGCATGGATAAAAAATCATAAGCTAATGATAGCTAGTGTCATAGTTGTTGCCATTAGTCTTGGATTTTTGGGGTATATTTTAGTAGATATGATGAATCAAAAAGCGACTTCAACATCCTCTCAAAAAGTAGAGGAGGAAGTTCAGGAAAGCACAAACGCCTCAGAGGCCGTATCAAAAGAAGTAATCATGAATAACAATCCATTTGGAAGTGAAAACTCAACATTATCAGAAGAGGATATTCTCAACTATATGCATGGTATGTCTCATCAAAAGGTTATTGCAGATGAAAAATGGCTACATTACGAAATGACGAATGAACGTATCTTATTTCTGATAAACGTAATAGAAAATGGTCAATATGAACATGAGGAAGTAGTAATGGACATTTTAACTCGTTGGAAAGAAGGAGATTTCTCTCAAGCTGATAAGGATCATAATGCGATCTGGAGCATACAAGGAGGGACAATCGGTAAAGCAACTGGTGTCATGTCTTCAGAGCAGGAGCAACAGTATATTGAAGATTATCAAAAAAGTATCAAATAGGATAGAGAAAAAAGCCTATGTCAAATTGACAAAGGCTTTTTGAGGTTACTTAAAGCTTACGCAGCGATTCTTTTATTCGTTGCCTTTGTCACAGCAAAATAAATACGAGGTGCAAGCAGGGCACCTAGAATTGTAAAGGCAACATCTTTTACAATAAACCATGCCATAATGCCCCAAGCAGCAACATATGACATTGGAGCATTCATCCATACATTTAACGCAAGCCACATATACGTTGTCCCTATCATGTAGATAAGTGTAATTCCAACAAATGATGCAGACAAGAAAGCAGAAAGCTTCTTTTCTTTACTTAATTCAAGAATTTTGCCGACTGCATAGGCTGTCACAATATAAGATAAAATAAATCCACCAGTGCTCTGGAAGAGCACACTTATTCCACCACTAAACTGAGCGAAAACAGGGGCGCCGGCAATTCCAACTAATGCATAAATGGTCATTGATAATGCACCAAGCCTGCTGCCCAATAAAAGCCCTGCTAAAATACAGAAAAATGGCTGCATTGATAATGGAACACCTGCTACTTGAAGAAATGGTGCCCAAGACGTAATATTAGCACCGATAGCCATTAGTGCAGCAAACATGCCAACTAATGAAATATCGTATGTAGTTAACCTTCTTTTCATTTTATACTCCCCCTTTTTTCAAATCTTTAAAAAAAGAATAATACAGAAAAGGAAAGAATGTCAACTTTTTTTAATGATTAGTTAACAAAAATAAAATCCAGGAGAGGATATCCTATGTATTTTGGAAAACAGAAAAAAACACATAACAATGGGAGGGTTCCTCCGAATCAAAATGTCACAACGACATTTCCGATATTACATACAGGGAGTGTTCCTTATTACGAGGATATTACGAAATGGAATTTACAAATATATGGTCTAGTAGATCATCCCAAGCTTCTGACCTTAGAGGATATAAAGAAAAATTACCCACAATCAAAACTTGTAAATGACATTCATTGTGTAACGGGCTGGTCTAAGCTAGATGCTAGTTGGCAAGGAGTTAAAACAGTCGATTTATTAGAGGAAGTTCACATACAATCTCATGCGAAATATGTCATTCTGCATGCAGAGGAAGGGTGGACGACAAATCTATCTATTGATGACTTTATGAAGGAAACAAATCTATTGGCTCATAGCTATAACGATGAGCCTTTAACTCCCGAACATGGCTATCCACTACGAGCTGTTATCCCTCATCTATATTTTTGGAAGAGTGCAAAGTGGATTAGAGGGATTCAATTCACAGAACATAATCACCCAGGTTTTTGGGAAAGAAATGGTTATCATATGGAAGGAAACCCTTGGCTTGAGCAAAGGTACAGTTTTGATTGAGTGACTTTTGACTACTTGGATAAAAATGAAATTCGTTAAAAGATGATGAAACAGGAATAAAAAAAGACAGCTATCCAAGGATAACTGTCAACTATTAATTCGGAGGTAGTATTATTCTATTTATTTTTCTATCAAGTGTTCGTCAAATTACTATAAATAATGAAATAGCATTTATAAAATATACTAATTCACTATACATAGCAGGCAAGACGTGGATGTGTAATAGTACAAATAGACTGAGATGAAGATTTTGTCTAATCTTGCCTGATAGTACAAGTTTTACCAAATAATGGATGTGATATAACAGTAATTGTTAGTGGAATTTCGACATTAGTGGAATTTATTGTTACGAATTGTCGCATGAGCGTAAGGGTTTTATAAATCCCCATCTAATAGATATGGGGATTTATATCTTACCCTTTCATATCAATGCTTTTTCCAAGGGTAGGGTGGGGTGCTTCCATAGTTTTTAAAAGTTGTTCATTACTTTGCTGTGAAGTTTCCATGATTTTTTTAGCTAAAGCAATACCAACATTTTGACTTAATGAAGCCTGTTTTAATCCTATCGATAATGCAGCAATATCCAAGTTTTTCACCCCCTCATCATTTGTATCGGTAAAGTAAACAAATGATGAAGGATATTGTGTGAAGAAGGAAAATATAAAGGCTTTATTCTAAAAGTTTGATGTTTTTAATAAGTTCTTAGAACAAAAAATGTTTAGGTTGATTGGAGTACAAGGTGCGAGACCCCTGCGGGAGCAGCGGGACAGGTGAGATGCCACAGGCGCGCAGCCTTACGTAGAAGTGTTCAACGCCCGCCCCACTGAAAGCGAGCTGAGATCCTGGAGGCTCCAATCACCCCTTTGCAGGTACTTATATAGCAACAAAGTTTGCGAAAACAGCCAATATAAAAAGACAGACGAATCTGTCTTTTTAGCACAATTCTTTTTTAGTTCATTAAATGTTCTCTTTGTAAAACCTCTGGAACTGGTTTGTAAACATAGCCGAGATCATCGGCAACTGCTTTATATGTGATTTCCCCATCCATAACATTGACTCCGGCTTGAAGGGCAGGACTTTCACTGATGGCACGATATACACCTGTATTGGCAATTTGTAATGCATAAGGGACGGTAACATTTGTAAGAGCGATTGTTGATGTCCGTGGCACAGCTCCTGGCATGTTGGCTACAGCATAATGTAAAACACCGTGCTTTTCATACGTTGGATTATCATGGGTTGTTATATGGTCAACTGTTTCAACAATTCCGCCTTGATCGATTGCAACATCAACAATGACAGAACCTGGCTTCATTGCTTGAACCATTTCTTCTGTAACAAGTGTTGGAGCCTTTGCCCCTGGAATTAATACTGCACAAATGAGTAAATCAGCTTCAGCAACTGATGTTGCAATATTCATTGGATTTGACATTAACGTTTTGATTTGAGTACCAAAAATATCATCTAGCTGGCGTAATCGATCTGCACTTAAATCGATAATGGTCACATCTGCTCCTAAGCCGATTGCCATTTTCGCCGCATTTGTTCCGACAACACCACCGCCGATAATCGTTACTTTACCGCGACTAACCCCAGGTACACCAGCTAGTAATATTCCTCTTCCACCTTTAGGTTTTTCGAGGAATTGCGCTCCTATTTGTGCAGCCATACGTCCGGCAACTTCGCTCATAGGGGTAAGCAATGGCAGAGTCCGATTAACGGTAACAGTTTCATAAGCAATGGCTGTTACACCGCTATCCTTCAAGGCTTGGGCTAAATCAGGCTCTGCTGCAAGATGTAAATATGTGAATAGAATTAATCCTTTTCGAAAATAAGCATATTCAGATGGAAGAGGTTCTTTCACTTTCATAACCATTTCGGCTTCCGCCCATACCTTTGCAGCTGTGTCAATAATTTCTGCACCGGCATGTTGGTAATCTTCATTCTCAAAACCGCTTCCTGCACCTGCTTGATCTTCAATTAATACACGATGTCCAAATGCAACCAATTGTGTAACTCCACCTGGCGTTAAGGCGACTCGATTTTCATTATTTTTAATTTCCTTTGGAACCCCGATAATCATAAATAAACCTTCCTCCTTTTAAGCCAATATTTATATTGTTTCTATTTATTAATGCAAGTATAAATAAAAAACAAATAAATATCTTTGTTTAAAAATGAGAAAGGTTTTGACCTTGTTTGTGAAAAATCACAAAGACATATGCTCTAGCTTTAAATGCAAGTAGATCGTGATCTTTTGGTTCATGTTTTTAAGGTTTAATTCACCGATTTCTGAAATTCTCTTCAGGCGATAATTTAATGTATTAATATGAATATTAAGTGCTTTTGAAGCTTCATGGACATTACTATCATGATCTAGAAACACTTCAAGTGTATGAACAAGATTTGTGCTGTGACGCTGATCATACTCTTTTAATCTTGTAAGTGAATAATGTTGATAGCCTGATTCTTTTCGTTGTTCATATAAAATATCTAAATACTGATAAAATCCAAGCTCGGAAAAACTAGTTAATTCGGTTGTTTCTTTAGGAAACCGCTTCTTAAGTGAAAGTACAGCAACAGCTTCCTTATAGCTTTTTTCAATAAAGTTAGGGGCAGAAAAAATTCCTCCTATACCTGCCGTCACATTTTTTAAGTTATATCTCTCGTTAAGCTGCCGAATGGTTGAAAACGTAAAATGCTTGATATCTGTTAGAGGTGAGGTGTGTTTTGCTGATAATAAGATAATGAGCTCATCATAATCAAACGTATATAATAATATATTTACCTGTTGAGTTGTTTGAAGTAAGTAAGATAGCTTCTTTTCTGCCTCATCATTAATTTCCTGGGGAAATTTATAAATAACGACAGAGAACGGAGAGGGGAGAGATAAATTTAACTCATGAAAGCCTTGTGTAATTTCGTCTTTTGTTGAGACATGCCCTGTGAGAAGCTTCCAAAAAAACTCTTGATTTCTTTCCTCTTTTTTTGTTTTTCGAACTTGTAATTTCAGCATTTTGTTTTTTACAGCTCGAGCCGCCTTTTTTAATAGTAAAAGATCTGATTGTTGGAGCTGCTTTTCAATTTCTAATGCCCATATAAAACCAAGTACCTCGTCATTTTTCCAGATCGATATCGCAATGCGGTTGCCTAGGCCAACTTCATCAATATTTTTTACTCGAATAGGTTCATCGGTGCTTAGGAGCTTTGGAATGGTTCCATCCTTCCATAAGCTATTAATGACCTTTTCGGGAACTCTCCTTCCAATAATAGTAGAAATGCGTGCAGGGTCGGTTCTGTCGTCATGTGTGCTGTAGGCTAGTAATCTATGGTTCACATCTTCGATTGTAATTGGACATTGAAGGACTTCACTTACCTTTTCTGCTACATCCTCTAAACGGTCAAAATGATAGTTAAATGGGTCTTTTGAAAATCCTGTCATGTTATCCCTACTTTATTTAGCAATTTATATATGTATATGTTGATTTTAGCTTAGTATTAAGATACATGTTTGTCAAAGACAAAAATGTTGAATTGACCTTCTTGCATTTCAGTATCACGTATGCTAAAAAAGAAAAAGAAATTGGAAGAACGATCCAAACGAAAGTGAGCTGACATAGATGAATTATTATATTATAACAGGTGCTTCTCGTGGCTTAGGTGAAGCCATTGTAAAAGAAATAGCGGGACATGATTGTACCATAATTTGTTTGTCCAGAAACGTGAACCCTTCCCTTGAAAAAATAGCTGCTGAAAAACAAACTCCCATTTCATTTATTGAATGTGATTTGTCCAATCTACAGCAAATGCCTGATATGATAAAAAAGTTATTTTCAAAAATAGATATGGAACATGCAAAAAAAATAACGTTAATTAATAATGCAGGTACCGTTAATCCGATAAAAGAAGCAGGTTGTGCAAATCATGAGGAATTAATATTACATGTTCATTTGAATTTCCTAACTCCAATGTTATTGAGTGAGGCTGTGGTACGAGAAACAAAAGGAACCTCTACAGATGGTCTGATTGTGAATATAACATCTGGGGCAGCAAATCGACCTGTTCCGGGCTGGAGTGCATATTGCAGCACAAAAGCAGGATTAAATATGTATACAAAAACAGTTGGTATTGAACAAGAAGAGAAACATACAAACATCACGTCGATTGCATTTTCTCCAGGAATTATGGATACAGATATGCAAGGAACCATTAGAAAAGCAACAAAGGAAGAATTCCCTTCAATCGAACAATTTAAGGAATATCATGAAAAGGGGCTGCTACGATCACCAAGCTTTGTTGCTAGGACATTACTAAAACTTTTATCAGGTCCGTTAGAAAATGGTAGAGTATACGATATAAAAGAATTTTTATCCCACTCTAACGGGCAATAAGATCCCTGCCCCAAGCATCTGAGTTTTCAAAGAGGGCAGGTGGCGGATAACTCCCCGTAAAGGTTGGATTGGTTCAACTAACGATCAGTGGGTGGTGAAGAAATCCTATTGACGAAAGTTTCATTTTATAGGAGAAAAGTTTGGTTTTTAGATAAGACAAAAGAAGTGATTTTTGTAGTATAATAATTCGTAAAGAAAAATGGGATTTCTTCTTGTAACCTGTTTTCATTTATAAAAAATTTGAAAAAAATCACCCAAAAAAATGTCAACTGTTGTAATATTAACAATAGATAATAAAATGAGAGAGTTTATCATTTAGTGGACTAGTAATGAGGGACAGAGGTGGCTGAAAATTAGAAATAGAAAAAATAAAAAGTATGCCGTCGTTATCTCTGTATCAATTTTTATTATAATGGTGTTCTCAGCATTTAATTTGTATACTACTTATTCAAATACACGTAAAACGATTGACCTGACAATTGGTTATCAAGCCATTTCAAATACAAATCAAGCCTTGGAATTTTTGGATAAATCTAGTTTGGAAGATTTATATAAAAACCCAAATGAACATAATAAAGAGCTCGAGGCACAACTTAATGAAATGAAACGATACTTAGGGGCTGAAAATGTTTTTATTGTGCAACCTGATGGAAATGAGGAATTAATCGTTCGCGCATATAGCACGCTTAAAAGCGATAGGAAAACCACCGAGGCTTGCTGTAAACTTTCTCAAGAATTTATAAACCAGTTTACGAAGGAAGAATCCTTTTTTATTAAAATAAAAAAAAGGTCTAATCAACATTCGATTATGTCAGCAGTTCCTATCATAAAAAGTGATGGGGAATATGAGGGATCTCTTGTTATAGAGTCAAACCTTGGAACAGTTGAAAAGCTGACAAAAGAAGTCATGCACAAAAGTTTTCCATCTTTCATCATGAGTGGTGGATTAGTTCTTTTTTCATTTAGTGTTTTTATAGCTTTTCAAATTTGGTATCGACGAAAAGTGAACTCACAGGTTGGAGATGCTGAGGAAACTTACCAAGTTGAGTTTCAGTCCATGCTTCATACAATGAGATCGATTCGCCATGACTTTCTTAATCATATTCAAGTCATTCAAGGCTTAATGAAAATTGGTCGAGAGGACAGGGCGTATGAATATGTGAATTCGTTAACAACCGAGGTAGAAACAATGGAATTACCTGTGGTCATTAAGAACCCAGCCCTTTTTATTTTACTTCAATCTAAATGGGCAAGAGCACAAAATGAGAAAGTTGACATGCATCTTCATATTGATGATCATTTGTTTAAGCATATACATACGATTGATTTAATAAAGATATTTTCGAATTTAATAGATAATGCATTTGATGCTACTCTTTTAGGAGCTGAATCTGAGAGATTCATAAATGTTGAGGCCCGCGTTATTCAAAATAAATATATGTTTAAAGTGGAGAATATTGGGCCTACGATTCCAAAGGCCAATCTGGATAAAATTTTTCAGGCAGGCTTTTCTACAAAGGCAGAAAAGCGTGGGGTTCCACGAGGAGACGGACTTAATATTGTGAAACAAGTTGTGCACAAATATGGCGGTACAATCAATGTGGAATCAAACAAAAATTCTACAATGTTTGAAGTGAATATTCCATTCAAACCTTAACTTAAAGAAACTACAATGTGGTTTCTTTTTTTTATAAGATCAGAGAGTTTCCTATTTTGTACTTAGTGTCTAGATCCACGCCTAGTCTAGTCATAAGCCATTCAGGAATTGAAGACAAAGAGCGCCTTTTGCCTATCGGGGCTGATCAGAGGGCTTGCGATTTTGTTTAAGTAAATGTTACAAATTTCAGTTTAACTCATATAAATAATAAAAGCTTATTTTTCTAATGCCGGTAATTGTTAGAAAATATAACGTTTTTCTTGAAGATGTTTTTTATTTGTGTTAGATTATTCTGAATATAAAACGAAAATTGTTACATTTATATATTTGGTTTGACTAAAAATGTAGGAGGGTTACCATGCGACGAGTTAGATTAATCGATGTTTTTACACATCCAATTGCACAAAAATATTTAAATCGTTCCGGTGTTTCACATGCGATTACAGTTGCCCAATATGCTGTTGAGCTCGCTATAAAGCATGATGTAAATCCTGACATAGCCGCTAAGGCGGGATTGCTTCATGATATTGGGCATTATGAATGGTATAAAAATGGGGAATGGGATTATGATGCATATGTCAAAAACGATATTCATGCAATTAAGGGCGCTGAACGTGCACATAAGCTTTTAATCAGGCTAGGTGAGGATCGAAAATATGCGAAGGATATTGCCCTTGCCATTCTCCTGCACACGGATTCATATTTACCGGAAAATTCTATGAAAAAAAATTCATTACAACGAATTGTCCGTTTAGCAGATGAAATGGATGAGGAACCATTTGGTAAACACCATTACCGAAAGATTGGCTATGAGGATGCTATAAAGGAAATTAAACGAATGGACAATACAGTTGAACAGTTTATTTCTGAATATCGGCAATCAGTTTAGGCTATATAAAGAAGCAGACCTAAAGAGGGTCTGTTTTCATTTATAACTTGCGACTGAAGAACACATAGATTGTTTGACTGAAAGGTTGACAGAAGATAATATGATGATAACGAATGAATTAACGCCTTAGCTTATTTTTAGGAGGTGACAGGGTCTGATCAGAAATGATATGAATGATTGAGAGATACAAGTCTAATAGAGATATGTATGATCAGCCCTTTATTTTGGATATCGTAAACTTGTTTATTGTTACGGTTCTTGTTGCCATAACAGCATTTTTCGTAGCTTCAGAATATGCTATTGTCAAATTAAGAAGCTCTAGAATTGATCAGCTAATTGCAGAAGGTAATAAAGCTGCTGTTGCTGCCAAAAAAGTAACCTCAAATCTTGATGGATATTTATCGGCATGTCAGTTAGGAATTACAATGACTGCCTTAGGTTTAGGATGGTTAGGTACGCCCAAAATCTCAAGTTTATTACATCCGCTATTCCATCATTTCAATATCAATGATTCAATAAGTCTTGTCTTGTCATTTGTTATTGCTTTTTTATTTATTACATATTTGAATGTTGTTATTGGAGAACTTGTACCGAAAACGGTGGCCATATATAAAGCCGAAACCATCACCCTTTTTGTTGCTAGACCACTGCTTTTTTTCTATCGTTTGATGTTTCCGTTTATTTTGATATTAAATGGAACTGCAAATCTCTTTGTTCGTTTATTAGGATTGAAACCAGCTTCTGAGCATGAACTTACCCATACAGAGGAAGAGTTGAGAATCATCCTCTCAGAGAGCTATAAAAGCGGTGAAATTAATCATTCCGAGTTTAAATATGTTAATCGCATCTTTGAATTTGATGATCGTATTGCAAAAGAAATCATGGTGCCGCGCACTGAAATTGTGACAACCTCTGTAGAGAAGACGTTCCAAGAAAATTTAGAGCTGATGAGAAATGAAAAATACACACGTTATCCGGTTGTAAACGGTGATAAAGATCATATTTTAGGCATGGTCAATATTAAAGAGATTTTTACCGATTTATATTATTTAACACCTAATGCCAGAAAAAATACATCTATACAAAAATATATTCGTCCAGTGATTCAAGTGATTGAATCAATTCCCATCCATGATTTATTAGTGAAAATGCAAAAAGAACGAGTGCACATGGCTATATTAATAGATGAATATGGTGGAACGGCAGGACTTGTAACGGTAGAGGATATTATTGAAGAAATTGTCGGAGATATTCGAGATGAGTTTGATCAAGATGAATTACCTGACATTCAAAAACAAGGAGATCGGCATTTCATTGTAGATGGAAAGGTATTAATTTATGATATAAATAATATCTTACATATCAACATTGATACTGAAGATATTGATACCCTTGGCGGTTGGATTTTGACACAAAACATAGAAAGTAAGCGAGGAGATATCATAACATTTGAAGGATATGAGTTTCACATTTTAGATATGGAAGGACATCTTATACGGTCGATTGAAATAAAAAAAGCTGTTAAGAATGAGGAACCTTTACTCCAATTAAAAGTTGAGGAATAGTGAAAAGGGTCAGTCTTAATATTAGACTGACCTATTTACATACACATGTAGATTGAGATGGATAACGTCAGGTACAGTTAGCTGAGTTACATAATTTAACAAGAAAAGAATGGAAATTAGTAGGGGAATCATGTAGATTTATAGATATATGAGGACAAATTGTTGAAACGATTTTTGTTTATTTACGTATAAATTTATATACTTTATTTTACCTTTAGGTTAATGTTTAGTTTTCATGCCTATAATGTTGACAAAAGGTAGGAATCAAAACTGGAGGAAATATTGTGTTAAAATCAAAGGTTCATTTTTGGACATTACAAATTTTATTAATGCTTTTAATTGTCTATGTTGGTACAAAAGTTTCTTTTTTATTTGAACCCATTATCGTTTTTACTTCAACCTTGTTCTTCCCAATACTGATTGCTGGGATTTTGTTTTTTATTTTTAATCCGCTTGTAAAATTACTTGAACGAAATAGGGTACCTAGAACACTTGCTATTTTAATACCTTATATCGTATTTATTGGGGTCGTATCAGGTTTTATTTCATTCATTGGACCTATTGTTTCAGAGCAGGTAACAGATTTAATTAATAACTTTCCTACATATGCAAGAGAAATCTCGAACTTTATCTTAAATATGTCCCAAACTTATTGGTTCACATGGCTGATGGAACAAGAATATGTGTCATTAAATCAATTGGAACAGACGTTAACGAGTTACGCAACAAGCTTACCAGAAAATATTACATCAAGCTTTTCAAAATTATTAGGTGTTGTAACAAATATTACACTTACGATTGTCACCGTTCCTTTTATTCTTTTTTACATGTTAAAGGATGGTCATAAATTCTCTGGAAAAGCAGTAAAGCTGTTTCCCACAACTTATCGTGGAGAAGGATTGAAAATTTTAAAAGACTTATATGAAACACTCGCTACGTATATACAGGGGCAATTGATTGTATCTCTTGCAGTTGGACTAGGCTGTTTTATCGGCTATGCGATCATTGGTTTAGATTATGCTTTAGTCCTCGGAATTGTAGTAGCTATTACGAATATTATTCCATATGTGGGCCCGTTTATTGGTGCTGCCCCAGCGGTTATAATTGGGTTGCTGGACTCACCAACAAAAGCATTGCTTGCAGCTATTGTTGTTACCGTTGTACAACAGATAGATGGAAATCTTTTGTCTCCGCTCATAATAGGAAAACGGCTTAACACACATCCATTAACAATTATTTTATTATTAATTGGTGCAGGAAGCTTTGGTGGAATTATTGGGATGATTTTAGCTGTACCAACCTATGCTGTATTAAAAGCTGTTACATTAAATGTGATTCGTTTGATTAAATTAAGAGCAAAGTCAAAGGAAGAAATCATTAGCAATAATTTAAATGGGTAGGCAAGAACCCTTCTGTTTTTTTATCATAGGATAGTCTAGTGAGTTCATCAAATAGAAAGGGAGAAGGACGGATGCCTGCTTTTGTTGGTCCTATACAATTAAATAATGTTAATCAATCTGCTGTATTTAAAGTTGGAGATACTTTTAGTTTATCCCCTAAAGCTTCAAATAAGATGTCCCTTGGTTCTGGTTCGGCCAATACAGGAGATTTCACTGATACACAAAATGTTTTTAACATAACAAATTTTCATGATAGTGACGTTATAGATCAAAGTAATCTTTTTAATTTTTAAGAGTGAAAGAACTGAAAAATATGGAGTGGACACTCTGTTTCAGTTCTTTTTTTGTTATGTCTTGTCATTTTCATTTTTCGTGAGATCCATTAAGGTGGATGAAAGCTGAAATACGTACGAGCATCGATTATAATAATTTCATGAGTAAAGAAAGGATGAGTAGAGTGAAAATTAGAAAAGCGAATGTGAAAAATGAAAACAGCTACATTACAAATGTGTATATTTATGAAAATAAAAAAGAGGAATATAGTTTAATTGCGGTCCCTGAAATCGAATGGTCTACGACAATTTCATATGAAGAAAAAAGGGATGAGCTCTATGATCGTTTAGTCGCTTCATTAGTAAAAAATGTAGAACAGGAGACAGCAGATGAGCTTGCTAGAAAGGTAAAACAGTGGGTAAGTGAAATGTAGTGGCATAACATAAATTAGTTAATAGGGACAAGATAAAGAGGCCAAGACTCTAATAAGCCTCTTTATCTAACTCCAAAAATTCCTCAACCTCACGAATATACGGATCTCGGGGATATCCATTGTAGAGGGTTGACGATAATCTAACAGGATCCCCAAAAAAGTAACGCTCATATTGAGTTTGGCGTGAACCAAAACTACTCATCGTAAGATCCCAGGCAAGTCTGAACAACCTTGCTTTTGTCTCTGCATCACAAGCAGATCCTTGACAAAAATGGTTGATGTCAGTTGATAAACTTGATGTAAAATCCTCCTCAGAAGGAATGGCTACCAAGCCGCCCGCCCCTATTAATTGAATGATTTCTACCATACGAGGATAGAGCTTTGGAAACAAGTTACTCGCAACAAATAATGAGTGAATATTTGGAACCATTATTCCCCATTCATCAATCTTTGCTTCAAGCTCTGATCGGTCTAGTAAAGCTTTCATTGTTTCCAATCCAATAATCATCTCACTGATTTTGTCTTGGATATGCTGGTATTCTGCGATGTTTAAGGTCATAACCATTTTTTGTGCCAGTCCAAGGAGAAATTCAGTTTTTACGACTTGTCTAATGATGACTTGATGAAGAGTATGCGGTGTAAAACTGCTTCTTGAAAAAAGCTTATGTGCCAAGTCTTGTCGATGATAAAAAAAGACACGATTCCATGGAACTAATACATGATCAAATACAATCATTGTATCCATTTCATGAAAACGAGAAGAAAGTGGATAATTGAATGTTGACTCTCCTTCAGTAAAAGAATCACGGCAAATGAATTTTATCCCCTCAGCATCTGTTGGAATGCTAAAGCAAAAGGCGTATTCATCACTATGTCCAGTTGGTAAAACTAAAATCTCGTCAGTCATACCTCCTTGAGTTGCTAACATTCTTGCACCCTTCACAATCAATCCATCAGCTTTCTTTTGGACAATCCTTGCCGCAATTGGGTGTGTTGAATCTTCTTCATAATTTAGTGATCGATTTATTTGAGGGTTGATAAAGCTATGAGTAAAGGAAAGATCATTTTCACGCGCAAATTCATACATTTTTAGTAAATTTTTGGTGAACTCTTCATCCTGCTCTTTAAGGATTGATGCAGAAGCGGCAAAGGTCATCATGACTGTATTTAAGTAATCTGGAGTTCTCCCCATTAGTCCTGCGGTTTTTTTTGCCCAGGTCCTAATCATGAACCTTCTTGATTCGAGGTCCTCTTTTGACTTTGGCTGCAAAAAAGATAATCCTACTTTTTGAGATGTAGTTGGGGAAAGGTACGTCATTTTAGATACCAGCTCAGGTGATAGCTGCATATCATAAAGGGATGCTTTTGCTTGCATAGCTCCTTTATAGGCTGGGTGTTTAAATAGTTTCTCATTAATTTTTTTACCTTTTATCCAGACGTTAGGATTGAGTTTATTCATTCGATCAAGGTATTGTTTTCCATCAATGGCAGGCATTAATCCTCACTCCTTACCTTCATATGTAACTACTATATGATAATACTTCAGGTGGGGTGAGCATGAAGGAAATTGAAAACGATGTTGGAAAATGATGAAGGGATTATAAAGGAATTGAAAAGGTTATAGATGAATATGTTAGTAATAATGAAAATGCATAAAATGTAAGCGTTTTCTATTTGTTTATATAATATCCGGATGGAAAAAATATAGCTAATGATCCCTTTTTAAAGGATGTGAGAGGTATGTATGAAGAAAACTTCTTTAAAGGTATGCTTTGGGCTACATTACTCAGTGTTCCATTGTGGTTATCTTTTTTTGGATGGATCAAGTTGACATGTAAATTTTTAAGTAATTTATAAAGGTTTTTTTCTAAAAGATTGTTGTTTTTAATAGGTACTTTGGACAAAACTGTTTAGGCTGATTTCCGCGGAAGGTGCGAGACTCCTGTGGGAGTAGCGAGACAGGTGAGACCCCACAGACGCTGTGCGTCGAGGAGACTCACCGCTCGCCCCACGGAAAGCGAGCATCCTGGAGTGGATATCAACCATACTTAACACTTATTTTATAGCAACAAAGTTTCAGAAAAGAGCCTTTATAAAAAACTTGTCGTACAAAAACCAAAAAAATAAATATTATTAAAGGAAAAGGGTAAAAAGTTATATAAATAAATGAATGTTTTAAATAAATGATTCATTATTACGGTTCCTGTAGTAAAATAGGAATTACTTGTAATTATTGGTTTTTTTGTATCGGGGGATCAAAGATGGAAGTTTTTGTCGCTAGGCAGCCAATATTTAATTTAAAAGAGGAAGTCATTGCATACGAACTTTTATATAGAGGAAGTAATGAAAATACTTTTCCTAATATTGATGGTGACCAGGCAACTACGGAAGTTATTATCAATAGTTTTTTAAATATCGGCATGCATGACCTTTCAGAGGGAAAACAATGTTTTGTTAACTTTACTGAAAGCTTATTAAAATCAAAGGTACCAACTTTTTTTAATCCTGGTTCGATTGTTGTTGAAATATTAGAAAATGTTGAGATAGATGAAGACTTGATCTTCACTTGTAAAGAATTAAAAGATTTAGGCTACACAATTGCTTTAGACGATTTTCTCATTCAAGAGAAAGCTGAGCATTTTCCAAAGCTCATACAGTATATTGATATTATTAAAGTTGATTTTCTTCAAACAACGAAGGAAATCCAAAGAGAAATGGTACGAAAATATCGCCCGCATCATATAAAACTCCTAGCTGAAAAGGTGGAAACAAGGGAAGAGTTTTTATTTGCAAAACAGGTTGGTTATACTTATTTTCAGGGATATTTTTTTAGTCGTCCGTATATTATTTCCAGTCATGATATCCCCGTGTATTTGAAAACGTATTATCATATTTTAGCGGAGCTATCAAAGGCAGAACCAGATATAGATGTGATTGCATCTTCCATTGAGCATGATATCTCCATGTCATATAAACTATTAAAATTGATAAACTCTCCAGCATTTCGCCCTGTAAACAAAATTGAGTCCATTAAACAAGCCATTGTTTTGCTGGGGCTTAATGAATTAAAGAAATGGATTTATGTTTTATCACTAAAGAGTATTGAGACCCCAAATGACCAAGACATGCATGAGGTTATTAAATTGTCTTTAGTACGTGGGAAATTATGTGAACAAATGGCACATTATCTTGGACATTCGCATTCTGCTCCTTATATGTTAACAGGTATGTTTTCTTTAATTGATACATTGATGCATAGAAGTATTACTGAAGTTTTAAAAGATTTACCCCTTTCAGATGAAATTCAGGACGCTCTTTTGGGGAGAGAAAATGATTTGCATAAGGTGCTAGGATGGTCTATCAAAATCGAGAAAACAGATTGGGATATCAAAGATCTGCCAATTCCAAAAGAAGTAATCAATCATTTTTATATTCAAGCGATAGAATGGGCTTCTAAATTAATGAGAATGAGTGCTAGTTAGTTTGACTAGCACTCATTCTCATTATATTTGACTATGTTTATTCATCCTATTACAGCAGATTCTTTGGGACAATTAAATTTAGGGTATAAAGTACTAAAAAAATAGAATATTCTTATAGAAATTGAAAAGAAAAGAAGGAAACAGACCTCTTTTGTAGAAATGTACGTATAGAATGACAAAATATAAGTCCTCATCAATTCGATACATTATAAGGAGGTCTTGAACACTCAATGGGTAAGCAGCCAACATTTTTTGTATTGGATGATAAGATGGTTGCGTTGTTTTCGGTGGAAAAAGACAATTGTAAAGTAACAATGGAATGCTTGTTTTCAAAAACAGGTATAGAAGATTACACCTTAGAGTATCAAGGACCAATTGAAAGAAAGTCTGAACTTATGAATTTAGCAATTGAAGAGGCGCAAATGATTTTTGAAACTAATATATTATCTGTATAATAATAGTCTGTAGACCCTCTTTGTTAAAGACAGGGGTCTTTTTTTGTATTCCTCTAAATATAAAGGACTTATAGCTGTTAGGACTTGTAGATAAGCGAAGATTTTCTAATAAGATCATACATTCCCCCCTCATAAAGAGTAATAGGTACCGAATAGTATAAATAAATTAGTGTAGCTGACAAAAAACAGGTGAAAAGAACAGTGAAGTTTGTGTTGAAAATGTATAATTTGGACTATTGCGTTGTTGTTGCGGTATCACGCATTAAGTCCTACGGATTATTTTCGGTGCCATTTATTCGTTTTTGAATTAAAATAAACTATGAAAACACGTTAAGTTGGCTTGATTTTGTTACCAATTTATGAGGAGCGTGAAAAAGTGAATCAGAAGAAAATCGATGAAATGACAGAGCTATTACTTCGAATTGAAAAAGAGCTAAAAGAATCGAAAGAGTCTTTAGAATTACTAAATAAAAGTATTGATAAATATGATAAATACGCATTTTTAAATGTATCTTAAGAAACTTGGCTGAATGCCAAGTTTTTTTATTGACATATTTTGGTCATTGGGGTAAAAATGTATTAGAATAATAGGTATAATAGATTCTTTTTCTACTAAACATACCGGGTATATAGTAATATATGCATATGGGGGTGGTTGGGATAGAGGAAACTTTAACATTAGTTAAGCAATATATGAAACATTCTATTACCTCATGTGTAAAAAATACCGATTTAAAGAATCTTTTACTCTCTTTTTTAGAGAAAAGAGAAGAACTTCCATTTGCACAGATAACGATCATTCATCACCAATCATTTAGTGGAAAAGATGAGGAAATTGCTCTTTTAGCAGCTGCAGTGGAGCTTCTGGTTTTATCTTTTGATATGCTTGATGATCTTGAAGATTTAGATAATGTGGACGAGCCGTGGATGAAAGTTGAGCATCCAGTATCTCTAAATGCTGCAACAACCCTTTATACATTGGGCCAGCAAGCTGTTTTATCCCTTCAATCTCCGTATAAGCTTCAAATTATAGAAGCATTTACGAAATTTTCAATTCAAGCAATGGAAGGACAACATGTAGACCTGAAAAACTTGATCTTGACTGAAGACGAATGCTTAGAAGTCATGAAAAACAAGTCAGGATCATTAATCGCCCTAGCTTCAATTAGCGGCATGCTACTTGCTGGAGCAAATTCTCCTTTAGTAGAGGAATACTCATACCAAATAGGTCTAGCAGCACAAATTGATAATGATTTTAGAGATTTGTTTAACCCACTCAAAAATGATGTATCTTCTCAAAAGAAAACATTAGCTTTTCTATATCTTCAAAAAAAGTACAACGATCAAGCCATAGAAATTTTAAAAGGGTTTCAAAGCGGTAAACCAATCAACGAATACTTTAGTAGTTCACTAAACTTTAAACAAAAACTAATTGATGCAGGTGTCGCTCAATACTTAAATGTAATGAAACAAATTGCGATTAACAAAGCAACTCGTATGATCCGCCAATTACCGATCGAGGAAAATCAAAGTGAGCGCTTAAACACTCATTTGATTATAGAATTAAATCCAAAAAACAAGGAGAGATAGCCATGCAAGACATCGTAAACTTTCTTATTGAAAACCCAGAGGTACTAGAAAAAGTAGTAAATGGAGAAGCTAGTTTACTAGGTGTAGATTTAGACGATGTTTTAGGATTGATTGAAGGGATTAAGGAAGCTGGAAAATTATTTAGTACTTTCTGGTTATAAAGCTAAGAAGGGTGTTTGTAATGAGTAATAACTTCAACAAAACATTTATATTCTTTGTTGTTTTAAGTATATCCTTTTCTATATATTTAATAACACTGAATATTAACCATCCCTATGTTGGAGCTAATGTTAAAATAAATGAAAATGAAGAGATCGTAATAACAAATCTTGAACCTAAATCATGGGCAGAAAAAATAGGAATCCAAATAGGAGATGTTCTTGTTGAGGTTAACGGTGATGATCCTTTAAAACATAAACCTATTGCTGATTATCATGTAATTGAACAAGTTGAGTCATTTTCCCTTAGTAGAGATGGAGTTATTAAAGAGTATTCAATCTTAAACGAAACAATTTTTAGTACACAAAGTTTACTTATAATAATTATTCCTTTTACAGTTTTAACACTATGTTTATTTTGTAGTTTTTACATTTACAAATCAAATAAAAGATCAAATCTTAAATCTGCAAATCTATTAAATCTTTTCTTGTTAATTATTGCAGTAGCGTATATTAGTGCAACAGGTTCATCAAAAGGTGATATTATTAGTAGATATGTTAACCTAAGCACATTTTTATTGGTACCTGTAATATACCTACACTTTTTATATCAATATTTTATTGAACTTGGAAAAAAACTATTTAATCTTAACTTTATAAGGCTAGGTTATTCAATAGTAGTATTTAACCTAATACTAGAAGTTGTTAAAGATGTAATTGGGTATAGTAGTCAAACTAATAAAATAATTAATTTAATTTCTTTCTTAATAATGCTAGTTTTGACTTTTGTACTCAAATTTGTTGGCTTAAAAAAAATTAAGTATTCAGAGCAAGCATATATAGTAAAAGTACTGATCGTAACAAACGTGTTAGCATTTTCACCATTTTTATTATTTTATGTAATTCCATATATCATTTTTCAAGATTATGTTTTCCCGCCAACGTTTTTAGCAGCATTTTTATTATTAATTCCTTTTTCACTTGTATATCAATTTTTAGCTACAAAAATATACGATATTGAATTTTTACTTGGTCGAATTAGGTATTACTCATTGTTAGCGGTTATTCCAACTTTTGTGATCGTAGGGATCATGCTTAATCTAAAGGAAAGTGATCCTGATTTTTACCAAATTAAGCTTTCGATTGCTACATTTATTTTTTTAATTTTAGTTTTCTACATCAAAGAAATCTTCGACTTCAGGTTCAGACTAAAACGGTTTTCTGAGAAATATAATTACCAGGATAGTATTTTTAAATATACTCAAAGTATCCGTAAAGCGAATAATTTAGATCAGGTTATTTCTGAGCTGAAACAGGTAATTGTTGATGTGTTACTTGTTAGCAGGGCCTACTTTATTGAAGTGGATAAGCTAAAGAATATTAAATCAATAGATCCACATGCGAAGGAAGCGGATTATGGTGAATATGTGTCTGAAATTAAAGAGGTATCAAATGAAGTAGGAAAGATTATCGAAGTGGACAAAGGGTTCATTATTAATATTGGTGTAACAGACAACCGAAGCTATGTATTAGTTTGTTTATCAATATTGAATACACCGATCTTAACAAGAGATGAAATATCATGGTTAAAAACGTTATCGTTTTATACGAATGTTTCGCTGGAAAATTTCTTGAAAATTGATGAATTAATGCAACATTTACAAAAGGTTGAAACACAGGGTGAAAATCCAGGTTGGCTAACAAAGTTATTATTCTCAATAGAAGAAAAACAACGATCTAACTTAGCGAAAGATCTTCATGACTCTGTTTTACAGGACTTAGTCTCTTTAAAAAGACAGTGCGAATTAGCACTTGCAGAAGCAAATGATGAGAGATTAAAAAATCAGCTTCAAAATATGAACAGCAGCATGACACGAATCATTAAAACAACGAGAGAAACATGTCAGGAGTTACGTCCACAATTACTTTATGATTTAGGTCTTGTAAAAGCCTTAAACAAATTAGTAGCTCAGTATCAAGAAATCGTAAACTTTGATATTCGATTAAATACGGGAAATTTTTCAAAAACATTAGATATTGATGCACAATTAAATATTTACCGAATTGTCCAGGAGTTACTCACAAATGCACATAAGCACTCACAGGCAACCAATGTCCTGATTATTTTAGTTTGTATTAAAGACAAAATTGTCTTTCATTATGAGGATAATGGGGTTGGCTTTGAGCTTAGTGATATGGAGGATAAAACAGAGAGTATGGGGCTTTCAGGAATAAGTGAGCGAGTTAAGGCCCTTAAGGGATCGTTCTCTATTGAAACTTCTAAGGACAATGGTCTAAAATTAGACATTGAAATATAATAGGACTTGGCTATGTGCCAGGTCTCTTTTTTAAAGTGTCTGAAGGCTTTTAGTCATAAGACAATTTGAAAATGAAGGGAAATAATACCTTCACTTTCAAATTGTCTTATTGTAGCAAGGTTAATAAATATGGTTTTTGAAAGGAGAGTTCTTATGATACATATATTAGTTGTCGATGATCACCCGGCAGTTAGGGAAGGAACAAAGGCAATATTGGAGGCTGAAGAAGGAGTTAAAGTAGATTGTTTAAATCCGCCTTATACAGAGGAGGCCTTCAAAAAGCTGGATTTTTCTCCGTTTGATGTTATTTTAATGGATTTGAACTTAGGTGAAGTCAATGGGATGGAGCTCTCTAAGACGATATTAGAAATGAAACAAGCGTGTAAAGTTATACTTTATACTGGTTATGATGTTGATGATTATTTTGAAGAGGCGCTTCGACTTGGAATTCATGGTGCAATTAGTAAAACAGAATCAAAGCAAAAGCTTCTTACATATATTCGGCTTGCGATAGAAGGAGACATTGTCGTACCTTATGATTATTTCCAAAAATTGCTTTTGCAAAATCAGGTGGATGCAGAGCATATTGAAGCAGAGGAGCAAGTGTTTAATGATCGAGAGAAAGCGATCCTGCAAGAAGTAGAAAAAGGATTTACGAATCAAGAGATAGCTGATCACCTTCATTTAAGTAAACGATCGATTGAATACAGCCTGACTTCTATTTTCAATAAATTAAATGTTAGCAGTCGAACAGAAGCTGTTTTGATTGCGAAATCTAATGGAATTATCGATTAGATTTACAATTTTTAACTTTTACAAAATCTAAACATAGTCTCAACATTGTCATGATGTTTATCCTTTATGATGTTATTTATACCTTTACGAGTATAGGAGGTTATAATGGACATTATGGCAGTGTGGCCTGCATTATTTTTAATATGCGGATATTTTATCCTTGTAGTATTTGTACTTAGAAAGTAGTAGAAAAGAGTAAACAGCAGCGAAAGGTTTCTTGGGGTGATTTCATGGAGTTTAATATAAAAAATACATTAATGGAAGCGCTTGGGATTGAGATAATCTCAGTTACAGATCAGGTCGTTGTTGCGACAATGCCTGTTGATCATCGAACACATCAGCCGTTTGGCCTGCTGCACGGAGGAGCTTCTGTTGCCTTGGCTGAAACTGCAGCAAGCATTGGGGCATTTCACTTAATAGATCAGGAAACAGAGGCTTGTGTAGGCCTTGAAATCAATGCAAATCACATTCGCGGTAAGAAGTCTGGAACGGTAACAGCTTATGCCAAACCAGTACATCGCGGAAAAACAACAATGGTGTGGGAAGTTAAGATCGTAGATGAAGAAAATGAACTAATTTGTCTTTCAAGATGTACAATAGCTATTTTAAAGAGGAAGAAATAATTTATCTTATTGAAAATTCCTGTAATAAAAAAGTAGACGAGCATATTGCTCATCTACTTTTTTGTTTTGAACGGGCCTTAGCTAAATCATCTTGAACACTTTTATTCCAGAGAGGGACCCCGATATTATAGGCTGCTCTACTAATCAAATGTCCTGCTACAGGTGCAGTAATGAACACGAAAATTATTCCTAATAATACTCTCGAGTTCGCATGATGATCAATGAGCAGGTAATATAGAAACAACCCTAATAGAATACTGATAATTCCCAATGTCGCACTTTTTGATGCGGCATGGTTGCGAGTATAAGGATCAGGCAGTCTCACGACACCTATCGCTGCTATTAGACTCAATAATGCTCCTTGGAGAATAAGGTAGCCTATAATGAACTTACTGATTTCGATCATTTTCAATGATCTCTCCTTTCTCCAAGAATTTACTAAATGCAACTGTTCCGATAAAAGCTAGTATCCCTAATAAAAGGATGACTTCAACGAAAGCACTTGTATTAAGAACAATGGAGATAATGGCCGTAATAGCGATTAAGTTAATACCGATTGCATCAAGAGCGATGACACGATCGGGTGTTGTAGGACCTTTCACCAATCGATAAACATATAAGAATGTCGAGATTGCCACGATAATCAGTGAAATGGTCATCATAATCATAAACATATTAACGGCTCACCTCCTTAATTGCTTTTTCGAACGTATTTTTAATATCAAGCTTTGCTTGTTCAACATCGTCAATATCCATTGCATGGATATATAATGTTTTATTATCCTCAGAAACCTCAACAACAAGCGTTCCAGGAGTTAAGGTGATCAAGTTAGATAATATCGTAATTTCCCAATCTTTTTCGAGCTCTGTCTCTAAAGCAAAAATACCAGGGCGTAATCCAAGCTTTGGAGACAGAATAACTTTTAATACAGAGATGTTCGATTTAATAAGCTCAATCAGGAAGATCCCAATAAGCCTGATGACCGCCATAACATTTAAAAAGTAGAAGCGGTGATCAAAGAAACGTCTTAATGCAAAGATGATGATAAACCCAAAAAAGTATCCTTTACAAAATGCTAAAGAAGAATAATCATTAGAAAGAAACATCCAGATAAACGCTAGAAAAACGTTGAGTAAAATTTGAAATGCCATATGCACTACTCCTTCAATACGGCTTGAATATAGATTGATGGATCAAGTAGAGTATCGGCAGCCTGAGATATATAAGGTGATAAAAATTCAACACCGAAACCATACGCAACAGATAAAGCTAATAAGAGAGCAATTGGTAATAGCAAACCTTTTGGTGATGTTTGTGTGATTGCCTCTTTATTTGGCTCTCCCCAAAATCCATGGATAAATATCTTCATCACAGAATAAAGAACTAACAAGCTTGAAAGAAGAACAACAAACGAGATTGTATACTCTCCGGCTTCAAACCCACCTTGAATAATTTTTAGCTTTCCTACAAATCCACTAAGTGGAGGTATTCCTGCTAGAGATAAAGAAGCAATGAATAGCATCCAACCTAAAAAAGGATGGCTGGCAATCAAGCCGCTAAATTTACGCAGATTACTTGTTCCAGTTACCGCAATAATTGCTCCGACAAGGAAGAATAACGCTCCCTTAATGATCATATCATGAACAAGGTAATAAACAGATCCTTCTATAGCGTTTTGTGTATTTGCCGCTACTCCAAAAAGAATGACTCCTACAGCTGTGATGATATTATAGATGACAATCTTTTTAATATCCCAATAAGCTATCGCACCGATGACACCAAAAATGATCGTTAATGCAGCCAACCATGCGAGAATCTCATGAGTAAAGGAAGGTTCATGATAAAAAATAAGAGTGAATACACGTGTAATGGAATAGACACCCACCTTTGTTAGTAACGCTCCAAAAAGGGCTGTTACGACAGCTGGTGGTGCCTGGTACGAACCAGGTAGCCAGAAATATAACGGAAATATCGCACCCTTTAGTCCAAAAATGACTAAGAATAGAATGGCGATGACTGTTAATAGTCCGGATTGACCCATTTCTGCAATTCTTACGCTTAAATCAGCCATATTTAATGTTCCTGTTAAAGCATAAAGATAAGCAACAGCGATAACGAATAGGGCAGAAGAGATAACATTAACAAGAATGTATTTTAAAGATTCCCGAAGTTGATTCTTTGAACTGCCTAAAACGATCAGCATATAGGATGACATAAGCATCACTTCAAAGAAAACAAACAGGTTAAAAATATCTCCTGTTAAAAACGCGCCTGTAACACCTAGTAATAGAAATTGAACAGCTGGGTAAAAATAAAATTTTTCTCTTTCAATTGTCGTTGATGAAAAAGCAAACAACAACGAGGTAAACCCAATAATTGCTGTAGTTAACACTAATAAACTAGCGTACATATCAGCTACTAGTACAACTCCATATGGGGGTGCCCAATTTCCAATTTCCAATGTCTGAATGCCTTCAACATGAACGGTGTGAACAATGACAATGGATACGATAATGCTTGCTAAGGAAGCAATGGCACTTAGCCATTTTTGAACTTTTATTTGTTTATTGAAAAAGATTAGAATGATTCCCATCAGTAATGGGATGACAATAGGTAAAATAATTAAGTTATTCATATTGATCATTTCCCCTTAGTTGATCCATATCATCTGTTCCTAATTCTTGGTATGAACGATACGCAAGAACAAGGAAAAATGATGTTACCCCAAAGCTAATAACGATCGCAGTTAAAATCAATGCTTGTGGAAGTGGATCAACATAGACTTCTGCATGTTCTCCAAGCAGCGGTGCAGCCCCTTTTTTTAGTCCGCCCATTGTTAAGATAAGTAAATGGGCGCCATGACTAAGTAGTCCAGTACCAATAATAATTCGTAATAAACTCTTAGATAACATTAAATAAACAGCGGCAGAAAACAAAACACCAACAACAATTGACATTAATACTTCCATTATTCCGTCTCTCCAATCGTTTGAATAATGGTCATGGTTACACCAATAACAACAAGATATACACCTAGATCAAATAAAACAGCTGTAGCTAATGCTGTCTCACCAAGAAACGGTAATTCAACATAGCTGAAGGTATGAGTTAGAAACGGAACATTAAAGGCGAATGACCCAATTCCAGTAAGTACAGCAATGAGTAATCCAACAGCAGTTAGCTTTATATAATCAAGCTGTAGTGTATTCACTACGGTTTTGATATCAAATGCAAGCAGTAAAAGAACGAATGCTGACGACGTCATCAATCCACCGATAAAGCCTCCACCTGGTGTATAGTGTCCAGAAAAGAAGAGATGCAATGAGTAAATGATGATGATAAACACAACAACCTTTGTGGCTGTTTGGAAAATGACATCATTTGTTTTAACATTTTTTTTCACCCTTCTTCCCCCTTTCTGACTTGTAAACGAATCATACTGAAAATTCCTAGTGCAGCAATTCCTAGTACTGTTATTTCAAATAAAGTATCAAATCCTCTAAAGTCTACAAGAATGACGTTAACCATATTTTTTCCGCCTGCAAGCTTGTAGCTGTTTTCAACAAAGTAAGTTGAGATGGTTTCACTTACACGCTGACTGTTTGCAGATAAAGCAATAAGTGTAACAATCGTACCAACTCCAAGTGAAATGATGAGGTTTGTTAATTTAAAATGCAGTTTCTTTTCTTTTTTCTTAAACTCTGGAAGATGATAAAAGCAGAGTAAGAATAAAGCTACAGAGACAGTTTCTACACAAAGCTGTGTAAGTGCAAGGTCAGGTGCTCTAAATAAAACGAAGAACAGAGATAATGAATATCCGACTGAGCCTAACGCAATAATTGCTGTTAAACGTGATTTAGAAAATAAAACAGTAATTGTACCAATCACCATGACGATTGCAAGAACTGCCTCATATATTCCAACTGGAGCTGTATCAGCTAATGAAAAGGAAAACCCGTCAGTTAGAACAAGAGATGTTCCTAAAATAAGAATAAAGAACGTAAAAATATAAGCTAGATAATCTCTGATAAATCCAGTCATATAAAATCTTGTTAGACGGAAAGAGGATTTATCAAGCTGTTCCAAAGCTGCATTATATCCTTTGTTAAGGGTAAGCTTCTCTGGGAACAATCCATAAACAGATCTCCATTTTGTAAGTGATAAATAGCCCAGTATTCCTAAGGCAACCACACCTATTGTCATAAATAGCTCTACCGTGAAGCCATGCCAAGGTGAAATATGAACATGGAAATGTCCTTCATCGCCTAATAATGCCGGTATAACTGAAGCCATTGCAGGTTCAATAATGGTGTAAGCTAAAATATTAGGGAAGAAGAAGAAAATAATCACAAGTGAAGCTAAAATAATTGGTGATATAAGCATCCCAATTGGTGCTTCATGTGGTTTTTTCTTAAGCTTTTCTGGCTGATATTTTCCAGTAAAGGTTTTAAAGACTAATACCATACTGTAGATAAAGGTAAAGATGCTTCCTATCCAAGCAAAAATCGGGAATAGAAGCCCAATTGTTTCTACATTAAATACATCCATTTCAAGTACTCGTATCATACTTGTAAAAAACATTTCTTTACTTAAAAATCCATTAAAAGGTGGTAAGCCTGCCATTGAAAAGGCACCGATAATTGAAATCGTAAACGTAATTGGCATAAGACTCATTAATCCGCCAAGCTTTCGAATGTCACGTGTACCTGTTTCATGGTCAATAATACCGACGACCATAAATAGACTTCCTTTAAAGGTTGCATGATTGATCAAATGGAAGATAGCCGCAAGGGTTGCTACTGTATAGTAGCTATTATCTATTGAATCAAGTACAAGAGCGGCAGATCCGATCCCGAACATGGACATGATCATACCTAATTGACTGACAGTAGAAAAAGCTAAGATACCTTTTAAGTCTGTTTGTTTTACTGCATTAAATGATCCCCAGAACATCGTGAAGATTCCGAATAAAGAAACAATCCAGAACCATTCTGGTGTACCAGCGAACACTGGGCTAAACCGTGCGACTAAATAAATCCCCGCCTTTACCATTGTTGCAGAATGGAGGTAGGCACTAACAGGTGTAGGTGCTTCCATCGCGTCTGGTAACCAAATATAGAATGGGAACTGAGCCGATTTAGTGAATGCGCCAAAAAGCACAAGAATAAGGGCAGGAACAAATAACTGATGATCTGTTATTTGAGGTACCTGACTAATAATTTCTCTAATGCTGAAGGTATTTGTCATGATGTACAGCATGATGAAACCACCAAGCATGAGAAGTCCACCAAAGATAGTGATGATCATTGACTTTTGTGCACCATAACGAGATTTTTCTCTCTTGTACCAATATCCAATAAGCAAAAAGGAAGAAAGAGATGTAAACTCCCAGAAAGTGTAAAGGACAATTAAGTTATCTGACAAGACAACTCCCAGCATAGCTCCCATGAACATTAACAAATATACATAGAAGGTATTTAACTGTTCCTTATCCTTTGAAAGATAGTAAATTGAATAAAGAACAACTAATGCACCGATACCCGAAATTAATAAGGCAAACAATAGTCCTAGACCATCTATGTATGCTGTAAAGTTAATACCGAGAGAAGGGATCCATTCCACAGTTTGACGGATATTGTGTCCGTGCATACTATCTTCAATAAATTGTACGAAGTAAATAAAGAGTAGTATTGGCAATACTAACACAAACCAACCTGTATGTACTTGACGGAAAAACTTATACAGGAATGGAATAAATATGGCAAGTAAAAATGGTGATAAGATGGCCACGTGTAATAACGTCATTTTTTAACCTCCTTACAGTATTCATTATTTCATCTGGTCGATCAGTTATAAAAAAATGCTACTGATTATTATGTTCCAGATTGTGGACAACTATGAAATGATATCAAATAATGCTCATTTCAAGTTCATATGAACATAAAAATGATAACAAATTTCTGCTCACTTGTATATTATAAAAGTCTGAAGAGCATCCTAAAGTTGAGGTGATTCCATGCACAAAACAAAGATTTTTGTCGCAGGATGCTTATTCTCATCCTTATTTAGCGGTGCTTGGTATGTAAATGAAAAAGTGAAAAGAGAATATGTCGAAACCGTTTCATTTGACGATTCCGCTATTCGGTTAACGAATACAGAAACACCGATTGAAATGATAACAGAAGATGCGAATGTCTTTGAAAAGTTTCGACCACGCGAATATGTACGTGTGGTAATTCGTTAACAGGGTGTGGAATTCAAACATCCTGTTTTCGATTTTCCAGAAGGATAAAAAACTCCAAATATTTCGACAGAATACTCTGCTTTGTCTTGTCAAAAGCAACTCCCTACTTCATAATAAGGAAGAAATTTAATTTAAAATAGTAAGGATTTTGACAATGAAAAATACATACTTTACAAGCTATTTTCCGCTTATAACGATTTTACTCTTTAGTTCCTCTCTTTCGATTGCAATGGTAATGATCGTAATTGATTTTCTCCAAACCTTTGGCATTTATGATGGAATGCTGGAGTTTTTTTCAAATAACGGAATTAAGCTTGCTTTGTTTATTCTTTTTACTCTTCTATTTTTTATGGTTTTTTCAGCATTAAAACTAATAGCAAACACAGTCACAGAGCTTTCTCTGTTGTTTTTCTCGAAAGATGTAGCGGGAGAGAATTTAACGAAAATAAGAGGCGGATCTGTTATTTATTTAATAGGTGGTTCGTTATCTTTAATTGTAGTGCAGTATCCAATTTTTATTATCGGGATCTTTCTTCTTTCGACACTCGGATATTTTGTTTATATTGTTTATAAATTTAGTCAAACATTGACATCTTTTTCATTAATAGGATTAGTGTTATTCCATGTCCTTTTTTGGTTTATTTTTATATTAGGAACGATGTACATTTGCTTTAGACTTTATAATAGTATAATGGCGAGTTTGCCTGTATAAAAAAGCTGGCCCAGACATTCGTCTAAGGCCAGCTTTTATAGTAAAAATCTATCTCTTATTTCTTTACTCGGTATAATACATTGATCTTTTTGTCCAAACCATTTAAAACGATTTTTTGCAACGATATCATAAATGGAATCACGAATGGTGCTTGGTATTAATTTTAAAATAACAGATAATACCCTCCATTTACCGCCCAGTTGATCACATATTTCAACAACAGCTGTTGATTTTGTAAAATATCGATGTTGATGAATGAAAACCAAACTTTTCAGATCGGTTGTTGAAAGTCCGTGCTCTCGTAATAGCTTTTGTCCTGTATTGGACTGTAATGCCGCAAATTTAATGATTCCCTTTTGATCATGACGAATTAGGAATTGAACAGAGTGGTCACAAAATTGACAAACTCCATCAAAAAGCAAAATAGGTGAATGTTCGTTACCATTCATGAAAAAACCTCCTTTTACAAAGAGTTACTCCATCATCTCTTTCCATATCAGTTGCTGTGGGGCTTTAGTATACATACTTTCAATATTACCAGGCTGATCCTTTCCAACCCAAACAGCTCCCGTATAGGTATCAGTTAATCCAGCAAACCAAAGGTCGTAGTAATTATTTGAAGTTCCTGTCTTTCCACCAATATAATTACTCGCAACATATGCTCTTTGCCCTGTTCCGCTCTTTACAACTGCTGAAAGTAGTGAGCGCATTTGAGAATTAGTGGATTCCTTCCACACACGAGTAGGTTCTTCCTTCCATTCATAAAGTGTTTGACCGTTTAAATCTGTCACTTTTATGATCGCATGGTTTTGATAATATAGTCCGTCATTACCAAACGTTGTGTATGCATTTGTTAATTCCAGTGGTGAAACCCCTATACTGACTCCACCAATTGCAGCTGGTAGCTTATGATCTATCTCTGAAATATTTTTAAACTGAAAAGGCTCTAAATAGGAAAATCCTTTTTCAATTCCAATTTGATCAAGCATACGAACGGCCGCTGTATTATAGGAATATTTTAGTGCGGTTTCTAATGTGACCATCCCATAATTTCGTCCACTATAATTTTCAGGGCACCAGTCATTAGCGCAAAATTGACTTGCATCTATTTTGGATGCAGCTGTCGCACCAGTTACATCAATATAAGGAGCATAGTCTAGTAAAGGCTTAATAGCTGAGCCTGGTTGCCTGTATGCATGAAAAGCTCGATTAAAGGAGTACTTTTCATAATCTTTCCCGCCGGATAAGGCAACAATTTGATGTGTTTTATGATTAATAACAACTGCAGATCCTTGTATATCATTTGATGGAATATATTGCTTTAGGGCACGAACTAAAGTATCTTGGCGTTCTGATTCCAATGCTGTATGGATAATCACACCCTTACTTAGAATCTGATCCACTCTTTCATTTAATAGCTTTTCCAGTGTCTCTTCGTTTTTGGCTGTTTCTTCTTGCTGAGCAAAACCTTCGTTTTCAGCGATTAATTGTTTTAATTCATAATGAACATATGATACGTAATCGGCATTTGTGTCAGTACGTGGTTTTATCGAAAGGTTTATAGAGCCCTCTATAGCTTCTTGTAACTCCTCATCTGAAATAGCCCCTGTTTCAAATAAAAGCTGAAGCAACCTTTCTTGTCTCTCTTTTGTTGCATTAAAGTTTTTTACAGGGTCATACATTGTTGGATTATTTGGAATCGCACTAATAAAGACAAGCTCTGCTAAGCTTAGTTCTTGAATTTGCTTATTAAAATAGTATGTTGAAGCTGTCCCTATTCCATATGTTCCATTTCCAAAGTAGATAGCATTCAAGTATGCTTCTAGAATTTGCTCCTTTGTGAAGTTTTTTTCTAGTTGATAGGAATATAAGAGCTCACTTAATTTTCGGTTATAAGACTGTTCATGTGACAAATACACATTACGAGCTAATTGTTGAGTAATTGTACTCCCGCCCTGCTCAACAGATTGAGAATGAGCGTTTACTAATACAGCACGGAGCATGCCTGCTGGATCAAAACCAATATGCGCAAAAAAACGCTTGTCCTCAGACTCAATGTATAATGTTTTGACTATATCAGGAATATTTTCGTATGTAAGGTATGTTCGATTTTGTTGATTCGAAATAACCTCTGATATAAGACGACCATCATGATCAAAAATATAGCTGTTTTCAACTAATTGGACCGAATCGATAGGGATTTTCTCATCTAATACAGTTCCCAATCCTTTAACAGCCTGAGATTCTTTCCCTGCTACGATTCCGCAAAGAAGGAAAAGAGGAACCATAATGATGATGGACATCCATCCAAATAAATTCCGCATATATTTCACTTTCTTTCTTGAATATTAGGCTAAGAAATAATCAGTTGATTTCTTATGTAATGAGAACGGAATCAACATGCAGTTTACCAAAGCCAATTTTAAGGTCATTAGACCTATTGTACATGATTTTGGAAAAATAAGAGTACTTAATACATTTATTCTTTTAAAAATTATACCTAACAAACAGGGGAGATGAATATAGTTTAAAAGGAGAGACCACTTAAACCGTTTACTTTATAAAAATAGTCAAGGGATATTTCATTATTTTTCGGAAAATTGAAGTTCTTTCTTGTGCTTCGGTGATATAATGAAACAAACAAACTATTTCTTAGTAAAGGAGGAGTGAAACAGATTGGAGGGACAAGAACAATTATTATTTATTGATTTTGAGTTTACTATGCCAGAAGGGAAGTCTAACCCAAAGGGATTTTATCCGGAAATCATTGAAGTGGGTATTGTTTCTGTCAAAAATCACAAGATTGAAGAGCAATTCTCCTCATACGTCAAACCAAACCAATTCCCCATTTTAAGTGAACGCTGTAAAACCTTTCTGCAAATTTCACAAGAAAAAATAGATCAGGGTATAACATTTACAGAACTGTTAGGGATTTTAACTGATTACGATCAAAAAGCCCCTACAACGGTTATTACATGGGGTAATATGGATATGAAAGTATTGCGGCATAATTGTGAAATGGTTAAGAAGGAATTTCCGTTTTCAGGAAAAAACAGAGATCTATCCATGGAGTATAAAAAGTTCTTTGGAGATCGTAATCAAACAGGTTTATGGAAGGCTGTTGAAGAATACGGAAAGAAAGCAACTGGAAAACATCATCGTGCATTGGATGATGCCAAAACTACCTATAATTTATTCAAGTTAGTTGAAGATGACAAAAGGTATTTGCAAAAACCCACTCCACCTACAATCGGAGAACGAATTGATTTATCTGAGGTTTTAAATAAATATGCAACATAATAGAAAAATAAAGGGTTTAATAAAAGCGTACAAAAGAAAAAGGCTCAATAACAATATTGTGGATATAAATAGGTAATATTGTTATTGAGTAAAGCTCAATTTTGAGGGAAATATTCTTTTTCTAAAACATTTAATCTGCTAAGTGATTGTTTTGCCCACTCTGTGTTCAATTCTTCTAAATTCATTTTCATGGTTTGTACAGCCTTCTCTAGTGACTCGCGATAATCTGGAATCTCTCCTTCGAAAGCCTTTACCATTTGCTTTGGTACATTTGTTTGTTCATTAAAAGCTAATGCTCTTCGTTCATGAAACATTTGAACATCTGCTTGTTTTGGGTTATGTAAATCTCCTTGTTGAGGATGCTTAACAACAGCTTTTATTTGGACTAAATAATGCATCGGTCGAATGTCGGTGATGACTCCAATATACTTCCCTGTTTTATATATCCCTGTAACAACATCTCCAATTTGCTTTTCTTCCATTTCCTTCACCCCTTTATTCATAATCGGATAGCTCCATTATATATTACCACGTAATGCTAAAGTAGGTATTTTCACGTAATTGTGACAGTTTTGTTTTATATCCTTTGACTAACTAGTGAAATGGGAAAAATCTTGCTATAGTAAGAAAAAGAGAGGGCGTGAGTAAATTGGAAAACCTATACCCTATTTTAGGATTATTTTTATATTTCCCTGAAGATAAAACAGAATATATTCCGGCAGCTATTACGATGGTCATCTTTACAATCGCAGCCTTTTTTGCTTTTCGTTTTATTTTAAAAGTATCGAAAAAAGAGGAAGACAAAGTTGATAAATTGCTAAAAGAAGGCAAGCATTCGAAAGAAAAGTAAAGATCTAAAGGAATTGTTGCAACCGCTCACAGTAAAAATTTATACAAGCTTAATTATGTATGGAACGTGTATAAGAATAGAATGCAATGTGAAAAATACCCTTTAGCCAATACTTTTGTTGGAGGGTATAATGAAGCATAGAATTTTTTTAATCGCATTTCTTTTTATTTTAACTGGCTGTATAGAAAAAGAAATTACAAAAATGGATGTTGAGATGTTTAATGGGAATGGAGACTCTTTAGGGACAATTAAAGTCTCAGAGCAATCCGAAGGAGTTGAGCTAGAGGTATTGCTTGAGGGATTGCCAGATGGCGAGCATGGTTTACACATACATGAAAAAGGAGTATGTAAGGCTCCTGATTTTAAGTCTGCAGGAGATCATTTAAACCCTGAAGAAAAACAGCATGGTTTGCTTCATCCAGAAGGTGCGCACGCAGGAGATTTGCCAAACATCATTTCAGAGAATGGAAAAGCTGAAGCAACATTAATGGCTCCTGAGCTAACTTTGAAGACTGGTAAAAAAAATTCCTTGCTCCGTGAAGAAGGTACATCCATTGTCATAACCGAAGGGAAAGATGATGGAATGACACAGCCGGCAGGTGATTCCGGACAACGAATTGCATGTGGAGAAATCACTGAAAAAGAAGCTGAGCGTAGTGATAAAAAGGAAGTTACACCACCTGAGGAAGAATAAAAAGCAAAAAGGATGATCAAATACGACGAATCATCCTTTTTTGTATGTCAAAAATATAAAATTTTTAAATATGTATGATAGCAATTGAATTTACAATCTTTTATCCCAAGTTCTGATGTGCCTCATATGAATGAGCGGTGGTTTTATTTATAAATAAAGGTAATCGAATAACTGCGACAGTGCCATTGTTTGGTTCACTTGAGTATTTTACAGATCCGCCGTGACTTTTTATAATGCTGTATGTAACGGTTAGACCAAGACCTGTTCCATTTTCTTTAAGAGAATAATAGGGTTCGCCCAATCGTTCAATTTGTTCTTTTGTCATTCCGACTCCGTTATCTGTTATTCTTATATAAATTAGTTCTTCCTTCACTTCTGCTTTAATTGTCACAATTCCGTTTAAACTTGGTACTGCTTCAATAGAATTTTTAATAATATTGATGAAAACTTGTTTTAATTTTGAGCGGTCACCATAAACATACAAGTTCTTTTCAATATCGCAGATGAATCTAACTGTTTTAAAATTAGCATATGATGTCATTAGCATAGTAATTTCATTAAGGGTTTCCGTTAAATTGATTTTTTCTTTTTGCATTTGATTTTGACCAGCTATTCCAAGATAGTCCGTTATAATAGATTGCGCTCGATCTAGTTCTGCAAGAACGAGATTCATATATTCCCTTCGTTGACTCTCCGTACTATCAGTTGAATTTCCGATAAGTTGAACAAAACCTCGAACAACAGTTAATGGGTTTCTGACTTCATGTGCTACACTTGCAGCAAGTTCACTAACTATAGATAATTTTTCTGCCTTGACTAACTCTAACCGCAAGACAGCCATTGATCTCATATATTCAATTAAGTAAATGGATAGGGCTAACATAAGGGTTAAAATTATGACAGAAATGACAATCAGCATATAATATTGTATGTTAATAGCCCATATTTTTGAAACGCTTACAAATAAGAGGGTAAGAATAGAGAAAATTAGAATCGTTCCACCATATATGGCCGAATATAGGAACTTTTTCCTTAATGTGTACTTTAACCAATCATTTCGAGTCGAAAATGCAATTATGCAATAGGCCATAATGCTAACGATAATATAAAGGATGCTATACTCATAAGGGTCTATTAAATATGTAATAGAAGTAAGAAGAGTTAAGAATCCTGGAATATAGCCACCGTAAACAAAGCTGATAAACAATGGGATTGTATGAAGAGTTAAAAAAGCACCATCAAAAATTTCAATCGGGGTAATAATACAAAGGATAGATGAAATCATACAACCAATTGTGATCAAAGGTTTATTAGTTTTCAGTGCATTAAGAGTATTCCTGCTTAACCAAAATAGATGAAAGATAAAAATTGGTAAAATAACAAATGTAATTTGTAGAATGATATCTTTTACGAGATCCATTTTTTCGTCACCTTTTAGTAAAAATAAGTTCTGCCTAATTATACCATTACTTGAGAGAGATTTGTTTAAATTTTTAATGAATTCCTTATTTCAACCGGATTGAATAAAAAGCTCTTTAGAATTTTGCTAGTGTTTACCAAGCAAAATTCTAAAGAGTTTCTGATCGTCCCTTATATTAAAGCTGTGGCAAGCCTTTTCAACCCTGCCATAAGTGTATCTTTAGGACAAGCTATATTCATTCTTAAAAAGCCTTCGCCATTTTCTCCAAATTTAGATCCAATGTGTAAAGCGATCTTTCCTTTTTTGAGTAAGAGTTCTTGTAATTCCTTATCCGATTTGTTTAGGCTTCTTGTATCGAGCCATACAAGGTATGTTGATTCAGGTCTCATGATTTTTACTTCAGGTAAATGTTCATGCAAATAGCTTTCAATCAATACGACATTTTCTTCTAGGTATGGGAGTAGTTCATCAAGCCACTTTTCTCCGTAGGAGTAGGCGGCTTCCATGGCATCTGCGCCTAATGTATTAATACTCAAAAGTCCGAAAAGCTGCTGTACGTCATGATATTTACGCTTTAGAGAATCATTTGGAATGAGCAATATGGATGCTTGTAAACCAGCTAAATTAAATGTTTTACTTGGCGCAACACATGTAATGGTCTGATTAGCAAAATCTTCTCGGATCGATGCGATTGGTGTATAACGGCTACCGAATAATAAAAGATCTGAATGAATATCATCTGAAATGATCAATACATTATGCTTAATACAAAGATTACCGATTGTGGTTAATTCTTCTCGTGACCAAACACGTCCGCTAGGGTTGTGAGGGTTGCAAAGGATAAAGAGCTTTGTTTTTTCGTCAGAAAGCTTTGTTTCAAGATCAGCAAAGTCAATTTCGTAGCGAAAATCATCATTAAGTATCAACTTATTGTATAATACTTCTCTTTTATGTTTTTGAGCTATTTCAAAGAAAGGATAATAAACCGGTGGTTGAACGACAATCTTATCATCATGAGAAGTAAATGCATGAATAGCCAGGCTAATTGCAGTCACAATCCCCGGACTATACGTGATGGTTTTAGGATCAATCTCCCAATTATGTCGCTTTTTTAACCAACCCTGCACAGCTTTTTCCATTTTCGTGCCCGGCATTGTATAACCAAAAATACCATGATTGACACGAGCATGTAATGCTTCAATCACTTCATCAGGTGCTGGAAAATCCATATCTGCTACCCACATAGGAAGTACATCTTCTACACCAAATATTTTCTTAGTATAATCCCATTTTACTGAATCTGTTTGTTTTCTATTTATTACCTTATCGAACCGACTCATCTTTTTACACCTCATCTTTGTTTATGGTAGATACTAAAATTAACCCATTAACCGAGCTTGTAGCTTACCTTAGTTTTTTTACGATCAGAAAGTGCCATTTTGTATTTCGTATTGGTGTCTGGCTGCAGCGCCTAGCCCCTCGAGATCAGAAGCGTACGTCTTCTATTTATTTGCGTCTTATTGCCAGAGGCTAAAACGAGGCGCATCCGCTTTTAAATGTATACTCTTATCATAAGTGTGTTACAATGACAGTGCAAAAAATAAGATTAACAAAGGTGAAAAAATTGGAAGCACAACAAACTAATTTAAAAATAATGGATATATTATTACAATGGGACCCTTTAGGATATGGTGCAGGTCATTATGAAACAGAGGTAGTCGATGTCTTACAAGCTGTCCACCAGTTTGATGATGAAACAAAACTTGCGAGAAAGATACAAGCTATTTTTGAATTCTCCTTTGAAGAAATTATTCCACTTTCTGAATGTGAAATAATGGCTAGAAAACTTTTATTAATAAAAAGCAATTCAAGCTGTGAGATTTAATAATAGTCATAACATGAAGCCCTTATGTAAATAAAACATAAGGGCTTCATGCGATTACGTTGCTTGAAACAAAAATGACGCAATCTTTTCAGAGACAGGCTCAGGTCTTTCTTCAGGAACAAGATGTCCTGTTTGTTTAAAGGAGAAAAACGTTGAATTTGGTAAATCATTTTTCAATCTTTCTCCAATATGAATCGGAACTACTTTGTCTTCATTTCCCCAAATAAGCAAGCTTGGCTGTTCAATTTTTTTTAATTCCTCTGATGTTAGATCTCCCTCATGATCACGTATCATCCGGTTTAAAGCTCTAAAAATCTTATCATCGAGGAACGGCTCCATATATCCATCCATCATTTCCTGGTCAATAAGAGTGCGATCATGAACCACATTGTATAAATTCTTTAAAACACCTTGTCTTGCCAGCCAATGTTTTATCCCTAAATAGAAATAGGGAAAATATGAACCAAGCTTTAAACTAGGGTGAACTCCTTTCATATACCCGGAGCTGCATAATAAAACAACTTTTTCAAATAAATCAGGTCGCTGTTTTGCGGCATTTAGGGAAACTTGTCCACCCATAGAATGTCCTACAAGGTATGCTTTTTTAATACCTAACCCTTGCACTAACTGAATAACTACCTTTGCCATATTAGAATAGGAATGAACAAATTTTGTGGATTTCTCCGTTTTGCCAAAGGGAGGAAGGTCGATTGTAACAAGGGTGAAATCCTCCTTTAAAATTGGAATAATTTTTCGATAGCAAAAGCTAGAGGAAAGAAATCCATGAATTAATACAATGGTTGGGTTAAGAGGGTTACGTTTATATACCTCATAGTGAACGTTTATGCCAAGTATATTCATGGTACTGCAATAAAAATCCATAAGCATTCACTCCATTTTCCCTATAAATTAGTGTCGATTGTATGGTAAAATATGAGTTTGATTTAGCATAGTGTTTTTTTTTATGTTTTACGGAAAAATAAAAAACACACATGTAAAATCTACCCTTATTTCTTTCATGAAACATATGAAAATCAAGTAATATGGTGGTATAATTGTCTGAAGATTTGAAAAGTAGGAGTGGTATTAATGAAGTTCAGTGAAAAAGAAGTGGAGCTGTTAGAGTTATTGCAAGATGACTGCCGCTTGACTGCGGAACAAATCGCTAAAATGATTGATCAATCTGTGGAAGAAACAGAAAATATGATGAAAAAGCTTGAGGAGCAACGAATTATCGTTGACTATACAGCACAGGTGAACTGGGGCAAAGTAGAAGGACATGAAGGTGTTAAAGCAATGATTGATGTTAAAGTTCAACCTAAACGCGGGGTGGGCTTTGATGATATCGCAAAACGTATTTATCGTTTCAATGAAGTGAAATCAGTCTACCTAATGTCTGGTGCATACGATCTTTCCGTTATCATTGAGGGAAAATCAATGTCAGCGATTGCACAGTTTGTGTCTGAGAAGCTTTCAACATTAGATTCCGTTTTATCAACAACAACTCATTTTATCTTAAAGAAATATAAGCATGATGGTACTATATTTGAACAAGATGATGAGGACAAAAGAATTGTGGTATCACCATGATCGAACCTTCTCATTACCTATCAAATACAGTCAAAAACTTAAAGCCATCAGGAATTCGAAAGTTTTTTGACTTAGCTTCAAGCATGGAAGGTGTCATCTCATTAGGTGTAGGCGAACCAGACTTTGTTACACCATGGAATGTGAGAGAGGCAAGTATTCTTTCATTAGAACAAGGGTATACATCTTACACAGCAAATGCCGGGCTGCTTGAATTAAGAAACGAAATTAGTCATTATTTAAAGGGAAAAACGAATATCACATATAGTGCAAAAGAAGAAATTCTTGTAACTGTTGGCGCAAGCCAAGCACTCGATATTGCTTTAAGGTCGATCGTAAATCCGGGAGATGAA
Source organism: Metabacillus sp. RB-C-LZQ-3-1 (assembly GCF_058315175.1). NCBI lineage: Bacteria > Bacillati > Bacillota > Bacilli > Caryophanales > Bacillaceae > Metabacillus > Metabacillus sp. RB-C-LZQ-3-1. The sequence continues at coordinate 45,344 of NZ_JBZFLI010000012.1, read as the reverse complement.
GTGATTGTGATCGAACCTAGCTTTGTTGCGTACTCATCTTTAGTGTCATTAGCGGGTGGAGTTCCAGTCTCTGTTCAAACAAATGGAGAAATGGAATTTAAGTTACAACCATCAGATTTAGAAAAAGCTATTACTGAAAAAACAAAAGCGATTATTTTATGTTCTCCTAGTAATCCTACTGGAACCGTTCTTAATAAGGATGATCTTGAGAAAATAGCTAGAATCATTGAAAAGCATGACTTATTAGTTATTTCAGATGAAATTTATGCAGAGTTAACTTATGATGAGACTTATACGAGCTTTGTTTCGATTAAGGGTATGGCTGAAAGAACGATTCTTGTATCAGGCTTTTCAAAAGGTTTTGCAATGACAGGCTGGCGTTTAGGATATGTAGCAGCACAACAGGAATTCTTAAGTGCTATGTTGAAAATCCATCAGTATGCTATGATGTGTGCCCCTACAATGGCTCAGTATGCGGCTATTGAAGCGATAAAACATGGAAAAGAAGATGTCATGCATATGAAAAAAAGCTACAGACAACGCAGGAACTTGTTTGTGAATGCTCTAAATGAAATGGGCTTATCTTGTCATGTGCCTGGCGGAGCTTTTTATGCATTTCCATCGATTCAAAAAACAAACCTTACTTCAGAAGAATTCGCAGAGCAATTATTAATGGAAGAAAAGGTAGCGGTAGTCCCAGGAAGTGTCTTCGGTGAAAGTGGGGAAGGGTATATTCGTTGTTCTTATGCCTCTTCATTAGACCAGCTTCAGGAAGCACTTAGAAGAATGCAACGATTTATGCAAAAAAAATGCTGACCATTTAGGTCAGCGTATATAGAGAAAAAAGGGGGGATACTAGAAAGCATTATAAATAGTATTCCCCCTTTTTGTATAAATTAAACACAATTTTTCTATTTTTTCCGCTTATTTACATCACCCAAACACATTCCCATTCTGTAACAAATTCCTATTAGTATTCGTTAAATCAATGAAAAAGGAGGGCAGTGAATATATGAATGAAGATGACTTAATCAAAAAAGCAAAACAAGGCAATATGGCAGCCTTTCAACAGCTTGTTGAGATGCATTATCCTGTAGTTGAAAAATTCGCCTATCAATTGGGAAATCGACATGACGAGATTGAAGATATTACGCAGGAAGTATTTATTCGTGTTTATCGTTTTCTCGATTCATTTACGAAAGCCAAATTTTCAACCTGGCTTTATAAAATCACCTTAAATGTTACGAGAGACTTTGCCCGTAAAAGACAGTCCAATTTACGTAAGGTCTTTAAAATTCAACAAGACTTTCGTCATACTGAATATCCGGAGACCGAAGCAAGAGTGATTCAAAATGAAGAAGATAGAATGCTGCACTTGGCTATTCAAAGGCTTGATGAAAAATATCGGATACCCATTGTGTTATTTTATTTTCACGAAAAAAAATATGAAGAAATTGCTGAAATTATGTCTATTTCGTTATCCACTGTAAAAACAAGAATACTCAGGGGAAAAACAATGCTAAAGAAAGTATTAGAAGAGTTACAGCAGAAGGAAGGTGACATACATGGATGATAAAATATTTGAAGAACGAATGAAAAAGCTAAAAAACTCTTACGACCATATGTCAACAATCTCTTCTGTCGAAAAAATTGTCGGCGAAGTTAAAAAAGCAGAAAAACCCCACAAACGGAAAATGAGAATTTCATTACCTTATGTTGCGTCCTTTATTGGGGTATTGTTCATTGCAGGCATATTAGCCACTCAATTATTAACCAAGCCTGAAAATACAGGAACTGAGACACCATCTCAAAATACAACGGAGAATCAGCCTGTTTCAGCTGAAGATATTGATGCAGCAATTAATGAAATAAGAGGTTATTATGAAAGAAAAGTGGATGAGCTTGAAGAAAAACTAGGTTTTCAGTCAGTGGAACAATATGGATTTGTCCAAGAAGCGAAAGAAGCTGTTCAAAAATTTGAAGAGCGAACATCTTATAAAACACAAACCGAGCTGAAAAATTACTCTGCTAATGTAAAACAGCTGATTGATTTACGAGTATCACTTCCTAATGAAGAATTCGAATTAATTCTTTCCATGACTAAAGACGGTCAAGTTAGAAACGAGGAAGTAATTAAGTATATCGAAAAGTTAGAGATGCTAAAAGAAAGGTATACAGATAAGTGGAACCACCTCCATCAAGAGCACCAATCACAAGTAACAAATGTAGCAGACTACGTGGAGATGTTAAATGACCCTGAGTTTAACATGGGTACAAAAGAATATATAGACTTAGTAGAAGAAATGAAACGGATTGGATATACCTTTATCGATGATGGAGAAGGGACTATCTACTTTAAGATCAACTATTCCAAAATAGCAAATACATTTCCTGATCAAATGTCGGAAGAATTAAAGCTGTATCTTGATATTCAACAAGGAGATAAAATAGTTTCTGATGCTGCTTTGCTGATCTCAAGAAGGGAGCTTGAAGAACGGATTATTCTTTTAGAGGGGATTATCTTAAAAAGCCCCAACTTTAAAGACATTAATGCCTTAAAATTATTATATCAGCAGTGGATGCAATTTTATTTAAGAGGAATAGATAATTCCCCAATTATAGATAATCAAGGAGAGGTTAAGAGAGAAATTCTCAATGAATTTGAAAGCTTTATTTTAAAATATCCGAACAGTGAGACATCAAAAATTGTAAAAAGCTATTCGAAGAAGCTAAATGCAGCAAATAATCAATTAACACCTGAGCTAGAAGACGAAGTAGAATCCCTTATACCACCAAGCTTAAAAGTTGTTCCAAATGGAATGAGTGTGAATCTCTTGCCATTGACAGACCAGATGATGGAGACATATGAAGCGTACAAAGCGTCTAAAAACAATGAACTACTAGATGGTCCATTTGCTGGAAATAATACGATAGATTTAGTTGTTGCACGAATGTATTTATATGCTCTTGAAACAGATGACTATGAAATGGCATATGCTTTAACTTACAAAGGATCGCCGAATGTTCCTTCACTAGAGCAATTTACACAAGAAGCCAGTGAAGCAGACTCGAACATACAAAAGCTGTCAAATGAAGTAAAGATGGTTGATATCACTTACACGCAATATGGAGAAATGATTGAACATATGTATATTAAACAAGATGGGGAAATTGTTCAGCTCAAGCTTAAACTTGAGGATGGCTATCCAAAAGTAGAATATCGGTCTCTATTTTAAAGCAACGGCTCATCGTTGCTTTTTTTAGGGTATACTACTTTGTGAGAGCAGTTCAAATTATTTTGTCAAAAACAATAAGATGTGATATAATTTTTAATTGCGTATATTGGGACATATAAATATAAGGAAAATAGGAGTGTTAAATATGACAACAAAGTATGAAGTTGGTAGTGTGCATACAGGAAAAGTAACAGGAATTCAACCATACGGGGCATTCGTTGCACTGGACGAAGAAACTCAAGGCTTAGTTCACATCTCTGAAATTACACATGGTTTTGTAAAGGATGTAAACGAGCATCTAAATGTAAATGACGAAGTTCAAGTTAAAGTTCTTTCTGTTGATGAAAATTCAGGGAAAATTAGCTTATCAATTCGTGCAACTCAAGAAGCACCTGTTGAAGAGAAGAAAGAAGCTCCTAAAAAACCAAAAAAACGTCAAGCTACTGTTAAAGCTGAGACAGAAACTCCACAAGGCTTCAACACTTTAAAAGATAAATTAGAAGAGTGGATCGAGCAATCAAAACGTGAAGAAGTAAAAAAATAAGAGAAAAGATAAAAAAGAATGTACACATTATGTGCATTCTTTTTTACTTTTTATTCACAAAAAAAAGACTAACCAAGTAGTTAGCCCTTTATCTATTCCTTAAGTTATCTTGCTTCTGGGCGAGGTTCTCTTGCAACTTCTTCAGAAGGTTTAAATAAAAGCCCAAGGTTGATTAATCCTGCAATCCCGACTATTCCATAGATAATTCTTGATAGTGCAGAAGTTTGTCCGCCGAAGATAGCTGCTACTAAATCGAATTGAAAGAATCCGATTAGCCCCCAGTTAATTGCTCCGATTATTGTAAGTACAAGTGCGATACGTTGAATTGCGCTCATTGTGTAACCTCCTTAGATGTAAATTACATTATTATGTTGTGAAGAATATAATTTTCCTATTCAAAAAGTTTTTCTAAAAAGCACATTTCTTTACAAGAAATCGTTGAAATTACATAATCTAACTATGGAGGCGATAATGAATGGAAAACTTTACATATTATAATCCCACAAAACTTATTTTCGGTAAGGGTCAGATAGAGCAATTGGAAGTGGAAGTTCCTCAATATGGAAAAAATGTTCTCCTTGTATATGGTGGAGGTAGTATCAAGCGTAACGGTCTATATGATCAAGTAGTTGAAACTTTAAAAAAATCTAATCTTCAAATATTTGAATTAGCCGGTGTTGAACCCAATCCAAGATTATCAACTGTTCATCGCGGAGTAGAGATTTGTAAAAATGAAAAGATTGATTTTATATTGGCTGTTGGCGGCGGAAGTGTTATTGATTGTACAAAAGCAATCGCTGCTGGTGCTAAATACGATGGCGACGCTTGGGATATTGTCACAAAGAAACATATTCCAACAGAAGCTTTGCCATTTGGTACAGTGTTAACTTTAGCTGCAACAGGTTCTGAAATGAACTCAGGATCTGTTATTACAAATTGGGAAACAAAAGAAAAATATGGATGGAGCAGTCCATTAACTTTTCCTAAGTTTTCAATTTTAGACCCTGTCAATACTTTTACGGTTCCTAAAAATCATACGGTATATGGAATTGTTGATATGATGACACATATATTTGAACAATATTTTCATCATACAAAAAATACCCCATTACAGGATCGTTTTTGTGAATCAACATTAAAAACAGTGATTGAAACGGCACCTAAATTAATTGAGGATTTAGAGAATTATGAGCTTCGCGAAACGATTCTTTACTCTGGAACTATTGCATTAAATGGTCAGCTGCAAATGGGATATCGTGGTGATTGGGCAAGCCACAACATTGAGCATGCGGTATCAGCAGTGTACGATATTCCGCATGCTGGCGGATTAGCAATCATCTTCCCAAACTGGATGAAGCATAATCTTGATGTGAATGTATCTCGTTTTGTTCAGCTTGCTGTTAATGTGTTTGATGTTGACCCAACCGGCAAGGATGATCGAGAGGTTGCTTTAGAGGGAATAGATCGACTACGTGAATTCTGGAGCAGCATCGGTGCTCCAAGTCGCCTAAAAGATTATAACATTACCGATGAAAAGATAGATTTAATGGCAGATAAGGCTATGGTAAACGGAGAATTTGGAAACTTTAATAAACTAAATAAAGATGATGTTGTGGCCATTTTAACAGCTTCTTTATAAAATCAAAACACGGAGTAATGAGAGAAGATACTCCGTGTTTTCTTAATTGATTGTTTATGTCCTTTCTTATAAAGAGTGTTTTTTTATGTAACTATTTTGAACAGATGTTGAGAGAAGTGGAAGGTGCGAGACTCCTGCGGGAGAGCATGTTGATGGAGGCACCGCACATGGTTGCATAGCATTAAAGTTATGGTAATTATCCATCTTAAAAAGAACAAAGTTTTATAGTATGAAAAATAAAAGATTAATGATAGCGTTTACAGTGGAGATCTTTGCTTGATTTAACTTATCAGTTTAGATAAAGTGATAATAAGCTATAATTACTAAGATGAATAATGGAGGAAAAAACTGTTATGACGCATGTACGCTTTGATTACTCAAATGCACTATCTTTTTTTAACGAACATGAAATTACATATTTACGTGACTTTGTAAAGGTTGCACACCATTCTATTCATGAACAAACTGGCGCAGGCAGTGACTTTTTAGGATGGGTAGATCTGCCAAAAAACTATGATAAAGAAGAGTTTGCCCGCATTCAAAAAAGTGCTGAGAAAATTAAGAATGATTCTGATGTTCTGCTTGTCATCGGTATTGGCGGTTCTTACTTAGGAGCGCGTGCAGCGATTGAAATGCTGAACCATTCTTTCTATAATTCTTTATCAAAAGAACAAAGACAAGCTCCGCAAGTTATTTTTGTTGGAAATAACATTAGCTCAACATACATGAAGGATCTTCATGATCTATTAGAAGGAAAAGATTTCTCAATCAACGTAATTTCTAAATCAGGAACAACAACTGAACCTGCATTAGCGTTCCGTATTTTTAGAAAGCTTCTTGAAGAGAAGTATGGAAAAGCGGAAGCAAAGCAACGTATTTATGCAACAACTGATAAAGCACGCGGTGCTCTAAAAACGCTTGCAACTGAAGAAGGTTATGAATCATTCATTATTCCAGATGATGTTGGCGGACGTTACTCAGTATTAACAGCTGTAGGTCTATTACCAATTGCTGTGACTGGTGTGGATATTGAAGCGATGATGAAGGGTGCTGCTGCTGCAAGTGAAGATTTTGGCAAGTCTGAACTTGAAGAAAATCCAGCATACCAATATGCTGTTGTTCGTAATGTCCTTTATAATAAAGGGAAAACAATTGAGATGCTTATTAACTATGAGCCAGGTCTTCAATATTTTGCAGAGTGGTGGAAGCAGCTATTTGGTGAAAGTGAAGGAAAAGACCAAAAAGGTATTTATCCTTCTTCAGCAAACTTCTCAACAGACCTACATTCATTAGGTCAATATGTACAAGAAGGTCGCCGTGACATTTTTGAAACGGTTATTAATGTAGAAACACCTCGCCATGAGTTAATTGTTGAAGCAGAAGAAAGTGATTTAGACGGATTAAATTACCTTGCTGGCAAATCTGTTGATTTTGTTAACAAAAAGGCATTCCAAGGAACAATGTTAGCTCATACAGACGGTGGCGTACCAAACCTTGTTGTATCTATTCCACAAATGGACGAGTATACATTTGGTTATTTAGTGTATTTCTTCGAGAAAGCATGTGCAATGAGCGGCTATCTGTTAGGAGTAAATCCTTTTGATCAACCTGGTGTTGAGGCATATAAAGTGAATATGTTCGCATTGCTAGGAAAACCTGGGTTCGAAGAGAAAAAAGCAGAATTAGAAAAACGCTTAGAAAAATAAGTGTTTACTACTAAAAATATCATATTTTAGTGTGCATTTTAGCTTTATCGTATGGCCGAAATATTGATGTGACCAGATGTAGTTGAAATTGGTCACATCAGCCATATGAATTGCAAATTTATTAATTTATATGAATGCAAAACCAAAAACGCCATTCCTATATTAGATAAAGGATTGGCGTTTTTTTTTGTTTTTTATCGATAATATATTTTCCAAAGAAAAATATAATCTACTTATAATTTGCCTGGCAGTTCATTGTTTCTTCATTTTAATTTAGTATGTAGGGACTTACTTCGAAATTAATTCTTTAAACCTCTTCTTGTTTTTGATTACCTGATAACTTTATGCTAGCTGCTTTCTTTATTGATTGCTCCACCACATATTGATAACCATAGATAATAATAGCCAAGGATACACATATAAAATACCAAGTTGAGTGTTTCATCTTTATAAATTTGACAACTCCAAATTTCTTCCCAATGTAAGGCAAAGGAAATGCGTTAATTAAATCCAAAACCATATTTGTCATTAAGTACTTGGGGAAATTTCCAAATGTCAATTTAAATATCCAAAGTGTTGCTACAAAATATGGACCTAATATATATGTGAAATCTATTGGCCCAGGAGAAAGTGGGTTATTCGTTATCCACCATTTTTTCCTGTAACAGATTAGACTAAATACACTTAAAATCAAATTAGTAAAGCTCGCCACAGGTAAAAATCTGAAAAAACTCCTTTTTCCCATAAAAGGAACGGTTAACCAAGGAAGAATTAATGTTGCTAAAGAGAATACAATTTTTTTATTATACTTGACCATTAAGGCTCCTCCTAAAAATTGAAATTAACTTTTTCACTAGACCTGTATTTTTTTAATATTCCATATAAGTGAATCCACGCCTATGGAGAAATGAGCGATCGGATTTTCTTCAAAAAGATCAAAATGAAAAGGTGTAAAAAGGGTATTTTTGACTAGTTCTATCTTTGCTTTTTGTAACGGCCAAGGCCGATGGTGTATATCACCACAATAAATGTTAATACCGTTATTCGAACTATAGAGACAATATCGCTCAATGAGCCAATGATCTAGCATTCCTTCTTTTGGAAAATAAACTTCCGATACTGGAGCGTAATTGCCCTTAAATGATATAGGAGTATTCTCGTTTCCTTTACGAATACTATGGCAATGAAACTTTTGCTCTTTTTTTTGAAAAAAAATTTGTGATGAATGATAGGGTAAATGATACCAATTTTTTGCTATCTTTAAAGATGCCCAATTCTTAACATCAATAGACAAAAAATAAATACCTGGTTTGCCATCGTATTTAACATATGTCCTTACATTAATTTCTGGAAATTTAGGAGTTAGGGAAATAGATGGTATCCCAAAGGGGAAGATTCCCTCTAAAACGAATAAAATGATCCCTAACCATGCGGAACCATTAAAAGTATCGATTTGTAATGACGAAGGGATATGTGGCCGTAGTTTTTCAACTGGAATAGGCCAATGCAAAAATAATACATTTCTCCACTTTTGTCGCATAATCCAATTTTTCGAAGGTAAAGGAAAAGGTCGGTGAATGATATCATTTATTAAGTTCATAATAAAATCTCCTTCTTACGTGGAGTGATCAGTTAGTTAAAAATTAAACTTAATTGATGTTCTAATTTAAAGACTTATATAGTATTTCCGTTAAATAAATTTTTTAACCTGCTCTCTTCATGTACTATTTGTTGAGAATCGTAATTTCATATAAAGGGATATTTATTCCTTGTGTTTGGGTAATAATGGTGATTGTAGCTGTATAATTTATACAATAAGTGGAGAAGTGATTATGCCGAACTTTTTAGATTATGTGTCTTTTATGATGATATCAATATTATTTGTCCTTATTTTTTTCATACTTGTTGGTTGGCGTTGGATAATGAAAAAAATAGTTAAACAAATGGGGAAAGTCATTTTAACCGATAGTTATCAAGAAAATCTTATAGAGTTACTACCAGGACTGCGACATATGGGCATTCAAAATATGCTAGAAAACAGCTTGCGTGCCGAAACAGGCGACGTTCTACATCGTCCACTTGGCTCTTCAAAAAAGTGGCCTCATTTAGATCCGATTACCTTCATCCCAGCACAGACGACACCTTTTCCAGTTGATGGTGATGAAGAGGTAGATGTAAAGATAACGATTGGACCAAAAGCAAAAAAACCAATGGAAATAAAAATTCCAATTATGATCAGCGGGATGGCCTATGGTATTGCACTAAGTGAAGAGGTGAGACTTTCTTTGGCTGAAGCAGCTAAAAATGTAGGTACTGCAATTAATTCTGGTGAAGGAGGCGTTTTACCAGAAGAATTAGACAAAGCAGGAAAATATATTTTACAGTTTGCTAAAACTGAATGGTCGAAGGAAGAAGAACTTATTAAGCGTGCAGACATGATTGAAATTAAATTTGGACAAGGGGCAATATTCGGGGTAGGCGGAAGAATTTCTCCTGAAAATTTAACGGGTAATGCACGGGAAGTGATGGGACTTGAGGAAAATGAGGATGCTATAATTTATGATAATTTCCTAGAAAATCAAACATTAGACGATATAAAGGAGCTTGTTGATGAGCTTCGAAGTTTTACAGGCGGTGTTCCGATTGGTGTAAAAATAGGTGCAGGCGGAAAGATTGAAGAGGATATTGATCATCTAATATCCCTTGGGCTAGATTTTATTACTATTGACGGTGGTCAAGCTGCTACACTCGGTGCTGCGCCTATTTTATCTGATGATATGGGAATTCCGACCTTACATGCAGTTGTCCGGGCAGTTAACCATCTGGAAAAGAGAAATATGAGAGAGCAAATTAGTTTAATTGTCTCAGGGGGACTTTTAGTTCCTGGGCACTTTTTAAAAGTAATTGCATTAGGTGCTGATGCTGTGTATGTAGGTTCAGCCATCTTATTTACAGTTGCACATACACAAACTCTTAATGCACTACCTTTTGAACCACCTACACAAGCAGTTTGGAATGAAGGCAAATTCAAGGATCAATTTAAGATCGATGAAGGCATAAAAACAGCAGAAAAATTTTTAATAGCTAGTGTTGAAGAAATGAAAATGGCATTAAGAGCGATGGGAAAACGCTCAATAAAAGAGCTGTCAAAAAAAGATTTGGTATCTTACGACGAGTTAACGGCTAAAATGATAGGCATTCCCTTTTCGTTTGAGCCGTGGGAAGACGAACAAATTAAGAAATAATAAATTAGCGGGAAAACCATTCTTTTTTTGAAATATCACAAGAATAGAGGCATTTTATGTTTGTGATAAATTAATTCGAACATAAAATGAGATACGCATGGTTATCGTATATTTTATTTAGCTGTAGCATGATTTCTCTGGAATGGGCAAATCTAAAGGAAAAGGAGGGTTTGCGATGATTGAAGTACGTTCACGATTAGAAGGACAAACATTTCAATTATATGATTTAGAACAAATACTTAAGCCTTTAGGTTATGAGATTGGTGGGAATTGGGATTATGATCATGGTTATTTTGATTATAAAATTGATTCCGAGGCAGGCTATCAATTTTTAAGGGTTCCTTTTACATCAGTAGATGGACAGCTTGATTCTCGTAATACAACAGTAAAACTCGGGACTCCTTTTCTGTTATCACATAAATATCAGATTGGCCTAGATGATCATGTTCATATTGGGAACTTTAGTGCTTCCTTTGATCAGTTTCAGGAGCCGGTTGATAAGGATGCAACCTTCCCCGAAGATTTTATTGATTTAGGGAAGGCGCTTGTAAAGGAACTTGAGGGTGAGCTTTTGGATTAATGGGTAAAAATAATTAAACAATCATGACGATGAATTTTAAAGGAGAGGGGCGGATTTACTTTAGTCTCATCTCCTCTTTTTATTCCCATTAAGATCGATTTTTTCTCTAGAAGTTCATGACTAGCTTCCTTAAATGTTTTCCCGATTAGCCTTTCATCCGCTGGGACTACTTTGAATGAATTTCCACTCGCTGGGTTAAATTCCGAGTAAAAAGATGATAACCCATTCTTGGCAAGATAGCTGCTCATAATAAAATGACTTGTTAGTTTATAGGATTTAATGATCTCTTCTGCTCCAGCTCTGCTTGCATTATTCGTTTGCTGCTCTGTTAATATCTCGACAACACAATATAAGTGTGGATTCAATCCTTTTAACGATAATAAGACTAAAATAGAACTCATATCAGCATCTTGTTCATTTTTATGCTGATCTGCAGTAATGATGGCTGCATCTGCCTCTAAGACGTTTGCTTTTAATAAGGTTTCATCGTAAATCGGGTTCCCTTTAATAAAATGAACATTCTCAATTAATGGAGACTCTTTCAATGACTGATCGATAAGTACGATTTGCATGAAAGGTTTAACTGTTTGAAGGGACTCCACCATCTCTTTGACTTTCTCATTCCAACCGATTAAGACAATATGATTTTTACCTGTAAACGTCACGTTCCCCTCAACGTAGGAATGCTGTTTTTTGATTGCAGCGGTAGAAATACTCGCAAAATAGGCGGTTACAAAGCTAGCCCCTGCTAAAATCATAATCATTGCTATTCCTCGACCAACATATGTTTGAGGAACATAGTCCCCAAAACCTACAGTTGATACAGTGACAAGTGCCCACCAAATTCCATCAAATGTTGTTGGGAATTCATTTGGCTCTACTAGTGAAATGATTTCACCAAATACAAGAATAATGAGGAGAACAATGAGTGTAATTCGATAATGAATGGGCCAGCGCAGCCAATGAATAATTGTTTTATTTGATCTAGTCATTATTGTTCCCCTTTCTTATTCGGTAAAAATGATAATACTTCCTTAATAATGGTATTAATTTTTGCTGTAACTTCCTCCTTACCGTACATCTTAATGGCCCTTTCAATTGTTTCAAGCGTTTCCTCAGTAAATTCAATTACGGGTCTATCTTCCTCAGAATCATTATAAAAACCGATAAATGTGTCTAAGCCTTCGTTCATTTTATCGATTGCTTCACTTAAGAGCTTTTTTTCTTCTTCATTTATTTTCAAGTTCCATCACTTCCTTAAAAGACGATCATCTAAATCCCATTTTTGTTAGTATGTGCACCAAACAGGTTAAGTTTACGGAATTTATATTGAAACAGGGTTAGAAAATCAAATTTTAATGGTAGAAATTAAGCTTTTGCTTAAACTATAACTAATGATTTTTATCTATAAGGAGGGGGATAAACAATGTTTTTTCATCCATTGGATTTTTTAATTATCATTGCTTTTGGGCTTTCAATATGGGCGCAATTTAGAGTGAAAGGGAACTTTGAGAAATATACAAAAGTACGTGCATCATCTGGAATGACAGGTGCAGAAATAGCAAGAAAATTGTTAGACCGAAATGGGTTGTATGATGTACCGGTGGAACATACAAGAGGGAGATTAACTGACCATTATGATCCAATGAGAAAAACCGTAAGGCTCTCGGATTCAGTATATGGCAGTCAATCAATAGCTGCAGTGTCAGTTGCTGCTCATGAGGTTGGTCATGCCATTCAGCATAGTGAGGCGTATGGGGCGCTTATTCTCCGTCATAAAATGTTTCCAATTGTAAATTTTACTTCAGGAATTGCTCCGTTTTTATTATTAGGAGGATTTTTATTAGGAAGTATGAATTTAATTGGATTGGGTATTATCTTTTTTTCAGCAGTAGTTGCGTTTCAGCTTGTCACGCTACCAGTTGAATTTAATGCAAGCTCAAGAGCGAAGCATATAATGATTTCTGAAGGATTCATGACAAATGAGGAGGAACATAGGGTAAGCAAAGTATTGAATGCTGCAGCATTAACATATGTAGCTGCTGCATTATTGTCATTATTGCAATTACTAAAATTTATCGCTATTTTTTCACAAGGAAACCGAGAATGACGAAATTTGTCACAAATTATATTTTTTTCTTAGAAATCTAATTACATCGAAAAAAAGAAATAGTAGAATATAGTAAATTAGATCTATCTTTGGGAGAGACCAATAGACCGATGAATAAATACGTACAAACCTTAGTGAAAAATATAAAGAATCAGCTTGAATTATGGCTTAGTAAACAGCAGATTATTCAGCACCAAGAAGTATACCGTTTTCTCCATTCTATTGTTGGAACAGCATCAACAATTGGGTTTACAGAAGCAAGTAAGATTGCTGAAAGCTTATTGAACCAATTAAAGGAAAATGAGGAGTATAAATGGACAAAAGAAGAGTTGCAAACATTTTTACTACCTTTGATTTCTGTATTATATTATGAAGAATATTCAAATATTGAGGAGATTATCGAAAGAAAAAATGAATTAGAAGATAAGAAATTAATCTTAATTATATCTGAAGATACAGCATTACTTATGTTTCTTAAACAAGAGTTAGAAAAAAATAATTGGGTAGTGATTGTAGCGGCAGATCCTAACCGGGCTATCCATTCGTACTATGACTTAAACCCTGATTGTGTGATTTTAGACATTCATATGAAGGATAGTAACGGATTAAATGTTCTTGTTCAACTAAAGGAAAATATGAAGCAGCATTTTATACCTGCGATCATGATGAGTGTTGATCAGTCAAAAGAAATAAGAATAAAAAGCTATAAACTTGGTGCAGATGATTTTATTCCTAAGCCTTTTGATATGGATGAATTTATTGTTCGAATTAATCGGCAGTTAGAGCGAAAACAGGCAATTGATAATGTCTTGCTTATTGATGAATTAACAAGAGTATATAATCGAAAATACCTTGCTCCAACGTATGAGAGCTTACTAAATAATTTAATAAGAAGACATGAATCATTTTGCATCGTCTTAGTTGATCTCGATCAATTTAAACGAGTGAATGACACATATGGCCATCTTATTGGTGATAAGGTTTTAATTGCTTTTGCAGACACGGTAAGAAAAGGTCTCCGTGCCAATGATATTATTATTCGATATGGTGGAGAAGAGTTCCTTATCCTCCTTCCTGAGACGAAAGCAATTGAAGCGAAGCTTGTATTAGAACGGTTGTTAAAGAGCTTTTCCAAAATTTCTTTTGAAGCCTCAGAAGGAGAATTCTTCTGTACATTCTCCGCTGGCATTCATGAGGTACAACATATCAAAACAAGCATGGATCAGAATATAGAAATAGCCGATAGGGCGCTTTATGAAGCAAAAAAGGCGGGTAGAAATCAAATAAAGATTTCCGCTGTTACAGATCATGAGTTTACGAAAAAGCCAATTCATATCGGAATTATAGATGACGATCCGATTATTCGAACAATGTTAGAGGACTTTATTGGTAAAAGCAAGGTGACAGAAGGATTTTCGCTTGATATCAGAAGCTTTAAAGATGGGATGGAATTTTTTGAAGAGGGCTGGCATTTGAACAAGCATGAACCATATTTGATGATTTTAGATGGAATGATGCCAAGAATGGATGGTCTTGAAGTTCTTCAGAAGCTTCGAAGCCTCCCTTATAGAGAAAGATTTACCATTATGATGCTCACGTCTCGAAAGAGTGACCATGATATTTCAAGAGCGTTAAAATTAGGTGCAGATGATTATATTACAAAGCCATTTAAGCTCCTGGAACTTGAAACCCGCTTAGGTCATTTAATTAAAAGGATGAAATAAATGATTGAAGTAAATCTTGTGTTTTTATTTATCGTATTTCTTGTCATGTTTTTTACATTAGTAAGTCTATTTTTTTATTTGATGATACAAAAATATATGACAAACAAGAAAAAGAAGAAAATTGATCAACTTAAAGAAGCATATCGTTTAGATATGTTTCATTTTTTACAGTCAGGAGAAGATAGTAAACTTCGGCCTGATGGAAGTCAAGAAAAGTACATCGCCCTTATAGAATTGCTTATCGAATATGCAAAAGTACTGGAAAGTGAAGACATAAAGCAAAGGATAAGTGTCTTTGCAAAAAAATATTTAACAGATTATATAGTAGGACAATTAAAGAGAAACCGTTGGAGTCTAAGGATGAATGCACTTTATGCGATTGAGGATTTTTATATGATTCACTTATCTGCCAATCTACATGATCTTTATGAAAAAAAACAACTTACCTTAGCTGAAAAGTTTCAGATTCTAAAATTATTTGCAAAATTTGGCGATGAAAAAACGATTCATTATATAAGATCCGTAGCGTCCTCTATTTCAGATTTTACATTACTATCTATTTTCTTACTTTTGGAGGAAGATCATTTTCATAATTTAGTAGAGAACTTTTCACAACTACCAGAGCGAATGCAATATATGGTAATAGAAACAATCGGAAAAAAACAATATCTACAGTATTATTCACTACTACAAAACCTTTTGCAAAGTGATGAAGAGGAAATGAGAATTAGAACCTTAAAGACATTTGCATATACTGGAGCTCCGGTTGACGAAGAAATTCTCGCTGATTTTTTTCAGTCTTCAAGTTGGCAGGTACGAATGATGGCAGCAAAGCTTGCGGGAGTAAAAAGACTAAGTCAATATGCAGGACAGCTTGTATCCATGCTTTCTGATCAAAACTATGTTGTCCGTTCTGAAGCTGCTAGAGCACTCCTCCAGTTTAAATATGGGGCGAACATTCTAAGAAATGTAATAGATGAATCACATGATGACTTTGCAAAGGACATGGCCCGTGAATGGCTTGAAAAGGAGAGTACTCATGAGTAACTGGTCAGATATATTACTTGTTGGCAGCTGGTTTATTTTTGTATATATGATCATTATCATTATTGTTTATGGTGGGATGCTCGTCATTTCTCTTTTTCATATTAGAAAATCATATGAGCTCGATAAGTTTGAACCTTATGAAGAGCTGTTACATTCTGAGTTTACGAAACCTGTATCCATTTTGGTCCCGGCATATAATGAATCGGCAGGGATTTATGGAAGCATTCGTTCATTAATTAGTATTGAATACCCGGAATACGAGATTATTATCATAAACGATGGATCAAAAGATGATACATTGGAAAAGTTAATTGACCGGTTTCATATGGTGAAAATTACACGAGTGATTCGAAAGCAATTGGAAACAAAAGAAGTAAAGGGAATTTACCAATCCCAAATATACCCATATTTATATGTTATAGATAAAGAAAATGGCGGGAAAGCAGATGCACTCAATACTGGAATTAACTTTTCGAAATATCCATATTTTTGTTCTCTTGACGGAGATTCTATTATCGAGCGTAATGCATTTTTGAAGGTACTGAAACCGATTATGGAGTCGGATGATGAAGTGATTGCAACTGGTGGAAGTGTAAGAATTGCGAATGGTTGTGAAATACAAAATGGTGAACTGGTGAATGTCAGTATTCCAAAAAAACCATTAGTTGTTATGCAAATTATCGAGTATTTACGAGCATTTCTAACAGGAAGGATAGGGTTAAGTGAAAATAATCTTCTTTTAATTGTTTCTGGAGCATTTGGGGTCTTCTCAAAAAAATGGGTAATTGATGCGGGTGGCTATGCACATACAGTTGGAGAAGATATGGAGCTGGTTGTCCGACTTCACCGCCTGATAAAAGAAAAGAAAGCCAAAAAAAAGATTATTTATGTTCCGGATCCTGTTTGCTGGACAGAAGCCCCTGAGTCTATTAAATTTTTACGACGTCAAAGAAAAAGGTGGCATCGCGGACTTTTTGATAGCTTATGGAAGCATCGAAAATTAATGTTTAATCCTAAATATGGATCGATTGGGATGTTCTCTATGCCTTATTTCTTTTTTGTAGAATTTTTAGGGCCTTTAGTAGAATTATTTGGCTATATCATACTGGTGATTTCCTTTTTTACAGGAAGTATTTATTTAGAATATGCAATTATTTACTTCCTTCTTTCATTGATTTATGGATCAATTTATTCGATGGCTTCCGTATTGCTTGAGGAGTGGAGTATGGAACGGTATCCGAAGGTAAAGCATTTTGTCATATTATTTCTTGTCTCAATGACAGAAACATTATGGTATAGACCCTTAACTGTGATTTGGAGAGTAGAAGGAATGATTGAAATGCTAATTGGAAAAAAAGGCTGGGGAGAAATGGTGAGAAAAGGTGTATCAAATGACTAAAAAAACTCTGTTGATGTTCATTGGCTTTGTGATCCTGTTGTTCATTTTTTCTTCTCCTTTTTGGACATGGCAATTAAAAGCAAGTAAAAATCTAGATGTATTGATTATTGACAAAACAGTCCCAGATCAATCCTATCGAGAGCATAAAGGATTAGTATGGCTGTTAAATCATTTAAAGCTTAAAAAGAATGGAGAAGAGAAATATAATACGGACGAAGATTATATAGGTTTTATTCCAACAAATCCTCCACAGTTTGAGACTAGAAAACTTCCGGAAGATCTATCACCCTATGATATTTTATATCTGGCAGATGGATATGGAGTATATAAAGAGGAATATTTAGGTAGGAATCAGGAAGGAAATCGTTCCGAGTTACTCTATGGAGGAATGACCAAGGTTGAAGTTGAGGCGTTGTCTTCCTCATTGATTGAAAATAAACAAACGTTAATTGCTGAGTTTAATACATTTGGATCTCCTACCGAAGAGTCGGTAAGGTCTGATTTTTATCATTTATTGAATTTGGATTGGACAGGATGGATGGGCCGTTATTTTCAGGATCTTAGTAGTAATGAGGTACCTGCGTGGGTAAAACAAAATTATGAGAGTCAATATAATAAGTCTTTTAATTATAAAGAAAATGGATTTGTTTTTGTAAATGAAGATGATCAGGTTCTCGTCTTAACAGAAAAAGATATTTCTAATGGGCATGCTTTATTTACGTTTACTAAAAAAGGGGCAGAACAATTTGATATGAAAGAAACTGTCCCATATCATTACTGGTTTGATATTGTAAAAGCTCGAGAAGAGCAAGAAGTACAAGCTACGTTTGAATTGCCTTTAACAGATAGCGGGAAGAAAAAATTAGATGAACATGATATTCCTCATACATTTCCAGCTGTTATCCATCATCAAAATCAATTGTATGATACGTATTATTTTGCAGGTGATTTTGTGGATCAGGAAAAAGTACCTGGGCTTTACCAAATGAATGGTATCCTCTGGTGGCAAAGGCTTTTTTCATTTGAACAAGCAGGTCGGACAGATACATTTTTCTGGAAGGCTTATGTGCCGATGATGACCTCAATACTAACGAACAATGAAGAGCGGGAATCAACGGTGCAAATCAATGAGCCTGATGTTTTATCTGAGAATGGCATGAACCTGGTTGCAACAACAGATCATGAATATCTTCAACTATATCGAAATGGGTCATGGGAAGAGATTCTTGTTAAAGGGGTCAATATGGGGATAGCAAAACCCGGAACATTCCCAGGGGAAACAGGAATTTCAAAGGAAGAGTATACAAGATGGTTTAAACAAATTAGTGCCATGAATGCGAATGCTATTCGTGTATATACAATCCATCCACCAGCATTTTATCAGGCTTTATATGAACATAATCTTCATAGCGAAAATCCTTTGTATCTATTACATGGGGTATGGGTAAATGAGGATGTCTTTTTTGAAGAAAAACGAACAGCGTATGATCCGAAAGTAATGAATGAGTTTAAAACTGAAATTCAAAAAACAATTGATATTATTCATGGAAATGCAAATATTGAGGAACGAACCGGACATGCAAGTGGAAAGTATGTACATGATCTTTCCCCGTATTTGTTAGGTTGGGTCATCGGGGTTGAGTGGGATCCGCATAGTGTTGTCAGAACGAATGAAAAATTTCCGGGGAAAACTAGCTTTGATGGAAAATATGTAATGACACAGGGTGCAACACCTTTTGAGGTTTGGTTGGCGGAAATGCTGGACTATACTGCAACATATGAAGCAGAAACATATGGATGGCAGCACCCATTAAGCTTCACGAATTGGGTCACAACTGATTTATTGACACATCCTTCTGAGCCTAGTGAAGAAGAAGATATGGTATCAGTCAATCCGAATATCATTAAAGCAAAGGATTCTTTCTATCCAGGAATGTTTGCTTCATATCACATTTATCCATACTACCCGGATTTTCTTAACTTTGAAGATAAGTATGTAAATTATATAGACCACCGCGGGGAAAAAAATAATTATGCCGGCTACTTACATGATATGAAGGAAGTTCATGACATTCCTATAGTTGTAGCCGAGTTTGGTATCCCGGCATCAAGAGGTTTAACACATGAAAATGTTTATGGATTTGATCAAGGATATAACTCCGAACAAGAACAAGGGAAATATTTATCAAAGTTATATGAGGATATTGTGAAGGAAGGTTTTGCAGGTGGACTCGTGTTCTCTTGGCAAGATGAGTGGTTTAAGCGTACATGGAACACGATGGATTATGATAACAAAAACCGCAGGCCGTATTGGGATAATATTCAAACAAATGAGCAGCACTTTGGTTTGCTTAGTTTTGAACCTGACACACCAGAAACTCAATTGCAAATAGACGGAGAAACCTCTGATTGGGAAGCAAGAAAATCTGAGTCTGTTATTCAAAGCAATGACCATAGCTTTGTGAAAGACCTATACGTATCAAGTGATTCAAGAGGTCTGTTTATCCGAATTGATTATGATGAGGAGAAATGGGATCCAAATCGGTTTAATACATCTATTCTATTAGATACGATACCAAATCAAGGTCAATCCTCACTCCCTCATATTGAAGGTGTAAAGGAAACCGGAATAGATTTCATAGTGGAATTAACAGGTGAAAATACTTCCCGAGTCTTAATAGACAGTTACTATGACACATTTTATTACGATTACGGCCATATGCAAAATATGATTGAAACAAAGGAGTATGCAAACAAAAAAGATAATGGTATATTCCACCCTATTCGCTTAACTCTGAATAAAGAATTAGCAATACATACAGAAGAAGGTCAAATGACCGTACCTTTTTCTGATTATGAGACAGGACATTTAACATACGGAATTGGGAACCCGGAAGTAAATGGTTCTACTTCTTTAGCTGATTTTTATTTAAAGAATGGAACTTTAGAGCTTCGTTTACCATGGTTGATGTTAAATGTAAAAGATCCGAGTCAAAAGGAAATTATGGGAGATGTTTGGTCAAAGACAGGATTAGAGAGTTCAAAAACGATAGAATCTATTTCTCTTAAGATTGGTGTAACTGACAAAGAACAAAACCTTGTTGAACTTTTACCAGATAGAGGAGATTGGGTCACATACACTTGGGGCAACTGGGATAAACCTGTTTACCATGAGCGATTAAAAAAATCCTATGACTATTTGCAAAAAACATTTAAACAAAGTCAAAAATAAAAAACTCAGGCTCATTGTGAGTTATACAAGAGCCTGGGTTTTTTCAAAAGGAGGAAGCATCATTTGAAAAAAATTTTACTTGCAGAAGATGAAGAAGTGTTACGAATGCTTGTGGTTGACACACTTGAGGACGAAGGATATCTAATAGATGAGGCATGTAATGGACAGGAAGCCTACTATCTTATTAGCCAAACTGAATATGATTTAATCCTGCTGGACCATATGATGCCTGTATATACGGGTCTAGAATTATTACAAAAATACGGAATGATCAAAATAAAACAAAAATAATGATGCTTAGTGCAAAAAGTCAATCATCTGACCAACAAAAGGTGATACAAGCTGGAGCGGATTATTTTATGTCTAAGCCTTTCAGTCCAAAGAAGCTTGTTGAAAAGATTAAGGAGATTTTAGGTGAAGCGTAAAAAATATGTGAGAAATAGTTTAGCCAGGCAGTTCTCCCTTCTCACCATTACTATTATCTTAACATTTAGTGTCTTGATGTCTGGATTGTTGATTTATCAAAATAAAATCAATCATCAGTTTAAAAAGGATAATAATAGGCTAGAAAAAAAGGAACATATTGCGTCAGAGTTGGATTATTCCTTTAATTTGGCTGTTTCAGAGATGAGGGCATATTTTGCTTATAATGGTAGGGAGATTTATTTTGAAAAAGTGAAGGAACAACAAGAAAATGTTGAGAAGGGCATAGTTGCTTTAGAAGATGTTGTGGATAATGAAGAGGACGTTGTGTTTTTAAATCAAATTAATGGGTTTTATCAATATTATTTTCATGATGTTATGCCTAAATCGAAAATATTGTATGATAATGGGCAAACAAATGAAGTCGCCAAGATTGCCATAGATCAGAATGGATCAGCAACCATTAGGACATACCAGGATAATATAAAAGACTATACTGAGAGTATAGAACAACAGGTTATGAAGATACATGATGTTCATAATCAGAAAATCTTTATCAGTCAGATAGTGTTTGGTATTCTTCTTTTTCTCTTAATTATCGGCATGGCGATGTTCACAAGTAAATTGCTTGCTAGCATTGGAAAGCCATTAAAACAACTTACCATTGCGGCCGGCGAGATAGCAGCTGGAAACCCAATCTTATTTACAGATACAACAAACAGAAAAGATGAACTAGGTTTATTATCTATTGCATTTGAAAAAATGACGAAAAGTATTCAAGAGAAAGAGAAAGACTTAAGCTCGCAAAACGAGGAGCTACTTGCACAACAAGATGAGCTACATGCACAACAATTGGAACTAGAAGAAGCGCTTGAACTTGCACAAAAAAGGGAATTTGATCTGAAACGTCGGAATGACTTGGTAAAAGGTATTGCGAATACCCTTGATAAACAAGAAGTGTTAAATAGTATCGTTCGGACAATGTGCGATATTATTGAGGCAGATAAAGGGTTGATTGTGCTGTTAAGCCGCGGACTCCCTCATGCAAGCTTTGGTGTTTCTCAGATGGGAATCAAGCAATTCATCAGCAATTTAGATTCCGGGTTTATGATCAGGTTGGAGGAAACTAAGGAACCATTTGTCATTAAGCGGGAATGTCAGGATGAAGAAAAAGCTTTCTATACTCATACTTCATTTTGCTATGACCTTTACCTTCCAGTTATTTCTTCATCCGGTCTAATGGAAGCAGTTATGTTGTATTCAAGATTCGACAAACCTTTTACTGTAGAAGAATTAAAGCAATTCAATGGACTGAGCAAACAAATTGCAATTTCATTAGATAAAATTCATATATTTGAATTATCTGAAGAAGAACGACAGTTAACTCAAGACATTTTAGACACGATTAATGAAGGAGTTCAGCTGATTGATGTAAATGGAACCGTCCTGCAGGTAAATAAAATGGTATGTGATATGTTTAGATGCAATAGAGAAATGATGGTTCAAAAACCATATAAAGAATGGATTGAAACCTTATTGAAATCAGTAGAAAATAGCCGGGAATTAGAAGGCTTTTTTAACCAAACCCTATTGGAAGGAAAAACGGCTCAACAATCCTTTGTCTATCATCAGAAAGATCCGATAAAAAGAGTCATACAAGTGTATTGTGAGTCACTGACAAGAAATGGTGATAAGTTCGGTACGGTTATTGTTCATCGTGACATTACAAAAGAATATGAAGTAGATGTGATGAAATCCGAATTTGTTAGTACGGTTAGTCATGAATTAAGAACGCCTTTAGCGAGTGTTCTTGGTTTTACAGAGCTTATACTTAATAAGGAACTTAAGCCAGAAAGACAGAAAAAGTACTTAACAACCATTTATCAAGAAGCAAAACGCTTGACGGTTCTTATTAATGATTTCTTAGATGTTCAACGAATGGAAGCTGGTAAACAAAGCTATAATAAAAAGCTCGATGATCTTGAACCATTAATTTCTAATCTTGTTGAAACATATCAAATTAATCATCCAAGTCATGTGCTTCATTATAGTATACAAACGTCAAATACAATGGTGTATTGTGATATGGATAAAATGGAGCAAGTATTTAATAATTTGTTAAGCAATGCCATTAAATATTCCCCAGAGGGTGGCAACATTTTCATTCATTTATATGAAGAAGGATCAAATTTAAAGGTTTTCATAAAAGATGAGGGCCTTGGTATTCCTGAAAGTGAATTAGATAAATTGTTTACTAAGTTCTATCGGGTTGATAATTCAGATTGTAGACGTATTGGAGGGACAGGCTTGGGCTTGGCGATTGTAAAAGAAATTATGAAGGCGCATGGTGGGGAAGTTACGGTTCAATCTGTTTTTAGAGAAGGAAGTACGTTTACAGTAATTTTCCCGCTAGTCATGGGAACTAGTAGTGATGATGATACAAAATCTTAAACATTCCATCAATCAGAAAGGTTTGTGTTTAAGCTCTTTCATTTATTGGTATATACTAGTGACAGATTACCAATGAGAGGTGTTGCTAAAATGTTAAGGAAGTATACAATTGAAAGTCATCAACGTGATGAAATGATCGAAGTGACTGATGTTGTCCAGGCCTTTGTTAACGAACAACAGATTCAAGAAGGAACCGTGCTTGTTTATTGTCCTCACACAACAGCCGGAATTACAATAAATGAAAATGCAGATCCAGATGTAAAAAGTGATATGTTAAGACGATTTGATGAAATGTATCCTTGGAAAGTTGCGAAGGATCTACATGCCGAAGGGAATACGGCTGCACATATGAAAGCTAGTACAGTAGGCTCCTCCCAAACAATTATCGTTTCAGATGGAAAGCTATTACTAGGTACATGGCAAGGCATTTATTTTTGCGAATTTGACGGTCCTAGACAACGGAATTTTTATATTAAAGCATGTTAAATAGCGCTAGCCTAAAAAAGAGTTCATAAAATGATAGGAGATTTGGATCAGAACTAGGGGTACTTCATTTTATTTTATGGTAAAATGAGTGGAATAAAAAATGTTAGTACTCTTAAGAGGTGACATATGGAATTAAATATTCTCCTTTTTTTGTTCGCTGGGATTGTCCTGATTTCTTCAATTATTGGTTTTGTATTAACTAAAAAAATCTATGTAACACCAGCGATTATCTTTGTCCTCTTCTCCTTTTTAATGCTCTTCTTTTTTAATGAAACATTTTTTGTTTGGGTGCTTATTTATACATGTTTCTCTATTTTCATAACCTTAATTATGTTTTTATATAAAAAAAGCAGAAATAGGAACATCAATATAGAGAAAAAGCACCGGTCATAAGCCGGTGCTTTATTTTTAAAAAATAAGTCTATATATAATAGTGGCTCGACCCAATTTTTCCAACAATTGTTTTTGAAGCAATAAATTGCGGCACTCTATTTCTATTGGGACCATAACTTGAAAAACGGTAAAGATAATGGTGGTCAAGTCTAGTTACTTGTGAAAGCAAGTAAGCAGATTCTGTAGCATAGGGTTTACGGCGTTTATTTAAAGACTCGATGATTCCATCAGCTGTCTTTATTCCTATACCGTGACCAAAGTATAAATCGTTTCCTAAATCTATGACATTCTCACCCTGCCATTGCGGTGTTTGGGGATTGAATTGAGGGTTAGCAAAGTATAAACAGTCTCCTGGAAGATAATCATTTCCTCTCCGAGTGTAAATTGGCAAATCATCATCAGACTGCCAGTCACGTAGGTATAACCCCTGGTAAATACGATTGAATTGAGCTACATCAATCGAATCTAGTACAGCTTTATAAAAGATAATAATAATGCTTGTAGCACATTCAAACCCGTATTCTCTTCCGTTTTGAAATATATCTGAAATGGCAACTGATGGGTTTATCCCTCTTTTTAATTTAAATCCACCTTGCTCTGTTAAATCCCAGAATTGTTCATTACATCTTGCGGTTTCAAAGGTTGTGAATCTAGCTTTACTTGCTAATAATTGACGAGCAGCTTGAATGATAGCGTATCGTAGATGTAGAGAGAATTCAAAATGCTGAATGTTTAAAAAGGAATAGGTCTCTTGATATCGACTCATTTTGTCGATCATTTCATTTTTCTCTGACTCAAAACCGGAGGCTTTTAAGGTATTTGCATCCACCACACGGTTACCAATAACAATCATGATGTCCCTCCTAAGGAAATTGTCATATTGTATTGTATGGTGGTGCAGGAAGAGATAGAAACAAAATAATGAATTCCTATGCTTTTTCCTTAGAACAACGTAATGTCACCTGATTGTTTGATATTTTCAGGAACCTCTGTGTGTATGAAGTTATCTGCTAAAATATTTAAATTGTTTTGGAGTTCATCCCCTGTCATAGGTAAGCCATGGCCGGATATAGCCACTTGAGGATGAAGAGACTTTATTTTTTTCA
The DNA here is from genome assembly GCF_058315175.1 of Metabacillus sp. RB-C-LZQ-3-1. Classification (NCBI taxonomy): domain Bacteria; kingdom Bacillati; phylum Bacillota; class Bacilli; order Caryophanales; family Bacillaceae; genus Metabacillus; species Metabacillus sp. RB-C-LZQ-3-1. The sequence goes on along the minus strand of NZ_JBZFLI010000012.1, from coordinate 20,023 downwards.
CTGACTTTTCTGCAGCTTCCCAATCAAGAGTAAAGTACGCAGGGGGACCATGCATTTCCTGTTTTTGTGTCATAACATCGTATAGAGATTCCTGTTCCACAGTTGTAATTGCATCACCGGCAATTAACACTCGATCAATTTCTCTAAATAATGAAATATGTCCAGGTGTATGACCAGGTGTGTGAATATAACGCCAATTTGGTAGACATGGAATGATTCCATCATCACTTAGTAATGTTAAGCGGGAGCTAATATCTATGCTATGTCTAGGAAATAACGGAGACATCTTTGCCACAAGACCCTCGGCTTTTGGATTTGGTGGTGGATAGTCACTTTTTCCTGTTAAGTATGGTTTCTCTAATGGATGAGCATAGACAGGAGTGTCCCATTCATTTAATAAATTGTATAAGGCACCAACATGATCGAAATGTCCATGAGTTAGGACGATCCCTAAAGGTTTACAATTCTCTCCAAATCGTTTTTTTGCCTCTGATACTATGACCTCATCTGAGCCCGGCATCCCCGCATCAATTAAAACAAATTCGTTTGACTCCCTTGGATTACCAATAAAAACAATATTAACAATTTGATCACAAAAACAATAAACATCTGGTACAACGGCAAAACCCATTCCACTTGTAACTGAAGTAAGGGGCATCTTCTCCACTTTAAAACCTCCATTTTGTCCATTTTAATTGTAGTATTTCTTAAAATGGTGAGAGTATGAACTTTTTAAAGGGGCGACGAGTAACCCCTTACTGCAAACAACTACCCGAATACTTATTTCATTCCAACAAAGTTTGCTAAGAAATACTAAGATTTTCGCCATTGGTTTTGAGGGAAATCAAGTTTTTCAAGTAGTGCTTTTCTTTTATGCTTACTCTTTGACCAATTAACAAATCCTAATACTAAAGGGGCAAGAATAGTAACATATAGAAACGACCAATCTTTAAAAATAATAAAATCAATAAAATATCCAATAAATAATAACCCGCAAATGAAAAAATATAGAATGGACAGATGGTGATCTCCTCTTTTTGGACCTGATTTCATTCTGATCCTCCTCAGATATTCTTGATAACTTGTATTATTTCCATTGTTCGTTCATTTCTACCCCTAAGGTATTGAGAAATATAAGAATTGGAATTTATATAAAATATATTGATAAAGTTAACCTAATACGAATGAATTTTTTCATGTCGTCTAGGAAGTATAAAATTCTTGTACTGTGGATTAGCGCGCGGCATCCAGCTTCGAAGCAAAGGATGTGCAAGTGCGGTCTTGGAGATTGATGTCGCATTTTTGACTGCCAGCTCCTAGCCCCGAAGCACAGGACGTGCGAGTGCAGTTACAGCGACAGGACTTCGCGTTAGTTACTGCCTCCAGGGTCTAGCCGCAAATGAATGGAAGACAAAGAACGTCTTCTATTCGTCTGTTTATGTCTTAGTTGCCTGAGGCTGTTCAAGGCGCTTGCGCTTTTGTGCTTGTTTGCATAAGCTTACTTATTGACAGGAAGACAGAATCATTTTATAGTTAAACACATTAATAGTTAAATGGTTTAATTACTTTTGGAGGGCTAATCCTAATGAAAGAAAAACTGATAGAAGATTTAATTAATCGTTATGTTGATGTGAGCTTTGCAGTAACGAAAAAAGCAGAGAATCTCATCAAAGATAGCATAGGCGACACGATTACAAATGACCAGCATTATACACTCCGTTATATACATAAAGCAGGAACATGCACATCTACAGAGCTTGCTGAAGTGTTTGATGTAAAGAAGAGTGCTATTACCGCAATTGTTAATCGTCTAGCAGAAAAAGAGTTGATTAAAAGAACACGTGATGAATACGATCGACGAGTCATTTATCTGACATTATCAGATAAAGGAACAGAGCTGTTTAGAAAAACTGAAGAAAAAATTCATACACTTGTTGAATCCATTATCACGAGTTTTGAAGAAACAGAAATTGTTTCTTTTATTGAAACGTATGAAAAATTAAATGCACAACTGGATAATCTGAAAGACTGTAAAATGGAGGAATAATTGTGGGAACAATTGTTAAAGGAAAGTGGTTCGTTATTCTTGGGTGGATTGCAGTTGTTGTTGGGCTGTTTTTAGTAGCCCCTAACATGGGTGACCTTGTAAGTGAGAAGGGCCAAATAAATGTTCCGGAAGGTTACTCATCATCCCTGGCAGATGAGATACTAACTGAAGTACAAGAGCAAGATAGTGTTGGTGACGAAACGACTGCTGCCCTTGTTTTTCATAATGAAGAAAAGCTAACGAATGATGAAATCAAAGAAGCAGAGAAAGCGATTCGTCTTTTAGAGAAAAATAAAGAATTAGATGTTGCCAATATACTAACTCATTTCAATGAAGAATCACTTGAGGAACAATTAGTTTCTAATGACGGTAAAACGATTTTGGCATCAGTTACTGTTAATCGAAATGATCGTGAAGGTAAGGAAATTTCGGATTTATTGTATGAGACGATCGAAGATATCAAAGTGGAACATTATTACACAAGCGGATGGATGATTGACCAGGATGTAATGACTAGTTCACAAGAAGGATTAAAGAAAACAGAGGGGATAACAGTTGTATTTATTTTAATTGTTTTATTATTAGTTTTTAGATCTGTGATCGCACCTCTTATCCCTTTAATTACCGTTGGTCTTACTTATTTGGCATCACAATCTATTGTTGCCATCCTTGTTGATCTCGTTAATTTTCCGATTTCAAACTTTACCCAAATTTTCTTAGTAGCCGTTTTGTTTGGAATTGGAACAGATTATTGTATTTTACTATTAAGTCGCTTTAAAGAAGAGATCTCCCATCGGGAAAGCATTGTGGAAGCAATTATTGAAACCTATCGTAATGCAGGCAGAACAGTGTTCTTTAGCGGTGTGGCTGTTATGATTGGTTTTGCAGCTATCGGATTCTCGCAATTTAAACTTTATCAATCAGCATCAGCTGTTGCAGTAGGGGTAGCTATTTTACTCATTGCTTTGTTTACCGTTGTACCATTTTTTATGGCTGTATTAGGAAACAAGATTTTTTGGCCTTCGAAAGGGACGCTTGAACATAAGGATAGTAAATTCTGGGGAATTGTTGGTCGTTTCTCATTAGCAAGACCATTTATTGCGTTGTTAGTCGTAGCGGCTGTAACTGTACCGTTCCTGGTCACATATGATGGAGAGCTATCATATAACTCCTTAGAAGAAATTGGCTCTGATGTAAATTCTATAAAAGCATTTAATGCAATTGCCGACGGCTTTGGGCCAGGTGAATCAATGCCAACACAAGTTGTGGTAAAAAATGATGAGGAAATGAATTCTACTGAATACATTGCTCTGGCAGAGTCAATTAGCAAGGAATTGGAAAAGGTTGATCTTGTTGAATCTGTTCGCTCTGTTACAAGACCAACAGGAGAAAAAATTGAAGATTTCTATGTTTCAAAACAAGCTGAAACTCTTGAAGAAGGTCTTGGGGAAGGTAACGAGGGGATTAGCAAAATTAGTGAGGGACTTGCTGAAGCTGAAAGTGAGCTGTCCAGCTCTTCTCCACAATTGAAAGAAGCAACAGAAGGCATTAATGAACTTATCACAGGAACGGCTAAAATAAACTCAGGGATGACAGAAATTCAAACAAATCTAGCCAAAATTGAGGAAGGTATTCGTCAAGGGTCAGCAGGCTCTACAGAAATTAAAAAAGGCTTAGCAGATGCGAAGGCAGGAGCAGAAGAGCTTCAATCTGGTAGCAATCAATTATTAGCCGGATATACAGAAGTTGAGAATAATTTAAACACTTTATATAGTAAATATAATGAAATAGGTCAGGGTGTTTCTAGTCTATCTGTAGCTTTATCTTCTATAGAAGGAAAATTTGCCGAACTTGAGGCAAGTGAAGCCTATCCTAATCTAGGAAATGACCCGAATTATTTAGCGATAAAAGGGACTGTTCTTGGAGCCAATAAGCAATTACCTGTATTAGCAGGCGGGATTGATCAGCTAAATAATGGATTAAATGAACTCCATAATGGAGTAAATCTCGCAAACACAAACTTTTCAAAACTAGTTGAGGGTCAAAAAGAACTATCATCAGGATTAGCTCAACTAATTGAAGGAATAGAACAACAACAAGCTGGGTTAAATCAGTTGGCTGATGGTCAAGGACAAATTGTGGATAACATTCCACAGTTAACAAATGGACTTACAGGTGTAACAAATGGTCAACAACAGCTTTTAGACGGGTTTGGAGATCTTGACGGTCAAATGAGCCAGCTAACAGACGGACTTAGTCAAAGTGTTGATGGCTTAAACCAAGTATCAGAAGGGCTAGGATCAGCACAAGAATATTTAGCAGACTTGTCAAAATCAGATGATTCAGCAGGCTTTTATTTACCAGAAGAAGTACTAGAAAGCGAAGACTTTGAGCAAGCATTAGACACTTATATGTCTAATGACCACAAGGTGATGACATTCGATGTTATTTTCTCAAGTAATCCTTATTCAAATGAGGCGATTAATCAAATGGATGAGGTAAATGCAGCATTAGAGCGAGCAACAAAAGATACAAAGCTGGAAAATGCAAAAGTTGCAATTGGTGGAATAACAAGTACGAATGCTGATTTAAATACAATGTCAAATAATGATTACTCTCGAACAGTTGTTTTAATGTTAGTAGGTATTTCTATCATTCTCGTATTCTTATTCCGTTCCATTATTATGCCAATTTATATCATCGGATCATTGATTTTAACGTATTATACAGCGATGGGAATAAATGAAGTAATCTTTGTTCATATTCTAGGGTTTTCGGGAATTAGCTGGGCTGTACCTTTCTTTGCATTTGTTATTCTTGTTGCACTAGGTGTAGATTACAGTATTTTCTTAATGGATCGTTTTAATGAATATAAAGATTTATCAGTAGGTCAAGCAATGCTAGTAGCAATGAAGAAAATGGGAACAGTCATCATTTCAGCTGTTATTATTTTAGGTGGTACTTTCGCAGCAATGATCCCATCTGGAATGCTCTCACTTATTCAAATTGCGGCAATCATCTTAACAGGGTTATTCTTATATGCCTTAATTGTGCTCCCGTTATTTATTCCGGTAATGGTGAAAACCTTTGGTGCAGCAAACTGGTGGCCGTTTAAAAGGGTTTAGGAATTGATGGAAGTCAACAATTAGTTTCGCATCTGCCGCTTGTAGTTCGTGTAAAAATATGTAGGATATTATCGAACGTTTGTGCATAAAAGGTTATCCAGTTCCTTGATTTAAACAAAATTAAGTGTTAGAATTGAGTTAATTATTTTTGTTCGGATAAGACTGAGAGATGGAAGTAGCTTTAAAAAGTTTTTTCCTCTTGATGAATCGTTGTCTAGCAAGAATAGTAATACAAAGTGGACGTTAGATTCCACACAGGAGGAAAAACAATGCTACAAGGTAAAGTAAAATGGTTTAATTCAGAAAAAGGTTTCGGTTTCATCGAAGTTGAAGGTCAAGACGATGTATTCGTACACTTCTCTGCTATCCAAGGTGATGGTTTCAAAACTTTAGAAGAAGGTCAAACAGTGACTTTCGAAGTAGAACAAGGTGCTCGTGGACCACAAGCTGCTAACGTTCAAAAATAAGGATAATGCTGCATAAGCAGCTCTATAAAAAGACCCCTTTTAGGGGTCTTTTTTATTATTGCCAGAGTAGATTTTTACAATTTCCCATAATTCATACATATTTATCCCATACTTCTTATTTATAGTAATCATTGGAGAAAGAGCTTATCTAAAAACAATTGAGGAGTAATTGGATGATTGAAAAAATATTTGCAAGTAAAAAAACACTAGTTATTTTAGCAATCCTAGCAGTGGTTGCGATTGCTGTTTTTATTTTTCTATCAACTCGAAGTGAGGTTGTCGCTAAGGTTGGAAGTGAATCACTAACAAAGGACGATTTATATACTTTTTTTGTAGAGCAAAATGGTGAAGCGGCCTTAGATACACTTATAACAAAAAACTTAATTAAACAAGAAGTTGAAAAAGAAAATATCACTGTCACAAGTGAGGAAATAGATGCTGAACTCCAGGAGTTGATTGACTCTTATGGCGGAGAAGAAACCTTTGAACAACAGCTGACAGCAAGCGGACTAACACAGGAGGATATAAAGGAAGATATCGAAGTGAATCTTCAAATAGAAAAAATTCTAGAGCCGCAAATTGAGATTACTGAAGAAGAAATGCAAACATATTTTGATGAAAACAAAGATTCTTTTGCTCAAACAAAGCAAGTAAAGGCGAGTCATATCTTAGTCGAAGATGAAAAGACTGCAAAAGAAGTAAAAGAAAAGTTAGATAATGGTGGAGATTTTGCTGAGCTGGCTGAAGAATATTCAACTGATCCGGGGTCTGCTGAATCAGGTGGAGATTTAGGATTCTTCAGTAAGGGAAGTATGGTAGCTGAATTTGAAGAAGCAGCCTTTTCAATGAAAGTTGATGAAATAAGTGACCCAGTGAAAACAGAACATGGTTATCATATTATTAAAGTAACAGATATTCAAGAAGCTGCAGAAGCCAACTTTGATAAAAGCAAAGAAGAAATAAAAGGAATTCTACTAGATGAAAAAATGGCAACCGAATATCCAACATGGTTAGAAGAGAAAAAAGAAGAATATAACGTTAAGAACTATTTAACGAAAGAATAAAAAAGAGTCCATGCGACTCTTTTTTTATCTTTTACTAGGAAATGATAAATTCCATGAATAGTAGTAGTGAATAAGCGCTTTGAAATAAAGTTCCGAAGCACAGGACGTGCAAAGTGCATGTTGCGGTTTTCAACAGCCAGCGCCTAAGTCACTGTGGCGCTTTTGTTCATATCAACAAAAATTCATAAAATCAAAAAGGAAAAATGGTATACTATAAAGAGAAGTCTGAATTTTCTTTTTAAAACAGAGGGGAGTTTAATCATGAATAATCATACTGTAGAAAAAGGCTATTTTGGAGAATTTGGTGGTAGCTTTGTTCCGGAGGATTTAAAGAATGTACTATCAATACTTGATGAAAACTTTGAAAAGTACAAGAATGACCCTGAATTTATAGAAGAATTTCATTACTATATGAAAGAATATATTGGCAGAGAAAATCCGCTAACTTATGCTGAAAATTTAACAAAACAAGCTGGTGGAGCAAAAATATATTTGAAACGTGAAGATTTAAACCATACAGGAGCACATAAAATCAACAATGCAATTGGACAAATATTATTGGCAAAGCGGATGGGAGCAACTAGAATTATTGCAGAAACAGGTGCTGGACAGCATGGTGTAGCCACAGCAACTGCGTGTGCCATTGTCGGTGGAATGGACTGCACGATTTACATGGGAAAATTAGATACAGAAAGACAAGCATTAAATGTATTTCGTATGGAGCTATTAGGTGCAAAGGTAGTTTCCGTTGATAAAGGACAAGGAAGATTAAAAGATGCGGTAGATGAAGCATTAAATGACTTAGTTCAAAACTACGAAAATACTTTTTATCTTTTAGGCTCTGCTGTTGGTCCCCACCCCTTCCCAACAATGGTCAAGCACTTCCAATCGATCATTAGTGAAGAATCGAAAAGACAAATTTTAGAGAAGGAGGGTAAGCTTCCTGCTGCAGTGGTAGCCTGTGCGGGTGGTGGAAGTAATGCGATCGGAGCTTTTGCTCATTATATCAATGAGGAGTCAGTTCGTTTAATTGGAGTGGAACCTGCCGAAGCTCCTTCGTTAACAGAAGGTACACCCGCTATTATTCATGGTTTTAAATGCTTAACATTGCTTGATGAAAATGGAGAACCAAAGCCAACGTATTCGATCGCTGCAGGACTAGATTATCCGGGAATTGGACCAGAACATAGCTATCTAAAAACATCAAACAGAGCTGAGTATGTAACCGTAACAGGGCAGGAAGCATTAGAAGCTTTCCAAGTTTTATCAAAAGTTGAAGGGATAATTCCAGCTCTTGAAAGCTCACATGCAATTGCTTATGCGATGAAGTTGGCACAACAACTTGGAACAGAAGACTCAATCATTGTTAATCTCTCTGGACGTGGTGACAAGGATGTAGAACAGGTTTACAAAATGCTGCAAGATCAAAAATAAATATATTTATAGAAAAGGACTCGATAAAGTTGAGTCCTTTTCTTTTTGCAAAAAGTATCGTGATGTTTGTCACAGAGTTTCAACTCCTGCAACCTTAAAATATGAGTAGGGGATGGCTAAATAAATATGTCTGTCCTTATCTGATCATATGAATAAGGTGAAAACATGACGATGAATAAACAAGAATTGAATGATGCCCATTTGCTCATCCATTATGAGGAAACATTGAAGGAGATTTCAAATCTATTACATGAAGACATTGCACAAAGGATGTATGCTATTTTTAATCATTTACAATATATCCATCAGCGGTTAAGCGATAATCAAGATAGAACAACAAATGAAGAAATGATAAAATTAACAAAAAGTACAATTGAAGATATACGTTTTCTCTCCCAAGATGTGCGCCCATATTTTCAAAAGGGCTTAAATGGTGAACTTGAAAACTTTTTAACGAATTATAGGAAGAAGTTTGGCATTATGACTCAAATTCAAAGCTATGGTGAAAAACAGTTATTACCACAAACCATAGAATTGACGATCTATCGATCTTTTAAAGAAGTACTGAATATGTTGGCAGTTGTTTTCACAGTCAAAAGCTTAGAAGTAACGACAAATTGGGAGCAAATCCTTAAACTAACAATAAACTACCAAATCGAGGAACAATTAGATGAGCGAGCTAAGAGTTATTCTTCGATTCTTCAGGTATTGGAAAAGCAACTCCAGTTAATTGGCGGTTCTATTAAATGGAAAAAAATAAATGTAAGAAATGGTCAAATAAGGATAACCATTCCGTATGTGAGGTGGAAAGATTGACTACATCGATCTTATTAGTTGATGATCATGCTGTTGTTCGAACAGGTCTAAAAATGCTCCTAAATGATATCGAAAACATGGAAGTTGTCGGTGAAGCTTCTGAAGGGGACGAGGCGATACAAAAAGTAGAAGAATTAAAACCTGCCGTTGTGTTAATGGACTTGAGCATGCCGCATGGAAAAGATGGATTAACGGCAACAGTTGAAATAAAAAAAAGATGGCCGGAGGTTCAAATTCTTATTCTTACAATGCATGATGATGAAGAATATTTATTCCGTGTGATACAAGCGGGGGCATCAGGCTGTATCTTGAAAAGTGCTCTTCACAACGAATTGATTCATGCTATCAATGTCGTTGCTGAAGGCTCTGCATATTTATATCCTACTGCTACAAAAAAACTAATGGAAGATTATCTAGTTAAACTTAAAAATGGAGTAAATGAGGACACCTATTCTCAATTATCAGAACGTGAAAAAGAGGTGCTCACATTAATCGCGAAAGGTTTTTCAAACAAGGAGATAGCAGAAAAGCTCGTACTTAGCGTCAAAACTGTAGAAAATCATAAATCGCGAATAATGGAAAAACTAAAACTAAAAACAAGACCGGAGCTTGTAGAATATGCTCTAAAAAAAGGGTTGTTAGGGTATGGAATGTAACTAATAAAGCTCAGGAAAGAAAGGAATATCATGTAAGATGATCCGAAAAGAATCAGAAGCGTTTATCATCATTAATAAGAAAGGATTGATCCATTCTTATAATCAGGCCGCCGAATCACTATTTGGATATAAAAAAGAAGAAGTCATCCACAAGGAAATTTCATTCCTCTTTCCCGAATTGATTGTTCAAGATTTATTTAAAGACACTTCAGATACTTTTGTGGTAGAAGGCGTCTTTAAGGACCATACCTCGGCGATGATTACAATATCGTTTGATTTACTTGAATTATCTAATGAACAACTATGTGTGTTGCATTTAAAAACTGCAAGTAGTGAGGATAAGAATGTTCAAGAAATAAAAGAAGAACTGCAAGCCTCTATTTCAGAGTTAATGGATTTTAAATTTGCATTGGATGAATCATCCATTGTGGCGATCACAGATCAAAAGGGAATCATAACCTATGTAAATGAAACTTTTTGTAAAATATCGAAATATAGCAGGGATGAATTAATAGGTAATAGTCATAAAATTATTAACTCCGGCCATCATCCTCCAGCCTTTTTTAAAGAACTTTGGAATACGATTGGTCAAGGAAAGGTCTGGAAGGGAGAAATTAAAAATCGCGCGAAAGATGGAAGCTTTTATTGGGTGGATACAACGATTGTCCCTTTTTTAAATAAAAAAGGAAAACCATATCAATACTTAGCGATCAGAAATGAAATTACTTCAAGGAAACGGGCAGAAAAAGAACTGCAGCAAATGATGATTAAGCTCATAGGTATTCAAGAAGAGGAACGGAAGAAAATTTCACGAGAGCTACATGATGGAATTGGACAAAACCTATATAGCTTGCTTATTATGATTAATCGTTTGCGATCAAAAGAAAATGAGAAGATCGTTGCCCAAATGGAATCTGAAATCTCAAATATTATTGAGGAAATCAGACAAATTTCATGGCAATTACGTCCATCTATTCTCGATGACCTTGGTCTTATCCCTGCCATTCGCTCTTTTCTTAATAAATTTACGGAGCACTACGGAATAATAACGAAATTTACATACCAGCTGCAAAGAAGATTAGATTCTGAAGTTGAAACCAGTATCTATCGGATTGTCCAGGAAGCGATCACCAATTCGAGAAAATACGCAGAAACAGATGAAATTCACCTTTCCATAATGGAAAAGAAAGATCACTTAGAAGTCGTTATTAAGGATAATGGAGTTGGCTTTGACATAAATGGGAAAAGAAATGGAGTTGGATTATTCAGCATGGAGGAGCGGGCACGTTCCATTCAGGCAGATTTTCAATTGAATTCTTCCCAGCATAAAGGAACGACCATTACAGTTAAAGTACCGTTTAAAAAAGAGCAATAGTCATTGCTCCTTTTTTAATGCTTTCTTCTTAAAGTTTTTTATTTTAAATAAGTTATTTGAACAAAAATAATGTTTAGGTTGATGGGAGCGGAAGGTGCGAGACTTCTGTGGGAGTAGCGGGATAGGTGAGATCCCACAGGCGCTTGCGTCGAGGAAGCTCACTGTCCGCCCCACGGAAAGCGAGCGCCCTGGAGCTCCAATCAACCTTTCGCAGGTACTTATTACATAGCAACAAAGTTTGTGAAAACAGCCTTTTTAAATTAGGGGAAAAACAGAAAGAAATTGAGGGGATTCCCTGATAACTTTTCATCCTTCGTTCCTATACAATAAAGATATGAGTTAGGAGTTAGGAGCGATAACGATGACAATGAATGTTAAAAAGAAAAATCATCTAATAGCAAATACGCATATTTTTTCTATAGAAAGTATCAATCTATTAAAACAACATATGAAAATTGTTAAGGTGCAAAGCGGGGATCATCTTTTTATAGAAGGGGATCGTGTTAATAAGCTATATTTTGTTATTGAAGGAACAATTAATTTATACAAAAGTACGGAAGACGGAAAAATCTTAACGTTAAATTATTATGAAGCAAATGATATGTTTGGCGAGTATCCATCGGATGAAAAAACAAGAGCGATGGAAAGTGCGAGGGTAATGGAAGACGCTGTTGTTGGAACCATTGACATGCATGATATTGAAATCTTCCTGTGGAAATATCGCGATTTTTCAATCGAATTCACGAAATGGGTAAGTTATTCTCAACAATTAACACAAACGAAATTACGTGATCTTATGTTTTTTGGCAAAAACGGTGCATTAGCCTCTGTCATCATTCGCATGATCAATACTTACGGTATTCAAAAGAGTAACAAATGGGAAATTACCAAAAAATTCACCCATGACGAAATGGCATGCTTGATCGGTACACCAAGGGAAACAGTAACCCGTATGTTAAATCAATTAAAAAAAGATGGATTAATTGAATATGAAAAGGGATATATCAATGTCATTGACTTACCAGGATTAAGAAGCATTTGCCGCTGTGAAGATTGCCCTTTACATGTATGTCGATTATAAATGAAAAAACCAAAAGCGTCCTACTAACGCTTTTGGTTTTTTCATTTGTGTGTTTTAGCGTACTTTCCTGCTTTTTAATAAGTATTGCACAAGGTTGTATCGCAGCCCCAGGTACTCGCTTTCCGTGGGGGGCACTTAGCCTCCTCGACGCACGCGTCTGCAGGGTCTTACCTGTCCCTCTGCTCCCACAGGAGTCTCGCACCTTCCTCTTCCATCAACCCAATTAGTTTCTGTTCATTGAACTTGATGAAAACAAGTGTTTTGTTTATATTATCAATTATCATCAACTGTTGTTAGGTCAACGATTAGTGCGGTTAAAATGGTTGTAACGATTAATAATGAAAAGGTAACGGTAAACATATGAATCACTCCTACCAAGTTTTAAATCCAGATGACCCGGGTGGTGAATGATGAATCATTTGGCTTAAAGGAATTGTGTACGCAATCAAAATAAGTGCCAAAGCAATTCCGATCCAAATCCACCAATTTTCCAAGTATTTAGGGGTTTGGGATAGATCGCTCTCTGCCATTGGGAATTCAACTCTTTCCCTATCTGTTATAGCCTTAGGAGAGAAGAAGAGTGTATGAAATACAATATAGATTAAGATCATAGCTGATAAAAAGAGAATAGTGCCGCCAATGGCCATTGTGACATGGTTTGATAGAATTCCATTAAACCACTCTAAAGCAGTAGGATCATCCATATATCCAGAATAAGCTGTACGTCTAGGTGCTCCTAATAAGCCTAAAATATGCTGTGATGTGCTCATAAGGAGCATCCCAATGGACCAAGTGATGACTTGAATAAAAGCTAATTTTTGAATACTCTTTGTTAATTTTCTGCCTGTTAAATATGGAATAAGCCAAAACGTAAGTCCCATAAATGTCATAGCAACAGGTGTACCTACGGTAATATGAAAATGACCAACGACCCAAAGGGTATTATGGACAACTTCATTTAATTGAAAGCTAGCATTGATAATCCCACCGGCACCACCAGGAATAAAGAAGAACATAGCAATAAATATAGACGTAAAGCGAATATCCTTCCATGGCAGCTTGAAGAACCATCCGAATAACCCTGTAGCACCTTTTTGTCTTCCTGCTCGTTCGAATGTTCCGAACATAGAGAAGGCAGTCATTAAAGAAGGAATAATAACCATAAAGGTTAAAACGGTTTGCAAGAACTTCCAAAAACTTGAAATTCCTGGTTCTGTTAATTGATGGTGGAAACCAACAGGAATAGAGAACAAGATAAATAATACAAACGATAAACGTGCTAAAGAATCACTAAATACTTTCCCGCCAATGATTTTTGGCACCACAACATACCAAGCCATATAAGCCGGGAGCAGCCAAAAATAAACAAGTGGATGACCAAAATACCAGAATAGTGAACGGCTTAACTCAACATTAATGGTTTCTGTCCAGCCAAATGCCCATGGAATAAACTGAAACAGAACAGTTGTGACAACCCCTAAACATGCAGTGATCCACAGAATTAGAGTGGCAATCGTCATAAAAGCAAACAATGGGCTTAGCTGTTTTGGATGAAGCTTTTTCCATTTTATATAATGACTTATTAGAGCAAAGCTATAAATCCAAGTCCCAACCACAAAGATGGCAAGCCCGACATAGTACCAACCACTCGCTTGAAGGGGAGCATAAAATGTATAGAGGACTGATGCTCTGCCTCCGACAATTTCAATAACGGCAAGTAAAGTTCCAACTGTTGTGACAAAAAATCCAATCCAAGAAAACAACCGAACTTTTGGTCCTAATGTTCCAAGTGAATAGCTCATACCAGAGATAAGAAAGGCAAAGATAAAATACGTAGTAAAAATAAGTGCAAGTAAAACTCCATGGGCGGTTAAAATTTGATAATAATCAAGCCATGGCGGTAATGTCAGTGCATCATTTCGAATAAATACTTGAAGTAAGCCGCAAAATGTTCCAATGAGAAATGCAAGATAAGCAACAACAATATTTGTGAGAGCTAACTTCCGATCCCCTTTACTAATTTGTTTCATCAGTCAATCACCTCAATGGTTGTTTTCATAAAGTGGTGTCCTGTGCCGCAATATTCATTACAAAGAACTAAATATTGTCCAGTCTTTTCAAACGTATATTCCTTTGTGTTAATTTGACCAGGAACAACCATCATATTGACATTCGTATTGACGATTGAAAAGCTGTGAGTAACGTCTGTACTAGCCACTTTAAAAATGACTTTTTTGCCTTTAGGGATTTTTATTTCCGGAGGGTCATAACCAAATGCTTTCGCTACAATAATCACTTCATAGGTATCTTCATCAATTTGATAAACACCTGGATTGTCAAAAGGAGCGGTTTGCTCTACTTTATCTGGATCAATCGTCTCCATTCCGCCTGAAGGATGATGATTAAAAGCGAATGCTGTCACACCAATGATGCTTAAAAATAGAACTAAAGAAATAATTCCAAATCCTAACCAAATTTTTTCGAATTTATGAATATGCATGATCATACCCCCTAATTAACGTGAAAGATAAAAGAAATAAACACTAAACCACATGACTAAAATAAGAAATCCAATTGAAAAAACACTAATCAATGTGCCTTTTAGCTCAGTGTGATCTTCATGCTTGATTTTTTTGCCCATTACTTGTTCCCCCTTATGTTTGAATATAGGATAAGAGTAACGGAATCGGATTGGATTAGATGTGATAAAAGTCACAAAAATATACGGAGGATATTTGAAATTAGAAGATTGAAATAGGTTTTAATGATCATAAAAAAGAGAACGTCCATAAGTAGACGTTCTCTTTAATTAATTGTTTATAGAAGGAGTTGGGCAGAATTTACCCCCACTGTGCTCCCCATTTTTTCATTTCTTTTATCATGCTATGAAGGGAATGACCTTTTTCGGTTAAAGTATATTCGACTGTAACAGGTACTGTTGCGAAAGTTTGTCTTGTTAAGACCTGATGACTTTCTAAGTGGCGAAGAGTATCTGTTAGTGCCTTTGGACTAATGTTCGGAATGGCTCTCTGTAATTCTCCAAAACGTTTTGTACCATCAAAAAGCTGTTTAATGACAAGAAAAGACCATTTTCCACCAATAATATTTAGTGCTTTTTCAATCGAACATTCGATATGTAATTTGTTTGCTTTTTCCATAGTATCCCCCTTGTAGTTACTATAAAAAGTATAGTAGATTACTTGTTTTTAATTATATCAAGAAAATTTCAGTACTTGTACACAATTTTCGAAATATTTATAATATACAAATGTAAACGATTTCTAAATTTGATGATTTTACAAAGGGGATGTGTTGAATTGAAATATAGACGTTTAGGAAGATCAGGGCTTAAAGTTAGTGAAGTTAGTTTAGGAAGCTGGCTTACATATGGGGCTTCAACTGAAAAGGAAAAAGCGATCAAAACAATTGAAACTGCGTATGATTTGGGAATTAATTCCTTTGATACAGCAAATGTTTATGCAACAGGGGAATCCGAAAAGGTGGTGGGAGAAGCATTAAGTCAATATCGTCGTGATTCCTATGTATTAGCAACAAAGGTATTTTGGCCAATGGGGGAAGGACCAAATGATCGAGGTCTGTCAAGAAAGCATGTTTTTGAGCAACTCCATGCCAGCTTAAAAAGGTTAAATACTGACTATGTCGATATTTATTACTGCCACCGTTATGATCCGGAAACACCTGTTGAGGAAACATTAAGAACAATCGATGACTTAGTACGCCAAGGGAAAATTCTATATGCGGGTGTAAGTGAATGGACAGCACAACAAATTCAAGAAGCGATTGGAACAGCTGATAAGTACTTATTGGATCGCATTGTTGTTAACCAGCCAAATTATAATATGTTCCATCGTTATATTGAAGATGAAGTCCTTCCGGTTAGTGAGCAGCATGGGATTAGCCAGATTGTTTTCTCACCGCTAGCACAAGGTGTATTAACAGGGAAATATAGTTTAAGCAATCGTGCTCCAGAAGGAAGTCGTGCAACAGATCCGAATTCTAACATGTATATGAATCAATTTTTAACAGATGAAGTGTTAATAAAGGTTGAAAAATTAGGCGGGATAGCGAAGGAATTAGATATTAGTCTTTCACAATTAGCTATAGCATGGATTCTTCGATTGCCAGGAATCGCAAGTACCTTAGTTGGTGCCACTAAGCCGGAGCAAATCATAGAAAATGCAAAAGGCTCTGAAGTGATATTATCAAATGATGTTCTTTCACAAATCGAAGAAATTTTAAAATAAGGATGTGAATACATGAAAAAAGTCGTTGTAACAGGTGGAAGTGGACTGCTTGGAACTTCAGTTATTAAGGAATTTCTTGATAACGGGTATGAAGTAGTGAATGCAGATATCAAGCATCCAATTGACCCTATTTGTAAAACTATTATTACAGATTTACAAAATTTAGGGGAAGTATATGGAGTGTTGGCTGGAGCAGATGCTGTTGTTCATTTAGCTGCCATTCCTGTCGCTTACTCACATCCAAACGAAGTAACGTTCAAAAACAATGTAATGTCTACTTATAATTTGTTAGAAGCAGCAGGAACATTAGGGATAAAAAAGGCGGTTATTTCCTCAAGTGAGTCTTCATATGGTTTGGTGTTTCCAATAAAAGAGCTATCACCACTATATGTTCCGCTAGATGAAGATCATCCTCAGCTACCAGAGGATAGCTATGGGTTATCAAAAATTGTAAACGAACAAACAGCAGACATGATTCATCGGAGAACAGGGATCCAAGTTGTATCGATGCGACTCGGGAATATTATTGCACCGCATATGTATGATAACTTTTCTAGTTTTATTCATGACCCTGAACAACGTAAGGTCATTATGTGGAGTTATATTGATGCAAGAGATGCGGCAGTCGCTTACAGGCTTGCAGTTGAAACAAACGGGCTAGGTTCTGTAGCCCTAAATATAGCTGCAGATGAAACGAGCATGGATATCGAGAGTCAACACTTGATGGAAACGGTATATCCTGATACAGAAATTCGAAGGCCATTGGAAGGCTATGAAACATTGCTTTCGAATGAAAAGGCAAAGAAACTATTAAATTGGCAGCCAAAGCATAGGTGGCGAGACTATGTAAAGGTTGAAAAATAGAGATCAAATGATGTGGGCCTAGCAGAAAATTGCTAGGCCTTTTTTGGTTGAACATTTGCTCAAAAAATGTCGAATGATAGATTATTGGTTAAAGTTGATAGATTTAACTTTAAAGTTGAAAGATTATTGGTTAAAGTTGATAGATTTAACTTTAAAGTTGAAAGATTATTGGTTAAATGTTTGATAGATTCCACTCTCGTCCAAATATGTAACCCATATATGCTGAAAAATTCCTTAAAAACAATTTGCTATCCTCTTTCATTGTATATTAAACTGTGTATGGACAATTTGTAGTGATAAAATCACACTACATGAAGAGAGGAATCGATGAATGCTACACGAATTTTCAATAAACGTACCGTATAAAGAAATACATGAAGTGACAGATTTACTTAATGCTGCTGGTATTTATAACTTATACTATGAATCACCTATTGAAATCATTAAGGTGCAAAATGGTTATGGATATGAGGAGAAAGAAGATCAACTTGTCGAGCTGAAAATTTATGCAAGCGATCAGGAAGTAGATCATCTACCTGAAGCATACTACCCGCTATTAGAAGCAACTCTTTCGATATCCAAAGACGATATAAGATATAAAACATATGATGAAACAAATTGGGAGCAATCCTATGAATTTGAGGACATTGATTTAGGAAATGGCTGGGTCATTAAGTACCCAAACTCCGAAAAGCAATATGAGGATAAACGTGTACTGAAATTTGATCCGCTCGCAGCCTTTGGTACAGGTTTACATGAAACAACACAAGGTTGCTTGCGAATGATTCTTAATAAAGACCTTACGGGAAAAACAGTTCTGGATCTTGGAACAGGCTCAGGTATGCTAGCAATTGCGGCGTCATTAAAAGGAGCAGAGAAAGTTGTCGCAGTTGATTATGAAGAGGTCGAAGGTGAACTTTATCATAATGCTGAGCTAAATAACTTAACTAACGATCTTCAGGTTGTACAAGCAGATCTAATTACTGGAGATTACAAAATCAATGAAAAATATGATTTGATTTTAATTAATATTGGTGCAAACGAAACGATGAGTATTATTGAAAGACACAATCTTTTCAACTACAGCGATGATTTCTTCATCTCAGGATTAGTAGAATGGCATATAGATGATTTAATCAATAAATTTGTTCAAGATGGTTTTTCTATTAACGAAAAGTCACAAACAAATGAATGGATATCAATCCATTTTACACGTAAATAAGTATGAGCAGAGCTCTTTTCATAGTTGGATTTATGTAATAGAATAAATACTCGAATAAAAAGAGTTTAGAGGTGTGTTTGTGAAAGAAAAATTAAAAGAGTCACTTGTGCAAAGTCTTAGTTTCCTACCACCAGAGCTTGTGGTGATTATTGTATCAGCATTACCAATTTTGGAATTAAGAGGCGGTTTACCGTTAGCGTATCTGCATTATAGTTTTTCGTTAGGAAAGTCGTCACTATTAAGTATTTTTGGTAATTTATTGCCAATCATTCCGGTGCTGTTTCTATTTCAGCCTGTAAGCAACTGGTTAATGAGGCTCAAACCATATAAACGAATGTATGACTGGCTATACCAACGTACATTAAAGAAAAGTTCGAATGTTGAGAAGTATGGGGCAGTGGGATTAATGCTGTTTACAGCATTACCTTTACCAACAACGGGTGCTTATAGTGCTTGTGTAGCTGCAATCATATTTGGCATTCGCTTTCGATATGCATTTCTTTCAATTGCAGCAGGGGTATTAGTTGCCGCTATAATTGTAAGTGCAGGATTAGCATCATTTTCCCTTTTTTAATTTTTTCATAAATCCTAGTTAAATAAACCATAGTAATTATGATATGATAGAGTATATTTCAATGTGTAAAGGAGTTAATTATGGAAAAAGTACTTGTTTTTGGTCACAAAAATCCTGATACAGATACAATCTGTTCTGCGATCGCGTATGCTGAATTAAAAAATAAAATCGGTCAAAATGCTGAACCTGTTCGTTTAGGTGAAGTGAGTGGTGAAACTCAGTATGCACTTGATTTCTTCAAAAAAGATGCACCACGTTTAGTAGAAAAAGTAGCAGGCGAAGCTAGCGGTGTTATTTTAGTTGACCATAATGAACGTCAACAAAGTGCTGACGATATCGATCAGGTTCGTGTACTTGAGGTAATCGACCATCACCGTATTGCAAATTTTGAAACAAGTGATCCTTTGTACTACCGTGCTGAGCCGGTAGGATGTACAGCGACGATTCTTAACAAGCTATACAAAGAACACGGAGTAGAAATTGAAAAAGAAACAGCTGGATTAATGCTTTCAGCTATTATCTCTGATTCATTACTATTCAAATCTCCTACATGCACTCAAGAAGACATCGATGCAGCAGAAGAATTAGCAAAAATCGCAGGTGTTGATGCTAATTCTTACGGTTTAGATATGCTAAAAGCTGGGGCTGATTTAAGTGATAAATCAGTTGAGCAATTAATTTCATTGGATGCAAAAGAATTCCAAATGGGTTCCAGCAAAGTTGAAATTGCTCAAGTTAATGCTGTTGATACAAACGATGTTCTTGTACATAAAGCTGAGATTGAAGCAGCTCTGAACAACGTTGTTTCCGAAAAAGGCTTGGATCTGTTCTTATTTGTTGTAACTGATATCTTAACAAATGATTCAGTAGCTGTAGCAATCGGTCAACAAGCAAGTAAAGTTGAGCAAGCATTCAATGTTACTCTTGATAACAATCAAGCAACATTAAAAGGTGTTGTATCTCGTAAAAAACAAATTGTTCCTGTTTTAACAGAAGCATTCACTAAGTAATAATAGGCCACATTCCAATGCTC
>NZ_JBZFLI010000011.1:0-159911 GCF_058315175.1 Metabacillus sp. RB-C-LZQ-3-1 | reverse complement strand
CAAGATAGTCTTTACAAAGATTTTAAAGTCTAAAATTAATGATTGATTATAAACATAGAATAGTTCAATATCTACTCTTTCCGGATACCCAACATTACTTCTTCCACTTACTTGCCAATAACCTGTTAATCCTGGTTTCACTGATATAAATTCTTGAGTTTTACTTCCATACTCTTTTAATTCTTCTTCTACTACAGGTCTAGGTCCTATCAGACTCATATCACCTTTTAATACATTAAAAAGTTGAGGTAACTCGTCTAAACTTGTTCTACGCAAGAACTTACCTAATGTTGTTATTCTTGGATCCTCGTGTGGCTCAAGTTTATAATTATTCTTCAAATATTTTTCATAAAGTTCTTTATTACTTTTTAGTTTCTCTTCTGCATTTATTACCATTGATCTAAATTTATAAATATAGAAAATTTCTCCTTGTTTTCCTATTCTTTTTTGTTTAAAAATGATAGGTCCTTTGGGATTTTCAAAAAATGATATAAGAGAAATGACAGTAAAAATCGGTAGTGCAATTATTATTCCAAAAATTGAGGTTAATACGTCAATGGTACGTTTAGTTGTGAAATACATCCATGTATTTTTGTTCCGTTTAGTTAAAATATTGTTGTGGCTCATTTCATTTAATGATACTTTTGACACAGATAATCCTCCTTTAAATCTCAATCTTCTCTTTTACTAACAATCTTTTTATTAGTCCTATTAATTCAGGTTTTAATGTAACATCTTTAAGTGCAAATTCAAGAGTAGTCTGGATAAATCCAAGTTTTTCTCCAACATCATATCGGATGCCTTCAAAATTATATGCATAAACAGTTTGTTTCTCTGTTAAAGCTTGGATAGCATCAGTAAGTTGTATTTCCCCACCTGCACCAGTTTCTTGCTTTTCTAATAATTCAAAAATCTCAGGAGTTAATACATATCTCCCCATAATCGCTAAATTAGAGGGTGCTGTACCCATTTTAGGTTTTTCAACTAGGCATTTCACTTTGTATGAGTTACCATTGTTTTCCGAAGGATCGATTATTCCATATCGTTGAGTTTGGTCATCTGCGACTGCCTGTACACCAATAACTGATGATTGCGTTTTTTCATATTCTTTTATAAGTTGCTTTAAACAGGGTGTTTCAGCTTCTACAATGTCATCTCCTAGCAAAACTGCAAATGGTTCATCACCAATAAATTTTCTTGCACACCAAACTGCATGCCCCAATCCTTTTGGCTCTTTTTGACGAATATAATGAAGATTAATTTTGGACGATTCCTTTACTTTTTCAAGCAAATGCAGTTTTCCCTTTTCTAGTAAGTTTTGCTCTAATTCAAAGTTATGATCAAAGTGGTCTTCTATAGCACGCTTTCCTTTACCTGTAACAATAATAATATCCTCTATACCTGATTCCTTCGCCTCTTCTATAATATATTGTATAGTAGGTTTATCTACTATCGGTAACATTTCCTTTGGCATTGCCTTTGTAGCGGGTAAAAAACGAGTTCCCAATCCCGCAGCTGGTATAATTGCTTTTCTTACTTTTTTCATAGAAATCCCTCTTTCATATTTATATTTCTACGGTTAATTTTTAATAGAGCAAATCGTTTAAATTACCTTAAACTATAAATAATCAATAATTGCACATTTTTTTATTAAAGCAAAACCTCTAACGGGATATCCTTTAAATGAAATCACATGACTAAACTCTATTACTCCCTAGAACATCTTTGTTCCTACTAATATACTTCTTCTCGCTTTGATAATGGAGCGTCGTAATAATATTCGTAATCCCCTTTTTTCAACTTCTCCATATCAATCACATCCTCCACTGTCTATGTACCATCGTTCGTACTAAGGAGAATACGACTATGTATATAAATATATAAATCAAAGCTTCCACGTTCAATTCGAATTTACAGGATAATCCTCAACACTGTTTACCTATAAATTTTCAGAATTAGTAATAGTATCATTAATAAAAAACAAATAAAAAAGGGGGGATATTTAAACTTTTCTATTTTCCCCCATAGTAGTAATAATACTGACTATCTTGAACCTTTTTATTATTCAATACAACACCTAAGATCTTTGCTTTTGCACTATCTAATAATTCTTTTGCTTTCTTAGCAGCATCTATTTCTGTTTTCCCACTGCTTACTACTAAAACAACACCATCAGCTAAGTTTGATAATACTTGAGCGTCCGTTACAGCTAAAACAGGAGGAGTATCAAGAATGATTACATCATACTGATCTTTTGCTTGTTCTAATAGAATAGTCATCCCCTTGGAACCTAACAATTCTGATGGGTTTGGCGGAATAGGCCCGCTTGACAATACCCAAAGCTTGTCCTGTGCTGTTGTTGCAACAGCTTCCTCTAATGATGCCTGTCTTGTTAACACATTTGATAGCCCAATATGATTCTCAGTACGGAAAGTATAGTGTACAGTTGGTTTCCGTAAATCTGCATCTATTAATAAAACTCGTTTTCCTTGTTGTGCAAATACGACAGCTAAGTTAGCAGTTGTTGTGGATTTTCCCTCTCCTGGGCCTGATGAAGTCACAATCATTGTTTGAAGCTCTTCATCCACACTCGAAAATTGAATATTAGTACGAATTGTTCGAAACTGTTCAGCAATCGGTGATTTAGGAGTCGTCATTGAAATTAAACTTCTATTTTGTAATTGAACTATCTTTTTTCGATCTTTACGAGCCAACAGACTCACCTCGCGTTCTTAATGTTGCTGGATTGGGTTCTTCTTTCATTTCATCGTCCATATTAATCGTTGTTATAGCACCTAATACAGGTAACCCTAACTGGTTTTCAATGTCTTGCTCTGTTTTAATTGTATTGTCTAGATACTCTAGTAAAAAGGCTAATCCTACACCAGCCATTAATCCCACTACAAATGCGATCGCCATATTTAATGCTGGCTGTGGTTTAACCGGTGATGAATCTTCACCCAATTGTGCATGAGTTAAAATACTGACATTGTCTACATTCATAATAGTAGAGATTTCTTCTTGGAATGTTGATGCGATAGAATTTGCAATATCTGCTGCTTTTTGTGCATCTTCGTTTTGCACAGAAATATTAACTACCTGTGAATTTTGTTCACTCGAGACTGTAACTAATTCATTTAGTGCACTAGCAGACATTTCTAATTTCTCTTTTTTTATCACTTTATCTAAAATAGCCGGACTTTTAATAATAACAGTATATGTGTTAATTAATTGCAGATTTGTTTGTACTTCACCCACATTGTATACTTGTTGGTCATTTTTTGATTGATTAACTAGAATCTGTGTTGATGATTGATAGATTGGTGTAAGGAGAAAATAACTAACGATGCCGCTTGTTGCCGTTGCAATCGCTGTGATGATGATGATGAATGAGAGACGTTTCTTTATTGTTAGAAACAGCTCTTTCAAGCTGATGGTTTCTTCCATGATTAACCTCCGATAATTATAATCTATTATTTCGTAAAGCCCATATTATTATAAAGAATAATTTCTATGTTATCTACTAGATAGATACATTTCATGACAAAAAGTACCGTTTTTTAACACATTTTTTGACACTTCCTTATTCTAGCATGATTTTTACAGTTTTTTTACATCTTTTTTAGAGAAATTTGTACCAATTTAATGTAAGGGCTTTCCTATTGAGTGGTTCAAAAGATCCACTAAACCATGAATTATAGCCTTCCAAAAATGTAATTGTTGCGATTGTCACTTATACTCCTATATCAATTTACGTCATGCTTCCTATTATAAGGAAGAGTCGAAAAAATAGGAAGATATTTTTAGTTCTTATTACCTATTTATTTCACCCTATCATCTATCGATACTTAATAGTATAAAGCCAAAATCACTGAAAGGTGATGATGGAATGCTATAGGGCTAATGTTCTAACAAAGTCTGCCAGCTACATTAAATAAAGAAGGGGTTAAATGTTGATGTCGAATCATGCTTGGATGACACCTGAAGAGGCTGCAAGAATAAAAAAGAGAAACAAGGTGATCTTGTATATTACTTTTCCAGTTGCAACCATTCTCTTCACTGCATTACTAACAATGCTATTACACTAATAGATGACAGCCTCTCACATGTGAGAGGCTGTTTCTGTAGAATTATGTCAAATTTTATTTGTTCATCTTTAAATCCAATTATTGGTATAATTTAGCTATACTTTACTAGACAAATGCAAACCTTTCGAAAGAGTGGGACGCAAAACTCCAGGTCTAAGGTTTGGTTACTATGATGGCTGAGCCACCTAAACATTAGGGAGTTGATCTAAGTGAAGATGATAAAGAGCCTTCTTTGTTTCATTAGCAGGCGCCACAAATATAGCTATTATTCTGATCGTTGTATTCGCTGTGGAAAGAAAAAGAGAAGAGTCGCTTAAGACATAAATGAAACCCTACATCTGAACTTTAGAATCTCGCGCATCTCTAAAGACTAGTTGTAGGGTTTTTTGTTCGTTTGGTATAGTCCGTGCCGATTAATACTTCAGCTGAATATGAAGAGTTACCCCATTTACATTTCTTACCCACACTTTTTTGTCCACCTTTTTTGGTTCAAGAAATTCATCAACATGAATAAGGTCAGAGCTTAGTAATGCGGTTAATTGGGAAAGATTTAATATTTGATGTACTTTTTTCTCGTCATGTTGAAACGTAACATTGATTCTACCTGGTTCGTTTGAGCCCATTTTCATTCTCCTTTTATTTCCTTTTGCTTTTATGTTTGACAGATGTAGTAGAAACTAACCAGTTTTTTGATATTGAAAATAGATTTCATTACTATCCTCCTGATTTAATTAAAAAATTAGACTTTGTAAGCGTTTTCAATTATAATTCAGATAAGATTTAAAATATTTATGACATAAGGAGTGGTTGATAATGGAGGAGCAAGGAAATGTGTTAAATGGAGTTGTGTGGGGCACGTTGCTAAGTATTCCATTATGGGCCGGTTTTTACTTGCTACTTAAGTTTATTTTTACTATATAAATAAAACTCCCCTTTATCGGCGGATATAACCGCGCTATGACAAAGGGGAGTTTTTTTATTAATTAGTAGGTAACAACCCTGCCCCAACCAGACCTGCTTTCTGATCTAAAACAGCCGGCTTGATGACTAGTGACTCCTTCAAACTTGGGTATACATACTCTCTTGTTTTCTCAATTAAAGGCTTCAATATAAGGTCCTTTGATTTCATTACCCCGCCGCCAATCACAATGACCTCTGGGTTCACTGTATGAATAATATTCGCTAGACCAATCGCAAGATAGTTTATGGCTTCATCAAGAATCTCCTGTGCCTGCTGATTTCCTTGCTCGGCTAGCTGAAACACTCCTTGTGCGCTGTTTGTTATGTTTAGCCTTTCTTTTCCGATTCGGCCGATTGCAGTTCCAGAAGCTAATCCTTCCAACGCCCCCTTGTTTAATCCCGGGCCTTGGTAAGCATCAGGACTTGGATTCACAATCATATTTCCGATTTCACCGCAGTTTCCTTGTGCACCTGAAATAAGCTGCCCATTTAGGACGTAACCGCCGCCAATTCCTGTGCTTATTGTAATAAAGTACACACTGCTGGCCCCTTTCCCTGCTCCAAGTGTGGCTTCGGCAAGTGCTGCTGCATTGGCGTCGTTTTCTAGCTTGACTGGTAGACCTGTTTTTTCCTCTAGCATCTTTACAATCGGAACGTTCACCCATCCAGGGAGATTTGGCGGTTCGATGATGATACCTGTATTTGGAAATAGTGGGCCCGGTGATCCGATTCCCACTGCTTTAATATCATAGTTTGACTTAAGGTCATTAATCGCTTCAGCCATGTTAGTAATCGTATATTCAGGACCTTTTTCTGCTTCTGTTGGGCGGCTTTGTTCGTTTATGATTTCACCCTTCTCATTAAACAAGCCGATTCGTAAGTTTGTGCCGCCTAAGTCAATGCCGATTGTGTACATAATAATCCCCTTCCCCTTTGTGTTTCGAAACTAAGTTCCCCTATATTTTTAGTTTACCAATTCCCACTAAAAATGAAAGCGTTTTTCTACTATTATATATACATTTATGTTTCTCCTATTTTATTTATCTAGCTTATGAAATATCAAAGATGATATGATAAATTTTATGTGAAAAAAGCCCCTTGAACGGAATCGACAGAAGGACCTATTATTTTCTTCCAAATACTGACAGACTTTTATTGTCCTTTTGTCTAATCTAGTTATAAAGAGTAAGAGAATAATGGAGGCCTAGTTGATGAAACTTGATAGGATTATTCTAGTATTACTAGCTATCCTACTACTTGTAGGATTTACATATGGAGGACATTCCTCAAGATATGAGGTTGCTGCGTCGATCAAAAATTATGGTGATGGATGGAAAGTTGTTGAAGATGATCGGCATGCTCCTCTTAACATTGAGAAAGTGGTCACGGAACAAACAAGAATACTCATCTATTACAAAAACTGTACAGAGAAGATTCACTCGTTTATTGTCACTCCTGATGAAACGATGACAGCTGGCGGATATCGAGTAGGAGTGTCTGCTTCAACTGGAGTCGCTACGATTTATATTTATGATAAAGACGGAAATCCAGTAGATCCTCAAAATTATGTTTCTGATAAGGGGAATATTTGGGTGTATGGTGTGTTTAGTTTGAATTAGGGATAAGAAAAGTGCAAGGCGCTAAGCATTCGGCGACAAGCATAAGGCGAATAGGAATAGAAGGTGCTTTTTACCTTCAATTCCTATTTGACTTATGACCTCGAGCCGATGGTGCCTGGAGCTAGACACTAAAACTAAGTACAAACTTTTATACTTTCTTATCTTTAAATAAAGAAGTAATTTACTTATGAATTACTTCTTTATCTATTTCCTTTTATACGAAAAGACAGCCCCATACAGGAGACTGCCCTCTCACTTACCCCTTCACAGATCCAGCCAACAATCCTTTCACAAAATACTTCCCTAGTAAAATATAGACTAGTAAAGTAGGCAATGCCGCTAACAACGCACCAGCCATCTGCACATTCCAATGGACAATCTGACTGCCAGAAAGGTTTTGCAATGCCACCATAATCGGTTGTTGATCAGACGTTGTAATGGTCACCGCAAACAAGAACTCATTCCAAATATTTGTAAACTGCCAGATTGCAACTACCACAAAGCTTGTGATCGATAAAGGAATCATAATATGGCGGAAGATTCCCAAGAATCCAGCCCCATCAATCTGGGCACTTTCAATCATTTCATCCGGGATATTCGCGTAGAAGTTACGGAACATAAGTGTTGTGATCGGTAAGCCGTATACGACGTGGACAAAGATTAACCCAGTAATAGAGTTATATAAGCCAACCTCACGTAAAAACTGAATCAGGGGAATCAAAATACTTTGGTATGGAATAAACATACCGAACAGAATAACTGTAAACAGGATATCTGCACCTTTGAATTTCCATTTTGCTAAAACATAGCCGTTCATGGCACCAAGTAAAGCTGACAAAAGAGTTGCCGGAATCACAAGGTAGAACGAATTCAATAGGTTTGGCGCCAGCTTTTCAAATGCCTCTGCATAGCCGCTGAAATCTAGAGCTTTTGGAAGCTCCCACATTGTAGCCAGTGTCACCTGGTCAAATGGCTTTAAGCTTGTGATCACCATAACGTATACCGGCATGAGGAAGAAGAGGCTCATGGCGATTAGGATGAGATAAATAATTGGTTTGCTGATTCGTTGTAGCACCATGTTATGCTTCCGCCTTTCTGCTGTGGATTAAGTATGGGACGATGAAGATCGCTACTGAGACAAGCATGATCATCGCGATCGCCGCTCCGTTTGCGTAATAATTGCCACGGAATGTTGTTTCAAACATGTATACACCTGGTACGTCTGTGACGAAGTTGGCGCCAGGACCTGTCATTGCATAGATTAAGTCAAAGATTTTTAGTGAGATATGAGCCATGATGATGATGACACTCACTGTAATTGGACGTAATAATGGCAGAATGATTTTTCGATAGATTAAGAATTCTGATGCACCGTCCATACGGGCTGCTTCTCTTACTTCATCAGGAATTCCGCGTAATCCCGCTAAATACATTGCGAGTGAGAACCCTGTCATTTGCCAGACTGCCGCGATGACAACTGCTAATAGAGCTGCCGGTATTCCGAATTCAATTTTCCCCCACTGAAAGCCTGCCAGAATATTTGTGTCCGTATACCATTTAGGATTCATGCCTAATTTATTTATAAACAGGTTTACGCCTGTTGATGGGTTTAATAGCCATTGCCACACAACCCCTGTTACGACAAATGATAAGGCCATTGGAAAGAAGAACAGATTTCGAAAAATTGGTTCCCCTTTAATTTTTTGGTCAAGCAAGATTGCCAGTCCCATTCCACTTATGATGACAAAGCCGATGAAGAGAACGGTGAAAAAGATTGTGTTCCGTAAGTCAGCCTGGAAACGGAAATCCTGGAATAGGTAGATATAGTTTTTCAAGCCTGCGAATGAAAAGTCAGGTACGAGTGAGTTCCAATTACTAAATGAGACATAGCCGGTCCAGCCGATAAATCCGTATACAAAGATTAAAATAAGAATGAATGATGGCAGGATAAAGCCGATTGCCATGAGATGATCACTTGATAGCTTTTTCTTTTTTGGCAGGGATGTGACCGCCTGTTCCGCTGAATGTGTAGGTTTGACTGTTTCCATCTGCTTTTTCCTCCTTTATGAGAGGTCATTTTTCGGCTGGAATCGTTCCCCTATTAAGGGGGACGTTTCCTGAATGACCTCTTGTAGAAAGACAATTTTCTAAAAAGATTGGTGCTATGGTTAGACTGTTTTCTCATACTTTGTTGTTTTTAAGAAAGGCAATCGTAAGAATTTGTTCGTTTCATTGCGCTCCAGACACAAGATTCACCGGGGAGGAAGCTGAGCCTCCTCGGCTTCGCCTGTGGGGTCTCAGTCTTTCCTCTACTTCCTGCAGGAGTCAAGTGTCTTCCGCTCCATTCCACTATCGTGTTTTAAAAATAGTATTCAAAAGCAACATTCTGTACGAAAATAGTTTCTTGAGAAATAACTATTTTAGGTGATTGAAGCGGAAGGTGCGAGACTCCTGTGGGAGCAGCGTGATAGGTGAGACCCCGCAGACGCGAAGCGGCGAGGAGGCTCACCGCACGCCCCACGGAAAGCGAGCATCCTGGAGCTGCAATCACCCCGCACCAATTCTTATTACATATCATCAATGTTTGAAAAAAGTATCCATTTTCTGATCGTATAAAAAGGGGAAGAGACTGTGCTCATCCCCTCGGTGATTACTTCAGCTCTGCAGTTGCAGATACTAAGGAATCTGTGAATTGACCTACATCTTGTTGGGTAACGAAGATGTTCACGTTTTGGTTTACTTTTGTTAAGAAGCCTTCGGATGCAGCTGATCCGTGTGCTAAGCTTGGTGCAAGTGTGGCTTCTTTAAAGTCTTCGATTGTGTCTTTTCCGTATTGGTCATATTTTTCCACGTCAGCATCAATACGCGCTGGGATTGAGCCTTTTAGCGGGTTGAATGCGTCTTGCCCTTCAACAGATGCTAATACGCTTAGGAATTGTTTGACACCTTCTGGGTTTTCAACACCTGTTGGTAAACCAAATGTATCCGTGATAACCATGAATTGGCCTTCTGTCCCTGGTGTTGGCACATAGCCAAAGTCTTCGTTTACTGCTTGCTTTAAGTCATTGACAAGATATCCTTTTGCCCAGTCACCCATGACATTCATCGCAGCTTCACCGTTTGCTACTAATTGTGTCGCATCCTGCCAGTTACGTGATGCATGGTCTTCGTTTACATATGAAAGCATCTTTTTAAAGATTTCTGCTGCTTCGGTTACCTTTGGATCGTCAAATGAAAGTTCGCCAGTCCAAAGCTTGCCATAGTCTTCTGTTCCTAATACCCCTAGTAGAACCGTTTCGTAAAGGTGAGTTGCTGTCCAAGGCTCTTTGTCACCAAGTGCTAATGGTGTAATGCCTTTTGCTTTTAATGCTTCAGCTACTTCAAAAAACTCATCAAATGTTGTTGGTGCTTGTAATCCATTTTCATCCAGTAATTTTTTGTTGTACCAAAGAACATTTCCACGGTGGATATTCACTGGTACAGAGTAGATGTTGCCATCTTTGCTTACCATGTCAATTAAGTCTTGCGGGAATTTATCGTTTAAGCCTTCTTCTTTATAAAAGTCATTAAGCGGTTCCATTTTTCCAGCTGCTACCCAGCCTTCGTTTAGCTCAGCGCCGCCATGGACCTGGAACGTTGCCGGAGGATCATCCCCTTGCATACGGCTTGCTAGTACAGCTTTTGCATTTGTTCCTGCTCCACCTGCTACTGCTGCATTTTCGATCGGAATATCTGGATGTTTTTCTTCAAATAATGCGATAAGAGCCTTTAATCCATCCTCTTCACCAGCGCCAGTCCACCAACTGAAAATATCTAATGGTGCTGACTTGTCGCCTCCACCTTCATTTGAGCTTCCTTCTGATGCTTCTTCTGTGCTTGAGCCTGAGCTGCAAGCGGAAATAATCAATGTGAATACTAAAAATAATGACAGTAAAAACGTCTTTTTCATTGGTACATCCCCCTTATATCTGCTTGTAATCGCTTACTAACATCAGTATAAAGGAGGATGGAAGCGTTTCACCCACTCAACTTCTGTACTATTTTATTAATTTCTGCATTATTTTAAGGTTGATCGGTATTGTTTTGGAGACATATTTGTCCACTTTTTAAACACGCGGCTGTAATAGTTAGGGTCTTTATAGCCAACCTCATAGGCAATTTCCTTTAAGCTCAGATTTGTTTGGCGCAGCAGTTCCATTGACTTTTCAATCCGAAAATCTGTGACATAATCAATAAATGTTTGCTGTGTCTGTTCCTTGAAAAGCTTTGTGAAATACGTTGGCGTCAGCTCCACATAATCAGCGACATCTTCAAGACTGAATGATTCCCGGTAATGATCATGGATATAGGTTTTCGCCTTGGAAATCGGGTCATTCCCCTCGCCTTGCAGGATCACTTTTTCAGTGAAATGACGGATGAGGTCAAGAAAATCAGCTTTTGTTTCTGCTGCTAAAACATTTGCATCACGAAGGCTAACCCCCTCATCCTCTAGTGCTTGCTTTAAGCGAAAAGCCCATTCCCTTAAATATTGCACAGCTTTTGAATGGTCGTCTTTCTTTGTGAGATGTTCATGATATAAGGTGAAATAATCTGTCGCCTGCTCTGCTTGCCCAATCAAGATTGCTTGTAAAATCGCTTTTTCAAGCTTACGAACTGTTCCATCTTCATTTTCTTGCAAAAGCGGAAATCCGTACGACACACTTCCTTCTTTTGTTAACTGGGTTGAAGCAAGTAGTGCCTGTTGATAGGAGATTGGCTGTTTCATTAATTCAGCGTATGGAAAACCAACCCCTATTGTTGCAGACGGTTGCGATTGACATAGTGAACGGGCAAGTGTGAGCGCATCTGCCTTTACATGGTGAAGGGATCTTTTATCAGTTAGCATTAGAATAATGAGTTTATCTCCTTGTTCTTTTACAATAAACGTCTTCTTGTCTAATAACTCTGTCGTTGTTTTTAGGTCACTGCCTGTTAGGACAAAAAAGTAAGCTGTTTGTTTATCAGGGAAAAGCTTTCCGTACATAGCCTCGATATCAGCTGTTACTTCATTTTGCATCATCGCTGTGATGATTTGCTGCTTTGCTAGTTTTTCCGTCTCATCCAGCTGTTTCTTTGTTTGTTCCACGAGCATTTTTTGCCTTTGAATTTCTTTTTCCACTCTTAACAATGATTCTAATGTTTCCTGTTTATTACTTGGTTTCAAGATGTATTCCTTTACCCCTTGTTTCATTGCTTCTTTTGCATATTCAAAGGAATCATAAGCAGATACCATGATAAATTTGGTTTGCGGGAGCTCATGCGAAATTTGCCTGATCGCTTCAAGGCCATCGATTCCAGGCATATGAATGTCCATGAACATCACATCCGGCTGATGCTTTCTTGCTTCTTCAATCGCCACTCTTCCATTTGCCGCTTCTGCCACCACCTCAATATGTGTAAAGCTATCTGAGATGAACTTTTTCATCGCTTTTCGTTCAATGATTTCATCATCGACAATGATCACCTTCATCATTGTTCCCCCTTTTGCATTGGAAGCTTCATTTTGATTGTCGTTCCTTCGTCTTTATGTGATGTAATGTCTAATATGTCAGGTTGTTTGTACACCAGTTCCAGTCGCTTGATCACATTTCTTAATCCGATTCCCGTCGAATGTCCGCTATGCTCTTCATGCAGGTCGATTTTTTCACTGGAAAAAATTTTTTCCTTTGTTTCCTCGTCCATTCCTTTGCCGTTATCAGCGACTTCTATGATGACTTGATTGTTATGTTGATAGATATTGAGACTGATCACCCCGCCTTCCTCTAGTCCTTCAACACCATGGATGAAGGAATTTTCAACTAATGGCTGCAAGGTAAGCACAGGAATTTCTACATCTAAACACGAATCATCAATAGTTGTTTGAAAGGTAATTCGTTCCGCAAACCTTGTTTTTTGAATATAAAAATACTCTTTGACAACATTCACTTCTTCTCTTAACGTGACGGTTTTATTAATGTCCCCAAGGCTTGACCTCAGCAAGGTTGACACAGATTGAATGAGACGCGAGGTGACGGTTGCATCCTCAAGATAAGCCATACGGGATATGGTATTTAATGTATTAAATAAAAAGTGCGGATTGATCTGATTTTGCAAATGCTTCAGCTCAAGCTCTTTAAGAAGCTGATCAAGCTCAGACTTTTCCTTGATTTCTTCTATTAATTGCTTAATGTTTCCGCGCATCTGCTGAAACGAATCACTAAGCACCTTCACCTCATCATTCGATTTCACCTTAATGGGCGGACCATCAAAGTTTCCTTCTGATACTTCCTTTGCTGCCTTAGATAAGCTTCGAAGCGGTTTTGTAAGTCCTCTTGAAAACCAAACAGCTGTGATCAGCGCCAAAATAAGCGTGGATGCAAATAAATTGATTGTAAACCATTTGAATGCATGGTTCCGCTTTTCCATCTCCTGATAAAACATTTGATATTCCGCAAGTTCAAAGTTTAGAAGCTGAAGGGTGGATTCTAAAATATAGGAGGAAATATTTCGTACTTCCTTTGCATGTGTTGTATATTGGTCCACATTATCATAGCCAACTGCCGCAACCGTGACATCACTTTCAAAGAGAAGATTTCGGATCATACGGCGATATTTTTCAAGCTCTTCCTTATTAATTCCTGTAATGGCGTCCTCCTGGAGTCTGAAGTTGTTTTCCTGCAGCCGTTTTTTAATATCTTCATATTCTTTTAGATAGGATTCATCCTTTTCTACCACATATGCATTGATTTTTTCATATACTTGTGTTGATTGCTGAGTAATCTCATTAAATAGAAGAAACCGCTCAAAACTGCTGTGATATTCAGACACAATTTGAGAGCTGCTTAAATAGATCGAATACGAAACGATATTAAATAGGAAAACAAATGCTAGAAAGTAAACTAACAGCTTGTTGCGAATTTTTGTCATGGCTGCATACCCCCATTCATAGAGGCAGGTGAGATCGGTAAATCTTCCTTATGAATGACCTTTGTATCAGTATGCTGGAGGGGATCAAGCTTTTCTCCATTGTTCAGCATGATCAGCTTTTCGACCGCTTCATAGCCCATTTGATATGGAAATTGAACAACCGTTGCCTCGATCGTGCCTTCTTCAATGTACTGCAATGTTTCAGGAAGGATGTCAAAGCCGATGATGTACAGATCGTCCTCAGCTTTTTGATTTTTCACCACCTTGGCAATGCCGATGCCGTCAAGTGCGCTCGTTCCATAAAAAGCCGTTAACTTTGGGTGCTGCTGCAAAATTCGGTGAGCGGCTTCGACCGCGCCAATTTCCGTAATATTGGATTCCTCAACCGCCACAACCTCGATCCGTTTTTCAATTGCGACGGCATCTTTAAATCCTTGAACACGGAGCTTTTGGTGTGGTGCTTCATGCCGCCCTGTGATGATGGCAACCTTTTGCTCACCCTTCGTGTCGTTAAGCAGTGCTTTTCCAGCAAGAAAGCCAGAATAATAGTTATCCGTGCCCACATAGGCTGCCCGATCACTTTCCGGTGCGTCCGTATCAATCGTCACAACAGGGATGAGCTTTTCTTTTGCCTTCGTGACAAGTGTATTAAAATCCGGCTCGGCAACACCCTGTGTGATGACTCCATCAACAAGGCCAGCAATCGCCATATCGATGGTTTTTAGGTGTTCATCATTGTTCGCCTGCTTTGGACCAAGATACTCTAAATGCACATGATGAAACTTCGCCGCATCTCTTGCCCCTTGCTCAACAAGACGCCAATAGTCATTTTCAAGCTCCTCAGGGATGAGGACGAAATGTAGTTTTGGTTCATTGTTCACGGCTTCTGCTTCAATAGATTCTTTTTGGTCAAAATGGAAGGTTTCTTTCCCGTAATAAAGCGTGAGAAAGCCTGTTAATAAGAATAGGAAAAAGGTCATGATATATAGAGGGATTCTTATGTAGCGCATGGTTTGACCACCTTTTATAGTAAGCGTTTTCTTACTATTTTAGATGATGTGAGGGGAATTGGGTAGAGAAATTAGAAAAGCGCAAGCGCCCCGTTTAGCGACGTACGGACTGGACTGAGCCTGTAGGAGATATAGGAAACACGACGATCGAAGTGAGTCGATGTTCACTTATCGTACGGAGGGTGTGGGAAGTCTCGCTAGTCTCTGGGCGCTGGAGCTAGACACTAAAACTAAGTACAAAACTTATAAATTCCGATAGTATCAAAAATACGAGCACCTAAGGCACTCGTATCTGTTATTATGATGCATATACTTTTTTAATTTGCGAGATTATGTCTTCAATCATTTCATTCGTTGTGATGTCTGTTTTTGCTTCGCCTTTATCGTAGGCACTTAAGAGAATTTGTAACAGCTCTTCTTGTTTCAGCTGATTTTCTTTCATAATTTAAAAAGTTTCCTTTCTGTATTTACAATTTCAGACAATATGGGACTATTATACTTGCAGGCAAGTATCTAGACAAGTGCTTTTTTTATGAAACAATTGACAAATTTGTTCCAATTTCTAAAAAATCCACTGCTGCCCATCCCCAATAAATCCTTCGAAACCATCTCCCTTTTTATGTCCCCTGCAGAATCTCGTCCTAAACCTTTTTGAACGATTTGTAATGAGGTATAATAGAAGAATTAGGGTTTATTTAATTTTGAAATATTCTTGCTTTATATAGATAGTATAGTGCCAAAGACAAAGGTACTTTGCTTTTTGTTGAAAGGAGTCCATTCATTATGCTTGGTCGGGAACTTAGTAAAGAACTTGTACTTGGTGCCGCTGAACAGATTAAACAGTTGCTTCCACATCAAGATGAAGACAATCGAAATGTCGTCAAAAAGGGACTCATTTTATACCGTCAAGGCAGTATTTATAATGTGAGCACAACAAGTCATTCTGTATCTGCAAAAGTACAGGATGTCACAAGTGTCCAGGTTGAGCTTGATTTAGATGATTTTTCTTTAAGTACATGCACATGTCCTTCGGAATCTATTTGTCGACATCAGCTTGCTACTTTCTTATATGTATATGCAAGCGTGGACCGAGTCGGCACGTTTGTTGACCTATGGAAAGAAGAAAAACCAATTGATGATGTGTTAAAGCATGTGCGTAAGGCAAGCTCCCTATTAAAGCCTGAAAAGGATTATGAAGATGCTTCCCTTGGCAGCTGGATCGCTTTTTTTGATCGGGAATTTGATCGATGGTATGAGCAGGTCTCCTCTCCTAATCAGTTATTTCAAAGCCTTTTTCATCATTATTATTCTGCTCTTAAAAAGAAAGCACCTAAATCTCCAGAGATGAAGCAGTTTTTTATTGTTCAGGCATCTGTTACGGTGTTTCTTAAAATTTTACAGCTTATTAATGAGACGAAGCCAACGGACTATATGTTACAACATATTATTTATCCATATCTTGATCAGCTCATCGATAATGTTCGGGTAGCCATTTCGGAAATGAAGCGCTATGCTTTGCCGTTTGCTCTTGATCCGCTTTTGGCTGATAGTGTTGAACGTTTCCGCGAGCTGCTTTTTACAAGCAAACATTATCAATATGAGCGGACAAATCTATATCAATTGCTTTGGATCGAGTTGCTTCGTCGTGATAAATTTATTGCGATTGAACGTGAATGGCTGGAGGAGCATCTTGAAGAAGAGATGAAACAAGATCCTTCTTATGCAATTGAGTTTGAAATGGCGCTTATGCATTTAAACTTTCTCCAATCTCGGGATGAGGATATTTTTGAGGTCATGCGCACAAGGTTTTCACCTTCTGCCCTGCCATTTACGTTTCACTGGGTGGAGGATATTTTCAAAAAGAAAAATTGGAAACGGCTGTCTCATTGGATTTCTTATTTAATGAGCGGTTCGAACGAATATATTAATAGCCCGTTACCTTTTGAAGAAAAACGGGAAACGATCCGCTATTTGCTGAGGTTTATTGGGCAATATGCCAATGCCACGAATGATGACGGATTATATGAGCGCGCATGTAAGACGATGCTGCCGTTAAGCTATGCAGAATATCATGATTTGCTTTTAGACAAAGAGCAATACAAAACATGGATTGAACTGCAAACGTTGCTGGGATTTTCTCTTGATGAAATTGATACGTATGTCTTAAGAGAGATCGAGACGAAAGAACCTGGTGTGCTATTGCCTCTTTATGTTCATTCCGTTCAGCAGGAAATCGGCATGAAAACACGGGAGAATTACAAAATGGCTGTGCGTTATTTAAAAAGAATCAAAGCGCAGTATAAAAAGCTTAAGCGTGAAGAGGTATGGGAAAATTATATTTTACAGCTGGCTGAAGAGCATAAACGATTACGTGCCTTTAAGGAAGAATTAAAGAAAGGAAAGCTAATTCATGATTAATACCGTTGAAATTGTGTTGCATGCAGAACAAATTGAGAATAATCATTTTTATGTGTATTGCACATCAGCACATGATGAGCATCATTTGGACATTAATGAATTTGCACGTTACCTTTTCACCTGGCATGAATCGTCTTTCTTCGGCACAAAGCTGGAGGATATTAGTGAAGCGATCGGTCTTCCGGCTGTCCGACTTTCTCCTTGGATGATGGTCGAACTCCTAGGGAAAGAAACCTATAATTCACTCGCTAATATTGAACTATCAGATGATGCGCACCGGTTTGCCGATACTGCCCATACCATTTATGAGTTGATTTTAAACGGGGAGTACCTGCCCGATTTTGAAGGATGGAAAAATGGTGTGCTAAGGTTTAAGGATGCTCATCATCAGTTAGAGGGATTTGCTTTGGATTGGTTTTCAGCAGCTATATCAGACATGATTGCCCAAGACCATATCCTCCGTGATGCATGGGAAGACATTATCAAGGCCTATCCAGTGCTTACAACCTTTCAGGGGCATTTTATCGATGAAGCGGATTTTCTTGAAAGGATTGGCTGGCATAAGGATGACACTCCTTTCACTGTCGGGCTCCGTTTAAATGAACCGGAAACAGATACAGACGAATGGCAGCTTGAAATCATTTTGCGCAGCAAGACAACTCCTGATGAATTGGTGCACTATCAAGGGAAACATGATCTTCCTAAAAAGTGGCATCCACATCTTGAAAAAATTGAACGTGAACAGGAGCGATTTTCAGAAATCGTCCCATGGTTAAGCTTTGAAACTGGAACAACATATGTAACAGAGGATGAAGCATGGTTGTTCTTAACAGATGCAAGTGAAACCTTGATTCATATGGGGGTTGAGATCCTTCTTCCATCATGGTGGCAGGTTGTGAAGGATTCACAGATCATGTTAAAAGCAAAGGTTTCTTCTACTCCAAGAGGTCAATCATTTGTCGGTATGAACTCCCTTATCGATTTCAACTGGCGCTTTGCAACAAATGGAGTGGAAATGAGTGAGGAAGAATTTCTTGCGCTCGTTTCCCAGCAGCGTCGCTTAGTGAATTTTAATGGTCAGTGGATTAAGCTGGATCCTGCTTTTATTAAGCAAGTACAGGCAATCTTAAAAAGAGCTGACAGAGAAGGCCTGCATTTATCCGATATTCTTCATCAGGAGTTAAACGCAAGAGATCTTGATGAGGATGCAGATCAAGATGAGATAGTAGATACGCGTGCATTTGCAAATATTCAAATTGAGCTTAATCAGCAAATGAAAGGCATGCTTCGTAAGCTTACAGATACAAATGAGCTTCCGACTCACAAGGTTCCAGCTGATTTTCTCGGCGTCTTGCGTCCTTATCAGCAAAACGGTGTTGACTGGCTATTATTTTTACGAAGTGTATCCTTTGGTGCCTGCTTAGCCGATGATATGGGATTAGGAAAAACCATTCAAATGATTGCTTATTTTTCGTATGTAAAAGCAAATGAGAAGCCTGAACAGCCGGCACTTATCATCGCGCCAACATCTGTGCTCGGTAACTGGCAAAAGGAATTTGAAAAATTCGCCCCGCATCTTCGGGTAAAGCTTCACTATGGTCCGAACCGACCAAAGGAAGAGAAGTTTGTGGAATCCATTAAGGGTTATGATGTTGTCATCACATCCTACGGCTTGTCACATGCTGATTTTGAAGAAATCTCAGCCATTCAGTGGAGCACGATTTGCCTTGATGAGGCGCAAAATATTAAAAACGCCCATACAAAGCAATCGAAAGCCATTCGTAAGCTGCGCGGACAGCACCATATTGCCTTAACAGGTACACCGATGGAAAACCGCCTTACAGAGCTTTGGTCAATCTATGATTTCCTTAACCACGGATATTTAGGAAGCTTGCACAGCTTTCACAAGCGTTATGTGCTGCCAATTGAAAAGGATCGAAATGTTGAACAAATTGAGCAGCTCCAGCGCTATATTAAGCCATTTTTGCTAAGAAGAACAAAGCGAGATGAACAGGTTGCCTTAAACCTCCCTGAAAAGCAGGAGCAAAAAGAATATATTCCTCTCTCAATTGAACAGGCGTCCCTTTACGAACAGCTTGTGAAGGATACGTTTGAGCAGGTTCATTC
Source organism: Metabacillus sp. RB-C-LZQ-3-1 (assembly GCF_058315175.1). NCBI lineage: Bacteria > Bacillati > Bacillota > Bacilli > Caryophanales > Bacillaceae > Metabacillus > Metabacillus sp. RB-C-LZQ-3-1. The sequence continues at coordinate 140,744 of NZ_JBZFLI010000011.1, read as the reverse complement.
TTTGGCAGGGATGCAGCGTAAGGCACTGATCTTGAAGATGCTTGGAAAGTTGAAGCAAATATGTAATCATCCTGCCCTTTATTTAAAAGAGCAGCAACCGAAAGAGCTTATCTCTCGTTCACATAAAATTGAAAAGTTAATCGAATTAACAACCTCGATTCGTGAGCAGCAGGAAAGCTGTTTAATCTTCACTCAGTATATTGGCATGGGTGATATGATGAAGGATTTGCTTGAAAAGAAATTCGGTGAAAAGGTTCTTTTCTTAAACGGAAGTGTCACGAAATCAGAGCGTGACCGTATGGTAGAAGCCTTTCAGCAGAAGGAGTTTCCATTCTTGATTCTTTCCTTAAAGGCTGGCGGAACAGGATTAAACTTAACGGCCGCCAATCATGTGATTCATTATGACCGTTGGTGGAATCCAGCCGTTGAAAATCAAGCAACAGACAGAGCGTATCGTATTGGACAGGACCGCTTTGTCCATGTTCATAAGCTCATTACAACCGGAACGATTGAGGAAAAAATTGATGATATGCTGGAGAAAAAACAATCTTTAAACGATGAAATCATCCAAAGTGAAAATTGGATCACAGAACTTTCATCAGATGAGCTTGAAGAGCTCTTTACCTTATCTATGAGTTAAGAAGGAGTTCATCGTATGGCGACTAAACAAAAAAGTAAGAAGAAACCCACAGAAAAAAAAGCCCCGCAATGGGAGAAGCTTGTCAAGTTAATTGAAAAGAAAGCTTCCAAGTAAAGCGACAGTTTCGGCTGTCGTTTTTTTGTTTTTTGGTGGTTAAACATTGAGTCTTTCTTCCATTACCTTAATTCTCATGTCATGGATTCCCATTTGTGAACTCAAATGATACAAGCCTGATTTCAAATCATTGACATTCATTTCATAACCCTTAAATGCACCCCGATGTTGTTCAAGCTCTGTCTCGATTTTCACAAAGTGCCTTCTAAATTCCAAGGCCATGTTGTCCACTTTTGTTTCTAAGTCGCCTATGCGATTTTCCACGTTTTCCATTCTTGTTTCTAAAGCTTCCACTCGCGACTCTGAAATTTGGTCCAGTTTGTTATTGATACTAGTCGTAAATTGGTCTAATTTATTATCCATACTAGTCATAAATTGCTTCAATAGCTCTTCCATTCCTTTCACCTCCTTTTTTTATATTATATCACCTCATCTTGAAAAAATCGGCTGACCACATACAATTACCAGTGATCAGCCTTCAATAATGAGGTCTTAAGGGGATACCATTGATTTTCTCTAAATGAAGAGAAGTCGGGGATATCAGACTGTTGACAAACGCTCCTCACAAGGCTTCGTGTTTCGAAAGACAAGCGTTAGGAATCAGTCTGAAGCCTAGTAAATTTCACTTTGTCTACACATAGACATATTAATGTTCTTGCTCAACTAGTTCACGCGGCTTCCCGCTCATAAAGCGGACGGAATCAGCCACTACTTCTGTTACATACACTCGATTTCTTTCGGCATTTTCATAGCTGCGTGTTTGAATACGGCCAGTGACACCTACGACAGATCCTTTTCGGCAGTAGTTCGCTGTATTTTCCGCTGTTCGGCGCCAAACTGTGCAATTGACGAAATCTGTTTCAATTTCCCCTGCTGCATTTCTAAAATTTCGGCTAACAGCAAGTGTGATATTGGCGACTGGAGCGCCATCAGCGGTATACCGAATTTCTGGATCCTTCGTCAACCGGCCAACTAAGATTATTTGATTAATCACCTCAAACCTCCTTTCCTTTTATATACACCCGTATTGTAAACGATGAATCACAATTGGAAAAATGAGTAAAATACAGTTTTGTTTTACTGATAGATCATGAAACTCGTTTTTCTTTGAAGCAGAAATATCGTTTCCTTTTAAAACTTCAGATGTTTGTACAATTTTTTAAAACAGTGATCAAATAATCGTTGCAGGGAAATTGACAGCATTTTATTGCAGCTGCTTGATCCTTTCATTGAATAAAAGTTTACTCCCAACAAAAAATAACAGTAATGTTATTGATCAGGAGGAAAATAATGAGAAATTTGAAAAAGAAGAAACTTATATTTATTCTTTTAGTCATTCTATTAAGCGGAGCAATTTTAACTCTCCAGGAAAGCAACACTGACGCCTTTTCAAATCAAGTGATTCAACGGGGGGCTGTTGGGGATGATGTAATTGAGTTGCAATCACGTCTAAAGTATATTGGCTTTTACAAAGGGGAAATTGATGGTGTTTTTGGCTGGGGAACATATTGGGCGCTTCGGAATTTTCAATCTGAATTCGGACTCCCTGTCGATGGGTTAGCAGGTTTAAAAACGAGGCAAAAGCTTGTTAGTGTAACGAAATATGATTACACTAAGGGGGCTGAACAAGCGCAAAAATCAACAGCCATTAATGTTCCAGCTGGCTTTTCTCAAAACGATATTCAACTCATGGCAAATGCTGTTCATGGAGAAGCGCGCGGTGAACCGTATATTGGACAAGTTGCCGTCGCAGCTGTTATTTTAAACCGAGTTGAGAGCGCAACATTTCCTAATTCAGTATCTGGTGTTATCTTTGAACCGTTGGCTTTTACCGCAGTAGCTGACGGACAAATTTGGCTGACGCCTAATGAAACGTCAAAAAAAGCTGTACTTGATGCCATTAATGGCTGGGATCCTACAGAAAATGCGCTTTATTATTTTAATCCTGATACGGCAACAAGTAGCTGGATATGGGGAAGACCACAAATAAAACAAATTGGGAAACATATTTTTTGTAAATAGAACAATGGATGAATTTTGAATCATTTTTTGAATGTAAAATATGATACACACCAAATAGCAGCCCAATTAACAGGAAAATTGGGCTGCTTATTTTTATTTATAGGATTCACAGCCCATTTCGTGAGATAACAAAACTAATTGTCATCTAGCCCCAATATTACCGATAATAATGAATGTATGGAGTATATGGGTAGTGTTGAACATTTTGGGATTGCTGATACTGTTGGTTAATATTTTGGTAAGGTATATGTTCCATTATTCTGTTACAGTCCTTGTATGGACCTATATATGTTGAAGGTTTAACAGGTGCAATTGCCTGTTTCCATTGATTCTCGTCAAGACAATAGGTATGCGCCATGATATTTGCAGGAGTAAATTTCAATATATCAGAACCTAAAATAACTTCTGGAGTTGGTGCATCAAAAATTGCCAAAAGATGAGTGTTATCGGCTAAAGCTGTTTCATAATGCCACCATCCCTGTGGAACGTTTGCCACTTGTCCAGGTGTAATTGTGTAATTAAGGATTTGTTTTGTATAAGGATTTAGCATTGATACAGTCGCAGAACCGGAAATACAATATACAAGTTCAGCAGCATTTTGGTGATAGTGCGGTTCGACAACATTATTCGTACTTAGGAAAATATCAAGCAAAGACACATTTTTAAGTGTATTCAACTGTTTTAACCCTAAAACGTTAATATAGTTTTTGTTATCTTTTTTGAACAATGGGCTTTTATTTAAGTCAAAAGTGAATTGAGCCGATGGAGAGGTATAATCCATATATGAAACCATTAATTTTCTTCACCTCTTTTTTATAAACATACATTTATAGGCATCTTATGTACTTCAATATCGTTCGGTGTGAATATTTATAAAAAACTAACATCTGTATTTAACGGAATAAAAGTTACTAGTTCAATTATAGAGTTCTATCGTAATTTAGTTAAGTATAACCATTTAATGTAGAGGGTGATTAAATGAAGAAATATAAGGTATCAAAAACGATAGGAGTTGTTTTAGGGACATTAATGGTGATAGCTTCCGTTGGTTATGGCTTTATATATTTACTTGGTACATCTTTGGGATCAGCACTCGGTTCTACCATTGATACGACAGCTAAAGATATCGTTACTTTAGGAATGATTTTCAGTATTTGTGTGATAGGTGTCTTAACAGGAATACTTAGTTTTGGGTTAAAATCTAAAGGATTGAGAATGGTGTACTTTGGATTCTGCTTGTTAATCGGAGTTGCTCTTCTTGTTACTTATTTTATTTCTATAGGGGCTTTAGGGAAAAAAGTTGAATTTTTGATTCTATTTATGGGCATTATTTATTTTTTATTAGGGTATTTAGTAAAAAAAGAGAGATAAACTTATAAACTATAGGTTTAAGAAAATATAAAAGAGAACGCCTGGATCATTTAATATCCAAGCGTTTTCTTTCATCTACTTCTTCTTTCCTCTTTTCATTCTTTTGGCCTTATATTGTTCAAAATCCCACTTCGATAAAAATTCTTTTGCAGAAATATAGCCTGACTTATAGAGAAAATCGATTTCTTCCTTATTCAGTTCAAAATCAGTTGTGTTGATGTCTCCAGTCGGAATTTGAACCGTTCGTTCAATCGTTTCTTCGTTCAAATGCCGTAAATCATGGGCTTGAAGCATGGTTTTAAAAATATTTTTGAAAAGGTGGATTGGCGTAGGTATAACTGGATCTATGTTTACTTCATCTTTCACAAAACGGAAGCCGAACGTTGGAAACCGGGGGTTTTCGGCATCAAATAACCATATTGGGAAATTGCTTAGTAAACCGCCATCTAAAATGTAGGATTTTTTACGGTCTTTTGTTTTCCATATCACCGGCCGGTAGAAAAATGGCAAAGATGCACTCATCATAACAGCAGTTGAAACTTTTAAATCAGCAGGAGTCATCCTGTAGCGAGCCAAATCATCTGGCAAAACAAGCATTTGGCCATTCGAAATATCAGAAGCAATAATCTTTAACTTCCCATCTGGCAGATCAGCAAATGTCGTAATGCCTTTTTCTAAAAGAAGTGAATCCAACCACGATTCCAAATAATCGTTTTTATAAATTCCAAGATGAATCATAAGTTCTAAAAAAATGCCGAAAATGGGAATTCGATTCAAGTACGTCTTACCTGGAAGCTTTGAAAAATCAAGTTCGCTCACACGCTCTTTAATTTCATGGCTTTTGTAGCCGCTTGCCAAAAGAGAAGCTATTAATGCTCCCGCTGATGTTCCAGCCAATCTTTCCCATTCTACTTTCTCCTCTTCCATTGCTTGAATCGCTCCTATAAAGGCAATTCCCCTAGCTCCACCACCCTCAAAAACAGCATCTGCCTTCAAATGCCCACCACCTCAATCTAAGAGTTAATGATTAAACTTCCTGGATCGTTAATATACAATCTCCTATTTTACATGTTCTAGCATACTTAACACTTCAAGATGCCTAATCTAAATTCCTTCCCTATTTCAATATAAAGCCTCATAAAAAAGATGTGCCACTAGATAAACCTGCCTGTTTGTTGAAGATATCTATTTATCATTAAAATAAATCACTTCAGTAAGAATTTTATCCCATTCTTAACGGGCAGTAATGATCCGCACTTAAATCCATCCAATTTAGTAGTTTTCCTTAGACAATTAGCATTTGAAATACCTGGGATTAAGTGTTTTCTTCAAAGAAAAAAGGAGCGGAAATGGTATGAGAATTTCCGCCCTCTTTTTACTCTTATCGTTACATATTTCCTGAAAACTGGGACAAGGAACCTGTCCCCCTGACCCATTTATACCCAGCCTCGGAAATGGGAAGCTTCGGCATGTTTTCTTATCCCAACCATGTATGCAGCTAAACGCATGTCAACTTGATGTCTTTGTGACATTTGATAAATGTTTTCAAAGGAGTCGACCATGACTTTCCTCAGTTTATCTGCAACCTCCTCCTCTGACCAATAATAACCTTGATTATTTTGCACCCATTCAAAGTAAGAAACGGTGACACCGCCTGCACTTGCCAAAATATCAGGTACAAGGAGAATGCCTCGATCATTTAATATTTTCGTAGCTTCAAGAGTTGTTGGTCCGTTAGCTGCCTCTACCACAATCGAGGCTTTAATCTGAAAAGCATTTTGTGCGGTAATTTGGTTTGAAATGGCAGCTGGTACAAGAATGTCACATTCTTTTTCGAGTAATTCTTTGTTTGTTATAATGTCGTTGAATAAAGTTGTTACGGTACCAAAGCTATCACGTCGGTCCAGTAAATAATCAATATCAAGCCCTTCTTGATCATAGAGTGCACCATTTGCATCTGAGATCCCTATTACTTTTGCTCCTGCATCGTGCATGAACTTGGCCAGAAAACTTCCCGCATTCCCAAAGCCTTGTACGATGATACGCGCCCCTTTTAACTCAATGCCTTTTTTCTTGACGGCTTCTTCAATGCAAATGGTTACTCCGCGAGCTGTTGCTGTTTCACGGCCTTGTGAGCCACCTAAAACAAGTGGTTTCCCTGTGATAAAGCCGGGAGAATCGAATTCCCTCAGACGGCTGTACTCGTCCATCATCCACGCCATAATTTGCGAGTTTGTATAGACATCTGGTGCAGGGATATCTTTCGTCGGGCCTACTATTTGGCTAATAGCCCGAACATATCCGCGACTTAACCGCTCAAGCTCGCCAAACGACATATTCCTTGGATCACAAATAATTCCTCCCTTGCCGCCGCCATAAGGGAGATTGGCAATCCCGCACTTTAGACTCATCCAAATCGACAAGGCTTTTACCTCTGCTTCATTGACTTCAGGATGGAAACGAACGCCGCCTTTCGTTGGACCTACTGCATCATTATGTTGAGAACGATAACCTGTAAAAATCTTAATTGAACCGTCATCCATTCGCACTGGAATTCGTACTGTGATCATTCTAAGCGGTTCTTTTAATAACTCGTACATTTCATCGGTAAATCCTAACTTTTGCACCGCATCTTTAATAATAGATTGAGTTGAGGTTAATAGATCCAATGATTCACTTTGTTTATGTCCCGGCTTTACAGGGGTAGACACCTTCATGCTTTACACCTCTTATTTTTAAGTTGTTTTAAGAAAAAAAGGATAAGGTTCCATTAGGAAAGGGGCGTTTCCGTGTTAGAAAGCCCCTTTTAAAAACAATCATGAGAAGCTATCTGCTTAAGTAGCTTCCAGCCTTGTTTTTACTAAAGTAATAAATACGTAAGCGGTGTTACGATAACAAGTGTAAGAATAACACGCTCAATCCAAATAATGATCAGCTTTGAAATCGAAATTGGGATTTCAGTTGATACAATACATGGTACAAGCGCAGAGAAGAAGATAATCGCTGATACAGAAACAACCGCTATGACAAATTTTACGACGACAACAGATTCTGTCACCAATAGAGCAGGCAAAAACATTTCCGCAATACTAAGAGCACTTGCTTTGGCAACAAGCATCGGTTCCGGCAATTGAAGTAGAGCTGTAAACGGATAAAAAATATAGCCGATCCAATCAAATACCGGTGTATATTCTGCTAATACTAAACCAAGTAATCCTATCGATAAAATCGATGGGAGAATCGCCATAGCCATGAGAAAACCATCTTTTATATTTATCCAAATGTTTTCAAATAAACGCGGTGAATGAGATACCGTTACCTTCGCTTCTTCCCAGGCCTTAGCCAAAAGATTCCCGCTGATTTTCGCTTCCGGCTGGGGAGTTGCCCCTTCATAGTACTCATCTTTCATTTTAGATAATGGCCAAATACGGACTGTGATAGCGGTTACAAGAAACGTAACAATGAGTGTCAGCCAAAAATACATATTCCACATTTCCATCAAACCGAGTGTTTTGGCAACAATGACCATAAACGTCGCCGAAACCGTCGAGAAACCTGTGGCAATAATCGCTGCTTCTTTCGCACTGTATTTCCCTTCTTTGTATACTCGATTTGTAATGAGAAGACCGATCGAATAGCTTCCGACAAATGAGGCTACTGCATCAATCGCTGATCTGCCCGGGGTCTTCCAAATCGGACGCATGATGACCTGTGTTAACACACCAATAAATTCGAGTAAACCGTAGCCCACTAAAAGCGATAGGAAAACAGCTCCTATCGGAACGAGTAATCCAACAGGAATAACAAGTTTATCGAATAAAAATGGTCCCATACTAGGGGCAAATAACCAAGCAGGTCCAACATTGAACACCAGCATCGTTCCTACAAATAAACCAAGCACCTTAAAAAGCGAAAAGATAAGGTTTACCGTTGATTTTTTCCAAATTCCAGATACGAATGGGTATATTGCACCTGCTGCAATCACAAGCAACGCATAATACGGCAAAACTGGTGCGGTATGCAGCTGAATAAACGTGACAATATGATCAAGCATAATTGAATTTTTCCCACCGAGCGTTATTGGGACGAAAAAAATAAACGCACCGATAAAGCTATAAACAAAAAACTTCCACATTGGTGCAGACCCGAGTTTTTTCTGTAAAGCTGGTTGCTCTTGTATATCTTGTTTGATCTCCATCTCTAGTTCCACCCCTTCATTGCAGAATGATGCGAAAAGTCTATCTAGACTGTAAAATACGTCCCGTAATAAATTGCAGCCATGCATACACTCCAGTTTTAACCGTTTCAGCAACCGCCGTATCTTTGCTGGGATCTAGACAAACAAAATCAATATGCTGTACAGCAGGATGCTTGCCGATTTCAAGTAAACTATCAAACAATTCAATCGCGGTCATACCCCCTGGGGTGGAAGCCGGTACACCCGGTGCAACGGATATATCGAGCACATCCATATCAACTGTGACGTAAATCCGGTCAACTTTTGCTGACAATTGCTCAAGTGCTCCTTGAATCGTATGAATAAGACCCTGCTTGCGCGATTGCTTTAATGTCACCATTTTAATCTTGTGTTCTTTCGCATAGTCAATAAGCGGCTTTGCATTATAAAAGCCATGCAACCCAATATTGATGACATTCTCTCCTTTGACAATATTGCCATCAACTAATTGTCGGATAGGCGTTCCGTTTGCTGGTCCTAATTCTTTCGGATCCCTTACATCTAGATGTGTATCGAGCTGTAAGATTCCAATTGTTTCATCTACAAGGGCTTCTTTAATCCCGCGAACCGCACAGGCCGTTGTAGAATGGTCGCCGCCAATCATGCATGTTGGCGTCTGTGGATATTGCTGTATTAAATAGGCCGTTGCAGCCTGAATACGCTGATGTGATAAAAGAATATCTGTCGTATGCATGACGACATCTCCAGCATCTGCTACTTGGTAAGTTGTCAAATCAACATCTTCATCTAAGTTGTAAGTCGCAAATCCCTTCCACATCTTCCGAAATGCTTCCGGATATAAAGAAGCTCCAGATACACTAATTGAAGACCTTGAAATCGGTGAACCGTAAAGAATCAAATCAGGTGTTTTCATTTCGTTAAGCTGCTTAACCCAGTGATGAACATAAGTCGGTTCACTGTTCGGCGAATGATTCCAAGACCAATCTGGTGTTTGAAGCCAATGTTCACTCATCTTTTCATACCACCTTCACACCTTTTTTCCACACCGATTTCACATGGTTAACACCAAATAAATATTGCAATTCCTGATAATTTTTCACATTCCATAAAACGATATCCGCTTGTTTGCCGACTTCAAGAGATCCTACTTTTTCCTGGCGGTTGATCGCACATGCGGCATTGTATGTTGCCGCTGTTAAGGCTTCTGCTGGTGTAAGACGCATAGAGATACACGCTAAATTCATCACAAGCGGCATGGAAGTCGTTGGCGAAGACCCTGGATTGCAGTCGGTTGAAATCGCCACAGCCACACCCTCATCGATCATTTTCCTACCTGCAGCAGCTTCTTCACGCAAATACAGAGCTGTTGCGGGAAGCAAACAAGCGATTGTTCCGGATTTCGCCATTTCTTTGATGCCTGCTTCTGAAGCTTTCAATAAGTGCTCAGCTGAAATGGAACCTATTTTTGCAGCTAATTCTGCTCCGCCATAAGATTCGATTTCATCCGCATGGATTTTCGGAATCAATCCATAGCGTTTACCCGCTTCTAATATTCGTTCTGATTGTTCTGGTGTAAAAACGCCTTTTTCACAAAAAACATCATTAAATTCTGCCAGCTTTTCTTCCGCTACTACTGGTAACATGTCATTAATCAAATGATCAACAAACTCATCTTCACGTCCCTTATATTCCGGCGGTACTGCATGGGCACCCATAAATGTGGGAACAAGATCGATCATATGTTGTTCCTGTAGCTTTTTCATCACACGCAATTGTTTTAGCTCTGTTTCCAGGTTCATTCCGTAACCGCTTTTTCCTTCCACAGTTGTTACACCATGCGTAAAAAATGAATCGAGACGACGTGTTGTTTGTTCAATTAACTCTGCTTCTGTTGCTTCTCTTGTCATGCGGGTGGTTGCATGAATCCCGCCACCCGCATTCATAATATCCATATATGTTGCACCTTCAAGGCGCATTTCAAATTCACGTTCACGGCTTCCCCCGTACACAACATGTGTATGAGGATCCACTAATCCAGGCGTGATGAGATGGTTTGCTGCATCAACAACTTCTGCTTCATGAAGCCTTTCTGCATAGCGTTTTTCAAGCTCCTTCGTTGTACCAACCGCTTGGATCACACCTTGTTCAATCCACAAGCTGCCATCATCAATTAAACCGAGCTCAGACATGGCTTCTTTAGAGCGCGGACCTTTTACGTCTGAAGCTAAGGTCGCCAGCTGAGCAGCATGTTTAATCCAGATAGGTTTTGTCATGCTTGATCAGCCCCCTTATCAAGCATTGGCATATTGATTCCTTTTTCACGTGCTGTTTTCTTAGCAAGCTCATACCCTGCATCAGCATGACGGACGACACCCATACCTGGATCAGTCGTTAACACTCGCTCAATACGTGCTTCCGCTTCCTTCGTACCATCTGCCACAATGACCACACCTGCATGCAATGAGTAGCCCATTCCTACTCCACCGCCATGATGCACGGATACCCAAGTTGCACCGCCAACTGCGTTTACCATCGCATTTAATATTGGCCAGTCTGCCACAGCATCTGATCCGTCTTTCATTGCTTCTGTTTCACGATTTGGAGAAGCAACAGAGCCTGAATCTAAGTGATCACGTCCGATTACAACTGGTGCTTTTAGTTCGCCGCTTGCCACCATGTCATTAATGATTTTTCCGAAACGAGCACGTTCACCATATCCTAACCAGCAAATTCGGGACGGCAGGCCTTGGAACTGAATTTTTTCTTGTGCCATACGAATCCAGTTACATAAATGTTCATTATCACTGAATTCACGTAAAATCGCTTGATCTGTTTTATAAATATCTTCAGGATCCCCTGACAGCGCTACCCAACGGAAAGGTCCTTTTCCTTCACAAAATTGCGGACGGATATAGGCTGGAACGAATCCAGGGAAGTCAAATGCGTTTTCTACACCTTCGTCTTTTGCAACTTGGCGAATGTTATTACCATAATCAAATGTAATAGCTCCTTTTTCCCTCATCTCAAGCATTGCTGAAACATGCTTTGCCATTGAAGCTTTTGAGAGCTTCACATACTCTTCTGGATTGGAACTTCTTAAACATGCTGCTTCTTCAAGTGACATCCCTGAAGGTACATATCCGTTTAGAGGATCGTGAGCAGAAGTTTGATCTGTTAATGCGTCAGGGATAAAGTTTCTTCTAATCATTTCAGGAAGAAGATCTGATGCATTTCCTAATAAACCGATTGATAATGCTTTCCCTGCTTTTTTCGCTTCTTCTGCCAATTGAATGGCTTCATCTAGTGTATGCGCTTTCGCATCCGTGTAACGAGTCTCAATTCTTCGGTCGATTCTCGTCTCATCAACCTCAATCGCAATACATACACCACCATTCATTGTTACGGCAAGCGGCTGTGCACCACCCATTCCGCCAAGTCCTGCCGTTACAGTAATTGTGCCTCTTAGTGTGCTATTGAAATGCTGTTTGGCTAACTCGGCAAAGGTTTCATACGTCCCTTGGACAATACCTTGTGAACCGATATAAATCCAACTGCCTGCTGTCATTTGCCCGTACATCATTAATCCTTTTTTATCGAGTTCATGGAATGTTTCCCAATTTGCAAATGCTGGAACAAGATTGGAATTTGCAATAAGAACACGCGGTGCATCAGTATGTGTTTTAAAAATAACCACTGGTTTGCCTGATTGTACGAGTAACGTCTCATCATTTTCTAACTCTTTAAGTGATGCAACAATGGCATCAAAAGATTCCCAGTTACGAGCTGCTTTTCCAATTCCTCCATATACGACAAGATCTTCAGGTCTCTCTGCAACATCTGGATCTAAATTATTCATCAGCATACGAAGCACTGCCTCTTGCTGCCAGCCTTTTGTATTTAATTGTGTCCCTCTAAAGCGGGTAATTTTGTTGTTTGTTGTCGTTTTCATTCATTTCCCCTCCTAGTTATGATACTTTCATTCTATTACGGAATTTTGAGAATTTTATTATAATTTAGTGATTATTTTATAATTTATTTCAATGTATTTTGTTTTTCTTTACTTTTTATAAATTATTTCAACTATTATTCCTATATAAATGACAACAATAGGCTCTTTTCAAAAACATTGTTCCCTTTGTAATAAGTAGAGGGGAAGGTTGATTTCCACTCCAGGATGCTCGCTTTCCGTGGGGTGGGCGGTGAGCCTCCTCGGCGCAAGCGCCTGTGGGGTCTCACCTGTCCCGCTACTCCCACAGGAGTCTCGCACCTTCCGTTCCAATCAACCTAATCAGTTTATGCCCAATAATATTATTAAAAAACAACAATCTTTTTAGAAAAGAGCCTATAAATAAACGAATGAAGGCAAAACGAAAAGGCCTGAGCCCGGTTCAATACCGAGTTCAGGCCTTACAAGTTGCTTAATTAACTAAGCTTAAGCTGTCTAATTTTATTGGTCACTTCATTTCCTCAAAACTTTTGGCTGCTTATCTTTCTTCAAAATTAATACATAATCAGAAATAATAGTGTGTTCATCTTTATTATTTCATAGGACCTATAACTAAAAAACTTATTACAAAAGGCTGTTTTCTCAATGATTGTTGCTTTTGCATATTATTTTAACTCTATAGTGGAATGGAGCGGAAGACACTCGACTCCTGCGGGAAGTGAGGAAAGGCTGAGACCCCACAGGCGAAGCCGAGGAGGCTCAGCTTCCTCCCCGCGGAAAGCGGGTGTCTGCAGCACAATGGAACGAACTTATTTTAACGTTAAACACTGTATTAGCAACAAAAAAACCTTTCATAAAATACTTATAAAACAATCGCCGCAAGTACACCGAAGATAATTAACGGAATATTATAATGCAAAAAGGTTGGCACACATGTATCCCAAATATGATGGTGTTTTCCATCTGCGTTTAACCCTGCCGTCGGACCAAGCGTGCTGTCTGATGCCGGTGATCCCGCATCCCCAAGCGCACCTGCAGTACCGATTAATGCAGCAGTCGCCAATGGAGAAAAACCAACTGCTGCACAAATTGGAACGAACAAAGCAGCAATAATCGGGATCGTGCCAAATGATGAGCCAATTCCCATTGTAATTAACAGACCAACGATAAGCATCAGAACCGCAATAATCAGTTTATTATCACCCAAGATTCCAGTTGCAGATTGGACAAGCTCCTCAACAGCACCAGTCTCTTTCAAAATCGTTGCATACCCTGAGGCGATTAACATTACAAAAGCAATCATGCCCATCATAGCAACCCCTTCATTGACAACCTTTTCCCCCTCTTTAAATGGAACGACCGTGAACAAAAACATGAGAATAACTCCCGTAAGCGCTCCCAAAACAAGTGAATCTGTTACAAGTTGTACGATGAGTGCACAGATAATCGCCATGATCGTTAGGAAGTGATGGAATGTGAATGACAATTCCGCCTCATTTGTTGCCGCTGCCTCATTGATCACCCCTTGATCACTTATAGGCAGTTCACGGTCCTTCCGATACGTAATAAAAATGGCAATCAACAGCCCAACAATCATACCAAGGCCAGGTATTAACATTGCGAAAGTAACGGAAGAAACAGCAATTTCCATTCCGCTCGCTTTCATTTCATCGGCAATGATCCCGTGGAAGATTAACCCGAAACCTGCTGGAATCATAAGATACGGCGCCTTCAACCCAAACGTTAATGCCGTAGCGACGCCTCTGCGGTCAATCTTCATTTTGTCAAACAAATGGAGCAAAGGAGGAATTAAGATAGGAATAAACGCGATATGTATCGGAACAGCATTTTGAGACAAACAAGCGACTCCAGCAATCGTCAATAACAAAATTGAGCGCTTCCCTTTTAAAATGCTTACGAGCCTTTTGACAAGAAATCCAGTAATTCCCGAATAGCTAATCATCACAGCAAATATTCCAAGCATAATATAACTTAATGCCGTATTTGCTTGGCCACCCATTCCGCCAATGAGTATATTCGCCGCTTCGGGCAATGACAACCCTTCCATCAATCCGGCAACACCGGCTGCAAGTAAAATCGCTAACATCACATTAACGCGGAGAAGGCTCAATACCGACATGACGATCACAGAAACCACTACTGCATTTAACATCGAATCACCCTTTCGAAATCCCTTAGTTTCTTCCTCAACTTTCAGTTAATGACTAAGGAACAGTACCTCCGTAACCAACAAATCCACCGAATGGTACTGATTCCTAGATCACTAGTTCTTTTATTTTTTGCAATGGTTATCATTGTGAAAAAACCTTTAGTTTATGAATGGTTTTTTTGCCCCTCTTTTTCAAAGAGAAAAGCTCCCTCTTTTAACCAATTATTCATTGCTTCAATATCTTTGGAGAAGACTCGATCAGCGTTAATAAAAGGCACGATTTTTCTACCATTCTCTAAAAATTCACTTGTTGCAGCAGCCATTTTCTCTTTCCCGCGAATTTCGGCAGCCTGCATACTGCAAATAGCCTCAATCGCTAAGACACGACGTGTATTTGTTATCACTTGATATGCATGTCTTGACCCAATCGTCCCCATGCTGACATGATCTTCTTGGTTTGCTGATGAAGGGATGGAATCAACACTTGCTGGATGTGCCAATGTTTTGTTTTCAGATACTAGTGATGCTGCGACATACTGCATGATCATTGCACCCGACTGTAAACCTGGTTCAGGACTTAAAAACGGCGGCAAGTCATTTAATTGCGGGTTTACTAAACGCTCAATTCGACGTTCTGAGATATTTGCTAGTTCCGCTACTGCTATCGCTAAGAAATCCATCGCAAATGCAATCGGCTGTCCGTGAAAGTTACCGCCTGATAAAACTTTTTCACCATTATCGAAAATTAATGGGTTATCAGTTGCTGCGTTCATTTCAATTTCCAATTTTTCTTTCACATAGTTCAATGTCTGCCAAGTCGCTCCATGTACTTGGGGAATACAACGGATCGAGTAAGCATCTTGGACACGAATTTCGCCTTGCTTCGTTGTTAATTGGCTATCAGATAGGTGGGAACGAATTCGTTTTGCGACTTCGACTTGCTCTCTATAACCACGGGCAAGGTGAATATCCTCGTCAAATGCATCAATGATTCCACGTAATCCTTCAATCGAAACCGATGAGATTAGCTCTGATTGATAAGCTAACTTCTCTGCTTCCAAATATGCAACAACACCCATTGCTGTCATGGCCTGTGTTCCGTTAATAAGGGCCAGCCCTTCTTTTGCTGTTAATGTAATCGGAAAGATGGCTTCTTTCGTTAACGCGTGAATCGCAGATGTTTTCTCCCCTTTATAAAAGACTTCTCCTTCGCCGATCAACACGAGAGCCAAGTGTGATAGTGGCGCTAAATCACCACTTGCACCAAGTGACCCTTGCTGAGGAATCACCGGATGAATCTCTGAATTTAATAAATCCAGCAATCTTTCAATCACAACAGGACGTACACCTGAAAAACCTTTCAGTAAAGCATTTGCTCTGAGAAGGATCATCGCTCGTGATACAACTTCCGGAAAAGGCTCTCCAATCCCGCAAGCATGGGAACGAATTAAGTTCAGTTGCAGTGCTTCCACGTCATCTTTTCCAATAAATACATCACTAAATTTCCCAAACCCTGTTGTGATCCCATAAACAATTCGCTCTTCAGCAACGATTTTTTCAACCGCTTTTCGACTTTCTTGAACTTTTCTCATGCTCTCTTCCGAATAAACAACTTTTTCTTTATCAAATAGAACTTTTTGCACCTCTGCAAAAGTAAGTGTTTGACCATTTAATGTAACCATCTTTTCTTCTCCTCTCAAATCCTTTAGTTTAGTAAAGACAAAATAGAAAAGGGGACTATATCAATGAAATCACTCAAAAAATGATTTCACGATATAGCCCCCTATTAACTAAAATATACTATGGGCATATTATATGTGATTAATTCCTAAGCCAATCGTTTCATGCTCAGATCCCTTAACAGGCGCACCAATTGTGCCATATAAGGCAACGGCAATCCACTCTCCCTCTTGCTCATGATCATACGGGTTTCCCCGTAAAACCGCAAAAGATAAGCCAACCGTTCTCAGAACAGATCCTAATTGCACTTGGCCTCTTGTTACACCATGCATTGCTTCAATAATCGCATGATATAATGCATGAGATTCACGATAAACGTCCGACTGGATAATCCCGTTTTTCTTTGCTGCTGTTTCAATTGCTGCAACTACTTTATGCGCGTCCATCGAACCAACTTTTCCAATGCATCCTTTCCAATTCGACCGCTCGAGTTTTGCCAGCTGTTCAGTTGAATCTTCAGAAAGCAAAAGAAGGATGGCGTGTCGGCCAATACGACGATCTTTACTCAATGCCATGAAAACAACTCTTTCTCTTTTTCTAAGTATCTTAAAAACTCTAATGTCTAATAACTAGTTTCATTGTAAGCGCTTTACAAAGGAGTGTCAACCGTAAGTGTCTAGGATCCTCCTCATTTCCTATATTATTTTATGATATAAAATCACCATTTGTGCTAGCCATTAAGAAAAATCTGTTTTACAAGTTTTTGCCTCTCTTCGCATGCAGTCCTCCACTACAATCTTTTCATATCCCTGACCGATAAGCTAATGGTGTGCGTCCTACCAGCTGTTTAAATTTAGCATTAAAATACGTTTGATGAGAATATCCAGTTAATCGTGAAATTTCTTCAAGCGGTAAATCCGTTTCCTGCAAGAGACGTTTAGCTTCCCTGATACGTACTTGATGCAGTGTATCTCGAAAGGATTGCCCTGATTCTACAGAAAAGCGACGGCTTAGAGTGCTTTTATTGATGCGGATCACATCAGCACAGGCAGCTAAATTCCACTGGGCATCCCAATAGTTTGATTCAATCATTGCCTTAACCTTTTCCACAAGCTTCCCGGAGCCTTCCTGTAAATTGTCGCGGCCTGGGACTAGCAATTGGGAAATAAACGTAAGCAACTCTGAGACGATCTGGTAGATCACAGGCTTTCGGATAATTTGCTGAAAGACATTGTGGTATGCATGTTCCCATTCCGCTTCTTGTGTTTTGTATGCTTTCATATAGCGGCGGATTTGAGCGAGAACACTAGTAAGTCGAATTCGAACCATGTCCGGACTCGGGTATGGTTTTTTATAGGTGAAAAATTCATGCTCTACCCACTCGCGAATCGCTTTTGTATCCTTTTTCTCAAGCATTTCGATCCATTGTCGTTGCTCAATCGGTGTAAGGAAGGGATCCATATCCCGCCAACCTGACCGTTCATCTTCAGCCAAAATAATGTCATATCCCTCAAAAAATACTTGTTCAGTTAATTGCTTAGTTTGTTGGTAGATGTCTTTTAAAGGGCCTTTTTCCGAGTAAGTATTAATGACAAGTGCAAGCGGCTCCTCCATCTGTTCTTTCCAATGCGCAAGAAACGCTCGATACTCCTCCTTTAAATGGGCTGTTTCCTGTGTTTCATGTATACCTAATATGAATTCGGATAATGCAAAAAATCGATACTTTCCCGTAAAGGGATAGCCTTGCAATATGTCATAGACAAGGGGGAGCGTATGCGCATGTGGAGTAACAAAAGCCGACATGATTACCGGTTTGGAATGAATTTGTTCGGTCAAGAAAAAATCAGGGTAATCGATATCAACCATTTCCCGGTTTTCCTTCGTGCTATTGGGAGCTTGTTGCTGCTCATTCCTAATCTGAAAGCGTAACTGCTGAATTTGTTTAATGAGGTCTGTAGGAGAAAACGGCCTAAACAATATTTCCTCAGCATGTAAACGAAGTCCGCGATAGGCAACTTGAAAAACTCTTTCCGATGAAATTCCAAGCCAGCGGATTTTATTATTCTGCAAGGCAGCTTTTAGCATCTCATCGTCCCGCTCCCACTTATCCATATCCAATATGATAAGGTCTGGCATATTATGATTTAATGCATTCGCTAATCCTCTTATATCATCCCACGTCGTTAATTGAACACCTGTTAAATGTGATTGGATGATCCAGCGAATCCCCTGTGCTTCAAGTGCATCTTTTGCCACCATATGAATCTTCATTTCTGCAACTCCTGTTAAGAAATTTATCATAACTCATTTCTATGATGAACAATTTAACAACTTAATCTTACAACATTTTCAAGTACTGAAACAGAGGATGTCTTTGATGAAAGGAACTTGTCCCGTTCTGAGGCCCAAGAAAAGAAAAAAACATATCAATTAGAAAATTAATTAAAAACATGAAAAAAAGGTATTGGATATTAATCACAATACCTTTTTGCTTAGTGTCCATGTTAGCCAAAACAAGTTCAGAATCTAGTTCTTCCTATTCGTAAGGTTTTTCCTTAAAGTAGAATTTCTATTTAAAACAAGATGTTTGTACAAATTTTTAAAACAATTGATCAGATAATCGTTGTAGGGAATTGACAAGGTATGAAAAATGATTTTCTCCTGTGAAGCTTATACTTTGAAGAATATGTTGAAAGGCATGTGATTGAATAATTTTATCATCAAGAGGTGTGTCTATAAATATTTGTTCGTCCTCCTTCCATGTAAAGTATTGAATGGATAGATTCCGTTGTTTTAGCTGAAAAATGATTCTTAGTATACTTTTTTGGTCGATAGCCTCATACCGAATATCGACTGTCGCATCCGTAGGTACTCGAAAATGATGATAGTTATTTGTTCCTACCTTTTGGTCACCTACCCTTAATATGACGAGATCTCGCAGAGCATTCTCTTTTACTTGTAGTGGACTATTTGCATTTTGTTGTAGATAGATTGATTTCAGCTTATACTCGTTCATCTTATACCCTCATTTCTCTTGTTTTTATCCGCAAGCCCATTGTAAGTATATTCCATTTTTGATCATTTCTAAATTTTAGTTATAATGAAATATCGTGAAAAATGACGAAATACGGGGAAAATTTATCGTTTGTCTCCATCTTTCATCATATTTTTCCGGTATGCTTAATATAGGTCTAAATATCTATTTTTGTACGTAATACGAACATTTTCTATATTGTTTAAGATTAGAACATCCCCTATTCCTTTTCTCCTTTACGATAACAGTAATCTTGGAGAAGGGAATTGTTAGTTCTATGCGAGAGTTAGAAAAATTCCAAATGAATCTAAAATTTTATCGAGAGCAAAATGGATGGTCACAGGAACAATTAGCGGAGAAAATCAATGTTTCAAGACCTGTTATTACACGGCTTGAAACAGGTGAACAGGCTCCAGATCTGTCCTATCTATTGTCATTAAGTGATGCTTTCCAGGTAAGCATTGATCATTTAATTGGGCGGGATCAACAAACAAATGACTATTTGTACGAGGTTTATGGGAAGTATCAAGCTGACGGCTCTGTCTCTCAAGTTGTAGACTATTTAATTAAAAATCCAAAAATGATCCACAGCTTATATCAGCTCCTGCAAGTAAAAACAAAGCACCGTAAGCTTATTGAAGATACGATTATTCGAGTAATTGAAAATTCATCAAGGATTTCTGAATAATCCTTATTACGCGATTCTAGGTTCTTATGACCATGTGGTATACTTAGATTAGAAAAACTTGGCTTACCGCCAAGTCTAATGGCGAAAGCCTTAGTCTTTCTTATACTAATCTTTAAACTTTTTGATAGTATAAAATAAGCTAGCGGGGATGATCTTGATGAAAACGTTCAAGCTTGTCGGCTTAAAAATTGATGAACAAGCCGCTGAAGCAAAAAACATTCCTTTACTTGATGGTCTTGTGATTAACAAAGAGGATGGCGAAAACTCGTGGTTAATAGAGGCATTGATCTCAAAAGAGCATTTATCTTTTTTTAAAGAACATAAAGAAGCCAATCAAGATTTACGAGTGCTTGTCACCATCTCAAAACCGAGTAATGCTCCAGCACAAATTTCTGCAATTGTTAAGACGATTACAGAATTAGATGAATCGATCTCTATTCTTTTCGAGGGACGTTTATTAACGTCAAGACCTCTCCATCAGCCTGAAGTGTTACTGCAAACTTTATTAGAACAAGGGTTGACTGGTGATGACTTAATGGAAGCTTTTAAGGAAAATATTCAGCATCGGAAAGAAACAACAAAGCTGTAAAGCTGCACGTTTGTGCGGCTTTTTTTGTACGATCAGAAAGTATAAGTTTTTATCATATGAAAAAGGCTAACCCATAATAAGTTTTGAGTTAGCCTTAACGAATTTATTTATTTTCTTCTTTCTTAGCTTCTTCTTCATCAGCATTTTGGGCTTCGTTACCGTTTTGGTCTTCGTTAACATTTCCTTCTTCTAACATGTCTTCGCCTTCGTTAGCGCCTTCTTCAAGCATATCCTCGCCTTCATCGACGCCCTCTTCTATTACATCTCCGCCTTCTTCAAGACCTTCTTCTACTGGACCATTTTCAGTTGTATCCTCTGGAGGTGCTGGATCTTCGTCATCAGCTGCACAACCTGTTACAAGCATTGCAGCAAGAAGAGAACCTGATAATGTTAGTAACCATTTTTTACGCATAATTATTGCTCCTTTCTTTTGACCTTCTTTATTTTTCAAACCGGTCTTTGATTATGTTTCCCGACTATGTGATTTTCATTCTTATTTATTCAATTTTTACCCGTTCAAATTTATTATTTAGACAAGTTTTTTTAAATAAAACCTTATTGCTGAAAAAAGAGATGAAAGATCTTGGGGGGAATTTTGTATTTGTGAGTTATGATGGAGTTTTATGGGTGAAAGTATTAGGGGAGGGTTTTTATCTGATTTGACCTTGATAAGGGCGATGATGACATTTTTGGCTGCTATCGTACCTTGATTTGGTCTTCATAAGATCAATGAAGACTTTTTGGCTGCTATCGCACTTTGATTTGGTCTTCATAAGGGCGATGAAGACTTTTTTGGCTGCTATCGTACCTTATTTTGGTCTTCATTAGATCGATGAGGACATTTTTGGATGCTATCGCACTTTGATTTCGTCTTCATAAAGGCGATGAAAACATTTTTGACTGGTACCGTACTTTGATTTCGTCTTCATAAGATCAATGAGGACATTTTTAGCTGCTATCGTACCTTGATTTGGTCTTCATAAGATCAATGAAGACTTTTTTGGCTACTATCGCACTTTGATTTGGTCTTCATAAGATCGATGAGGACATTTTTGGATGCTATCGCACTTTGATTTCGTCTTCATAAAGGCGTGAAGACCCTTTTTTCTGTTTCTGTCCCTTGATTCTGTCCCAGGAAGAAACTCCCCTATATTCTAACCTTAGTTTGTTTTTAGCATTAAAAAAAGTCCCTCATTAAAATCATGAAGGACTTAAAGAAGATTATGCTTCTTTTTTCTCACCTAGGGCAAACATAATCTCTGTTTCACATGCTACTTCTCCGTCAACTGTGGCTACAGCTTTTCCTTTTCCAAGTGAGCCTCTTAGGCGGATGATTTCAACTTCCAGGCGCAATTGGTCACCAGGTTTTACTTGTCTTTTGAAGCGACAGTTATCAATACCTGCGAAGAATGCTAATCTTCCGCGGTTTTCTTCCTTTTTCAAGATGGCAACTGCACCAACTTGAGCTAGGGCCTCGACAATTAGAACACCTGGCATAACAGGGTAGTCAGGGAAGTGACCATTAAAAAATTCTTCATTTGCCGAAACATTTTTTATTCCAATTGCTCTTGTTCCCTCTTCTACTTCTAAAATGCGGTCAACTAATAAAAATGGATAACGATGTGGAATGATTTCTTTGATTTCATTAATATCTAACATATGTATGGGTCTCCTTTTATCTTTATTTTCATGCTATTTATTATGTACGACAAAAGGAAGGTTTTCACCTTCCTTTAGCAAAGTATATATGGAACATTACTCTTTTTCAACTAGGTCTATAATATGCTGCCAAGTAGATTTATCAAGGGCATCTTCTGGATTTCCATTGCCGATAACACCGTAACCGACGACAAGTCCAACGATTAAGCTGAGCGCCATCAATAAGAGGACTAGTATGACTCGTAACCAAATTGGGATCAGGCGAATACGTATTTTTAATTTTTCAGGTTGCTTTTTATCTTCTTGTTTTTTCTTCGCCTGTTTCATTGTTTTTTTGACTTCTTCTCGACTTGCCGCTTTCGTTGTTTCTTTTGCTACCAATAGACTAAACTCCTATCTTACGCCGTTAATTAATCCCAGCATTTGGTCGCCAAGTGTAATGGATTTTGCGTTCATCTGATATGAACGCTGTGAGATCATTAAATCGGTCATTTCCTTTGTTAAATCAACATTGGACATTTCCAGTGCTCCTTGCTGCAACGAGACATTTCCGCGATCTGCACCATCTAAGTAGGTTAATACTTCATCGATTTGCACTTCACCTAGATCTTTTAATCCGTAAAGGTTATTTCCTAATTGATTGAGCATTTGTGGACGATCAACTCGAACAACACCAAGCTCGAACACTTGTGGTTGTTCATTTTCATTTCTTGGTACTGCTGTTATCGTTCCATCCTTTGAAATCAAAAGCTCTTTAAATGTATCATTCAAACGGATCGGATTTTGATTTTCATCTAGGACAAGATTACCTGCTGCAGTTGAAAGGAAGAGCTGATTACTTCCATCTGTTGCCGGAGATAAGTATAAAGCACCGTCTCGTGTATAATTAATTTGCCCATTTACATCAATTTGTAAAAACTGTTCTGGTGAGGTAAAGGCTATATCAAGTGATCTGCCTGTTTGTTTAATGCTTCCTTGTGTAAAAACAACACTTTTATTTAGTCTTGCACCAGTTCCTTGTCTAATCCCAAGCTCAGCACCAAAACGTTCTTCTTCTCTTTCTTCAAGCACATTCGGTTGATTAATGAATTGCTGACGAACTAATTCAGAAAAAGAGGTTTCGGTTCTTTTATAGCTTTGGGTATCTATATTTGCCAAATTATGGCCAATTTGATCAAGCTGTTTTTGGAGCTGGCCCATCGTATTCGTCGCCGTAATCATTGAGCGTAACATCTGTTATTTCCCCCTATTATAAGAAAAGCGCAAGGCGCTAAGCATTCGGCGACAAGCATAAGGCGAATAGGAATAGAAGGTGCTTTTTACCTTCAATTCCTATTTGACTTATGACCTCGAGCCGATGGCGCCTGAAGCTAGACACTAAAACTAAGTACAAACTTTTATACTTTCTTACCTTTTTAGAAAAGCCAAGAGCCTTGAACAGCCTCGGGCAAATAAGACGATATGGAATAGAGGGCGTTCTTTGCCTTTAATCCCAAATTGTCTAGACCCTAGAAGGGCTAGGCGCTGGAGCTGGACACCAAAACTAAGTACTAGAGTTTATGTTTTTTGTTCTTATGATAAGCGGCCAATTTCGTTTGCGGCCTTTTCCATACTTTTATCATACGCTTGCAAAACCTTTTGATTTGCTTCAAATGAACGATATGCTGTCATCATATCCGTATATGTACGCCCGATATCAACGGTTGAGTTTTCTAAGTATTTTTGTTTTAGATTGTATCGAATATCCTCATTGTTTATCGCTGTAGGAAGTGCTAGATTGTCTGAAGTTCTGTAAATCCCATTTCCTTCTTTTACAAGATTACGAACGTCTTCAGCAAAGCGTACGTCAATTTGGGCGACAACCTGACCGTTAACCAAAACATCTCCAGCTTCTGTTACATTAAACTCACCAGATTGAATAGAAATCGGTTGCCCAGCTGTTGACAACACTGGATTGCCATCAGATAGCAATATGCCATTATTGTCTAAACTAAAATTTCCGTTTCGAGTATACCGTTCTTCTCCAGCTTGATTTAAAACAGCGAAGAATAGTGAACCTTTTGCATTTGTTTCAGGGTGTAAAGGGACATTTTCTTCTATTAATGCAATATCTGTTACTACCCCTGTTTCCTTTAGCTCGCCCTGCATATCTCTGCTTCTCATTTCTTGTAAATAAACTCCTGTATTTAGGGAGCCGATGGTTTGAATACCCGTTACATTCGTCCTATTTACAGTTGGAAGTGTTTTAGTTTCCATTCGCTGCAAGAGCATTTCTGGAAAGGCGCGGATTGTAGACTGATCTGCTTTATAACCGGCAGTATTGGCATTTGCTATATTATTTGATAACATTTCAGTCCGCCGCTGCTGTGTTAGCATTCCTGCAGTTGCTGTATATAACCCTCTTAGCATTTAGTAAACCCACCTTAATCGTGTTTTTCCGATCAAATGAACTCTTTCTACAGAATTCCCTATCATTCATTATATAGGAGAACGATTGTTTTCTCATTATTTTTTTCATATTTTCCATGTAAGTTTTTAGGAGAAGTCATTTTTTCATTTAGGACACTACTCCTATTTCTTTTTTTCTAGGTTGTCTATATACTTAAGGAAAATCGTTTTGATGCTGGTTTTTTATTTTCGATTATTAGGCACTTATTTTCGATTCTGGAATTATAATTACGATTCTTTAGAATTTATTAACGATTATTCAGATTTATTTTCGATTAGAAAAATTTCGACACGTCTACTTACACAATGTCTATGATAAAAAAAAGAACCTGCTCAAAGTCAGGTTCACGTCAAATCTTAACCAAATTTTTTGCGTGGAAGTTTATCCATGTTGTCCAGCATAATTCCTGTTCCAATTGCAACACAGTCCATTGGTGCTTCAGCCACTAATACTGGTACTTTTAGTTCTTCAGCTAAAAGTTGATCTAATCCGTTAAGTAAAGCTCCACCGCCCGTTAAGATTACTCCGCGGTCAATGATATCTGCTGAAAGCTCTGGAGGAGTACGTTCTAGAACACTCTTAGCAGCTTGTACAATGGCAGCAACAGGTTCACGAAGTGCTGTTTCCACCTCTGTTGAATTAACAGTAATCGTACGAGGTAAGCCTGTTACCATGTCACGGCCGCGAATATTAATTTCTTCATAACGCGCTCCTGGGAATACTGTTGCAACATTAATTTTAATATCTTCGGCTGTTCGTTCACCAATTAAGAGCTTGTACTCTCTTTTAATGTAGTTCAAGATCTCATTATCAAACTTGTCCCCAGCCATTTTAATAGAAGAGGCGGTGACAATATCGCCCATTGATAACACAGCGACATCTGTAGTTCCACCGCCAATATCAACAACCATGTTTCCATAAGGTTGGAAGATGTCCATACCAGCACCAATCGCTGCTACCTTTGGTTCTTCCTCAAGAAATACGTTTTTTCCACCGCTTTTTTCAGCAGCTTCTTTAATGGCCTTTTGCTCAACAGATGTTATATTTGTTGGGCAGCAAATAAGCATGCGCGGCTTTGAAAGTAATCCTTTTACATTTAACTTGTTAATAAAGTGCTTTAGCATTGCCTCTGTTACTTCAAAATCAGCAATAACACCGTCTTTTAATGGGCGAATGGCAACAATATTCCCAGGAGTACGTCCTACCATACGTCTTGCTTCTTCACCAACGGCAAGTACTTTGCCAGTATTTTTGTCCAGGGCTACAACGGAAGGCTCGTTTAACACAATTCCCTTCCCTTTCACATGAATAAGTACGTTAGCCGTACCAAGATCTATACCAATATCCCTCGCAAACATTCTATCTATATCCTCCTTGCAAATCTTCATTCCCGGAATTACTAACCTAATTAAATATTCTATCATAAAATCGCAAAAATAGTATGATTTTGTAAAATTATTTAAGGAAAGTATGTAGGAAAATGTCGATTCACCTAGATCTAGATAGAATTTCTTTTCATACAATTGACAGCGCAGAGTATGAATCAACGCAGCCGCCACTTTTAAGTATGAAATATAATGGCAACTACGCATCACGCTTCGCCCTTACAGGCTCGCCAATCGACGAGTTTTCATTATTTAACTGGCTCTTCCTCAAAAATCTCGTCCTTCTTGTACTTAAGCTTTGTTGCTTCTCCACCTCGTAAATGTCTTATTGATTTATGGTAATCAAGTATTTCCTTTACTTCATTCGCAAGATCAGGATTAATTTCGGGTAACCTTTCCGTTAAATCTTTATGGACGGTACTTTTGGAAACACCAAACTCCTTCGCAATGACGCGAACCGTTTTCTTTGTCTCCACGATATACTTCCCAATCTTGATTGTGCGTTCTTTGATGTAATCGTGCACACCACTCGACCTCCCTAATATGGATGTGAGAAGTGTGAAATGAGACTCGCATACCAAGACACTTTGGCTGAATTTCTCTTAGATGATCGTATGTTGCCTCTTTTACAGCGATTAAAAATTACACTCACGATCCCTCACCTCAAACACTCTCTTTGATAGGTTTGTAACATTTTATTAGCTTGGTTTAAGATATATGCAAGAAAAGTCAAGAGGGACAAGGGTTTATTTAAATTTTTTTCATTTTCGTGAGATTTGAATAGGAAATTCATGGTTTTTTTAATATTTTGGCCTATACATTTCCTTCTCAATGTTCGTTTTATTTCCCGAGAAATTTGTCGATGAGTGGAGATGATTCAAAGACATACTCTTTCAGTATATTTTTGAATGGGGGTAATATGACTGTATATTGATATTTATGGTGAACAAAACCGCAACTCCTGTTGCAATGACTGCACTTGCATGTCCTGTACTTCGTTGCTGTATCGCCAAGCGCTATACACAGTTCAAAAATTTTATTTCTTAGACAACAAAAAAACAGCCCCTATAGGCTGCATAATTTACTTCGTTACCTGGTAATCAATTCCATATTCTTCCGCTAACTTTTCCATCTCTTCGTGGTATTCTGAGATCGCAGTTACATATTCACTGCCCTTTTTATTCGATTGCTCGATTAATTCCTTATCTGTCTTCTCTAATGCTTCTTTTTCAAGTAGGAGCGCGTCGTAATATACGCCTAACGCCTCTTCCATTTTGTTCTTTATTGGTTTTAGCTCTTCAACATTTACTTTAAGTGTTTTTGCTTTCTCAATCGCCTTTTCATACTCAGGAATGACCTCAGTTGTCAAAACAGTGTATAACTCTTCATCATTTTTGAAATTTTCTCCAGATACTGTAGCCAATGCTTCATTTGCTTTAGTTTCATAGCCGGCAATTTCGTTCATATCTTCATTAATAAAATCCACAATTTCTTTTTGTTTTTCTTCGTATGATTGTTCATTTTCTGTAGATGTACTTGCAGGCTTTGCTTCTTCGGTACCAGTTTGCTTTTCTGAAGAAGTGTCATTACTACAGCCGATAAGTACAAAAAAGATCGCGATGATTAAACTTAGTTTTTTCAACTGAACCTATCCTTTCTGCTATTTAATGATTGAAGGGTCATTTTTGATAAAAGCATCACGACGTTTCAGATACCTTTTTTCTTGCATGAATTTGATCAGGCTCATCATGATAAGACCTACTATGATGCCTGAAAGAGCAAACCAACCCGCAACAAAAAGGAGTCCGATATATACAAAAAAGGCGCCAAGAAACAAAGTGTATACTAAAACTAACATAATATTAAACACTTGCAGTTGGAAAATTCTCATCTTCTCTTCTTTAGAAGTTGTTTCTTCCTTCTTTAACTCCGAAAACAGTGTCAACTCTGACCGTACAATTTGATATGGTGCAATAAACCAGTTAATGATTGCCTTCATGATTCATTTCCTTGTTTTAAAGACTGTAACTTTTCCTTCATGAGCTTTTCACCTTCTGATTCAAACCCTTTGTAAATGACTTGCTTTATTTGTTCATGGTTAAAAAACACATTCGTTTCATCTGAAATATGTCCTTGCGGGTAAGGACATGCGACATAATCCCATACTTTTTCGCCCTGATCAGCTTGCTGCTGCATTCTTCCGTAGATCATCACTGATTGTGCAATTGATTCTACGAACACAACCGTACCAATCGGGAGTAAATCAGTTCCTTTATCGATCACGATGGAGTTGATTCCGTTTGTCATTGTCAAATCGCTCCTTTCAAAAATGTCTGAACAAAAGGCATTATTCTTTTTCAAAGCTAATTCCGAGTTTAATTCCAAGCAATAGTCGGAGATCAATCATTGTTTCTTTTCCTATTTTTGCTTCGCCTCCTGCACCTACTGCAGATGCTCCAACTGTACCTTTAATATTGTAATCGGTAAAAGGAATAGGTATAATGCCCGAAACCTCACCTTCTGCTACTGCCGCCTTAGCACCAATACCAATTGAGCTATTATCGACTCCAGCGTATGCATTAGCCTTTAGAATCTCACCTTTTGCTTGTAAACCTGTACGGCCAACATAATCTATTTCTTTATCAAGCTGTGTTTTGATTTCTGCTGCATAAGCTGTTCCTCCAGCTTTGACTAAAGGAAATATACTTTGTCCCCCTACACTTGCTTGTGCTTCAGCTGCTCCAACTTGCAGGTCAAAGCTGCTGTCGATCATATCTGTGTCATGCCTAACCCCGGTGTGAATACCGCTCAGCTTACTGCTTCCTCCGAGTTGACCATCTCCGTCGCCGAGTCCTGACCAATCATTTTCTACTTTACCTGCGCCAGCCTCGAAGGTAAAGTCTCCATGTTCAACTGTGTCTCCTACAAGGTAAGAGGACTTTGGCTCAACTTCTTTTTCAGACGTTTTATTTGCCGTCGGAGTGAAGTTCAATCCCAGCCATTGATAAGGGGTAGTTGAATATGACTGAAATGCATAAATCGATTGTGTT
This sequence comes from Metabacillus sp. RB-C-LZQ-3-1, assembly GCF_058315175.1. Classification (NCBI taxonomy): domain Bacteria; kingdom Bacillati; phylum Bacillota; class Bacilli; order Caryophanales; family Bacillaceae; genus Metabacillus; species Metabacillus sp. RB-C-LZQ-3-1. The sequence goes on along the minus strand of NZ_JBZFLI010000011.1, from coordinate 111,749 downwards.
GATCGGTTTGCTGCAAGTGTACTATTTGTGAAAAAATGCATAGGTGTTGATCGAATGCTCCCCATTAACAATGCATGAGTTGGACTCATAAGCGCTTGCAGTGGACTAAAGGTTTCGAGACTGCGAGGATTCACTCCTGCTTTTGTATCCATTTCTTCTATGTAGGCCGTCAATACTTGTAAATCCACTGTTAATTCATCTAATGATGACGTACTCTCAGCATCAAAGTCTTCTAATTTGGTAACTGTTTTATTGATCGATTGCTTCGCTTGTTCAACCTGCTGATTCACTTCTGTATCATCCAAAAGCTTAACATGAACAATATCTAATACGTTTGAAATGAATTGGTTTGCATCCGCTGTCACATCATTCGTATAGTTTTGAACTTCTGTAAGCCTGTTGGTTAGTTCACCTTGAAGAAAATCATCATGGATAAATCCTGTATGATTCGGTTCATATGAACTCACTTGTTCCTTACAAGTTTGCAGTTTCAATTGATAGGAAACAAGAATTTGTTTAAGCTTGAATAAAAATGGTTGATGACAAGATTGATAGTAGCTTTTAATCGCATTGGGACCTTTTCCCGTAAACGAGCGATCTAAATTGACCAACTCGGCAATCGATTTTTCAATCGTTTCTAGTTCCTCTATTTTTTCATTTATCGCCTGAATCGTTTCATCAAGAGAAGCATGTAGATTAGACACATCTAATACTCTCATTTTTCTACCTCCGCAACACCTTGTAACGACATGGATGTTTTCAAGGATTGATCCGTTGCCTTCATCGCCTCAACAGAGGACCTGACCATGGATTCATTTTGAGCAAGAAGCTCTTTATAATTGGTCATGATCGTTTCTAGCAACATATTAACCTGTTCGATCTTTTTGGTCACATCCAGCTGATTATTTTTCACAACATCCTTTGGCAGTGAAGGCTCAAGAGATGTTGAAGCCATGGCCATCTCCTTTAATACACGCTCTATATCATGAAATTGAAATTTTATTTCTCCCATTATCATCTCTACTTTACTTTTTATTTTTACGCTCAGTTAGACTTGGTGATACGAATTAACTATAAATACTTAATTCTGTAAAATAAAACAACAGTCATTGAGAAAGGCTCTTATTTAAAAGATTGTTGTTTTTAATAAGTTCTTTTTAAAAAACTGATTATGTTGATTGGAGCGGAAGGTGCGAGACTCCTGTGGGAATAGCGTGACAGGTGAGACCCCACAGGCGCTGTGCGCCGAGGAGGCTCACCGCACGCCCCACGGAAAGTGAGCATCCTGGAGCTCCAATCAACCTTACCTAACACTTATTACAAAGCAACAAAGTTTGCGAAAACAGCCTTTTTAAATTTTTTTAATCTTCCAACATCTGTAATTCAAAAGAGTGAATTGTTTTCTGCAGAGATACAATTTCACTTTTTAAACTACTCATTTTGCTGTTAATGGTTGAAAAGACATTGGAAAGTTGAGTTGCCTCAAGATCTTGGTAGGAACGAAAAATTCCTTCTATTCGAATATCCTCGAATTTTTCGGCAAGTGATCCTTGCCAAGTAGTAGACGTAAGTTCTGGGGTTACAACCGAATTGTTAAAATTCAAATACTCCTGTTTAATGCCTTGCAGCTGACTTTGACAGTCCTGCAATCGATGAAGCTGTTCTTGTTTCCTTCTTAAAAGTCCATAATAATAAAATAAAGACAATGACTTTCCCCTCTTTACTATTTTATTGACTCTTTATTATCATCTAGTCATTTCTCTTTAGGTCTATGAGTCATTCCGATCCCATTTAGATATAAATCTATTATATATAAGAAACAAACCTGATTTTACATAAAAAATTACCAATCTTTTCAACTATAACATAGTTAAAAAATGTAAGAATGGTGAGAATGATTTATTTTTGGAAGTCATTTTTTAGGAGGTTTTTCCTAATTAGAGGGATAGGGGGGACAGGTACTTTGTTCCACAATAAAGAAGGGGACAAGGTACCTGTCCCCTTGTCCCCGATCTTATTTATCTATCCACACTTCTCCATCCTTATACGTCATTTGTTCAGGATAACGTAAGTTCAGAACTTCCTCTTGTGTTTCAATAGATGGTGCCTTTGTGGCAAGTGAAACGATAATATTTGTTAAGATTGCGGCTGCTGCACCGAACACGCCTGCTCCTGTATCAATGATACCAGCGATTGTAAAACCGCCATATTTAGAGGCAAAAATGTAAATGAGTGTAACAGCTAAGCCGACCAGCATTCCAGAGATGACACCTTGAGTGTTTGAACGCTTCCACCATACTCCAATGAGGAGAGCTGGGAAGAACGTTCCAGATGCTAATGCAAAGGCCCATGCGACGATTTGTGTGATCGCCCCTGGAGGATTTAATGCGATTAGTCCTGCTAATACAGTTGCAATAACAATTGACCAGCGAGCAACAGCTAATCGGTTCTTTTCTGATGCATTCGGCTTCATGACACGATAGTAAATATCATGTGCAAAGGAAGAAGAAATGGCAATCATTAAGCCGCCTGCTGTTGATAGAGCTGCTGCCATGGCCCCGGCTGCTACAAGACCGATAACGAATAGTCCAAGATTGGCGATTTCAGGTGTTGCCATTACAACGATATCGTTTGAAATAATTAATTCACTCCATTGTAAAATACCATCACCATTTCCATCTGCAATTTGCAGCTTTCCGGTATTAACCCAAGATTCTGTCCATGCAGGCAGCTCCGTTAGCTTTTGACCAGCTACTTGTGTCATTAAAATAAAACGAGAAAACGCTGCATATGCTGGTGCTGATAAATATAATAACCCGATAAAAAGAATCGCCCATGCACCTGACCATCTTGCCGCTTTCATCGTTGATACCGTATAAAAGCGGACAATTACGTGAGGTAATCCCGCTGTTCCCGCCATTAACGTAAACATAAGGGCTAAGAACTGCCATTTCGTCCCGTTTGTAAATGGTGCAAAATATTCGGAAATACCAAGCTGACGATCTAACTCACCCATTTCTTCTACAATTTTACCGTAAGAAAGCCATGGAGCTGGATTTCCTGTAATTTGTAGAGACATAAAAATAACCGGAATTAAGTAAGCAATGATCAGAATAATGTATTGAGCAACCTGTGTCCATGTAATCCCCTTCATTCCACCAAAGGCTGCATAAAACGCAATCAGCACCACGCCAATCATCGTTCCTAGCTTCGCATCAATTTCAAAAAGTCTTCCAATCACAACTCCTGAACCAGATAATTGGCCAATTGAATAGGTAAAGCTAATAATGATTGTACAAACTGCGGCAATTACGCGGGCTGTGTGACTGTTATATCGATCCCCGATGAATTCCGGTACTGTGTAGCGGCCGTATTTACGAAGCTGTGGTGCTAATAAAAAGGTTAATAGGAGGTATCCGCCTGTCCACCCCATAATATAAGCCAGTCCATCATAACCAAGCAGCATAATCGTACCAGCCATCCCAATGAATGAGGCTGCACTCATCCAGTCCGCTCCGATGGCCATTCCGTTAAAAATCGGCGGTACTCCGCGACCTGCTACATAAAAGTCAGATGTTTGCTTCGCTGTATTGTAGACCGCAATTCCAATATATAACGCAAAAGTAAGTAAAATAATTGCAAGTGAAACAAGAAACTGAGCGTCCATTACATTTCCCCCTTTAATTAAAAATGAGCACTCCCCTATGTACTCAAGTAGCTAGTGAAAATTTATCTTATCCCCTTTTAAATCTAATTTGTTTTTGGTGTCTAGCTTCATCGCCTAGCGTCTAGTGAATTTCACAATTCTCCTTACGATAAGTCAACATCGACAACTTGCGCTCTCCGTGTTTCCTTTTCCCGACAGAGTCGGATAAGTCTCGCTTTATCCGAATTGCTCTAGTTCATACGCTGCTGTACGGGTGTGCGGGCGATTCCGCTTTTCTAGTGATCTAATGTTTTCCCAGCGCTAAGCTGTTCATTTTTGGATTCATCAATACCATATTTTCTATCAATAGAATCACTGACTTTTGCGTTAATAAATAATAATAGAATAAAGACCACAACAGCTCCCTGTGCCCCCATGAAGTAATGAAATGGAAAGCCATTAATCGTAAAGCCGCTAAAAAACTCAGCAAATAACACAACGCCAAATGAAGATAATCCTCCGATTATTAAATAGATCACAATGTTTCGTGTTCTTTCTTTAAAATAGGCATCCGCTACTTTTTTATCGATTTTTTTCATAAAGCACCTCCGGATTATAAATGATCAGTTGGAACCTTAAGATAGACTGAAAATAAATTTTACAGTTTCAAAAAATGGTGCAGGAACAAGTGCGATTTGTACAACGAAGTAGATAAGTATTGTCACAACTGGGATGAGTAAAAAATGAGGTTTTCGCGTTCTTAAGCAAAATACTAGACTGACAAGAGTTAAAGCAATCATCAAGATTAATGTTGTCATATTTGGCTTTCCCCCTTCATATAATTGTAAGCGTTATCAATTTATGATATACTAAATATATCTCCAGATAGCTTTAACATGTCTTATTATGAAGGGTAATCTAGTAACCGGTCAATAAAAAACTGAAAATTTATAAAACTTTCTCTTCGACAACTTTTTTGGCGGCAATCGTGGGACAAGGGGACAGGTTCTCTGTCCCACAATTATTTTGGGACAAGGTACCTGTCCCCTTGTCCCATAAAAAATCGAGGCTGACCTCTGATTTAGTAGAGTTCAACCTCGTATTGACGTTATCCTTATGAATTTACTGTACTATTTGAAGCCTCTGGCTGAGCGCTGTCTTTTTTACCTTCAGTTCCTTTTTCAGCATCTTTGTCTGATTCTGGAGCTTTTTCAGATTTGTCAGCGTCATCTTTTGGAGCTTCACTGTCTTTTTCAGGTGCTTCAGTTTCACCTTCACCTGATGGTTTTTCTTCACCTTCACCTGATGGAGCTGGAGCTTCTTCGCTTACTTCTTCTTCTGTTGCTTCTTCTTCAGCAGCCTCTTCAATGGATGTTACCGGCTTGTCCATATATGTTAGAGGGTTTACAGCTTTACCAGCTTGACGAATTTCAAAGTGTACATGGTTGCCATCTTCTTCATTATAAAGATTTTCACCAGATTTACCGATTAATTCGTTTTGTTCTACTTTGTCACCAGCTTGTACACTAACTTCTGCTAGTGATTGGTAAACTGTGACAACATCGTTTTCGTGCTCAATTTCCACAACATATCCTAAGATTGGATCTTTTTCAGCTTTTGTTACAGTACCACTAAGTGATGCGACAACATCGAATTGCTTTTGATCTTCTCTTGCGATGTCGATTCCTTTGTTCATTCTATAGGTATTGTTATAGAATACAAGTGCTGCTTCTTGCTCTTCTGTTGTTGCATTTGGATCATAAAACTTTTTCACAACTTTTACTGCTTCTGGATCTACTGCAGGCATTGCAAAGTTTTCTTTTGTTGCATTAACCTCAACTGCTTCCTGCTCATCTAATGCGATATCTTCTTGATTATTTTGCAGGTCCTCTGCTACATTGTTGCTGATGTTTTGGTACCATAATACTGCTGTAAGGATAACTGCTGCACTCATTAGGTAAATTGCCGGAAATACCCAACGTTTTCTAAAAAATTGTTGAACTTTAGTTTGAGAAGTACGTTTCTTTTCTTCCTCTCTCATTCTATCATCACCTCAGAAATCAGTCTGAACAGATTTTCTGAATTATATACACATTCTAAAAAAAATTTTTTTAAATGTAGTTTGTGCAAAGTTTATAATAATATGTATGCTTCTTTAAAATTTTTGGCTTTTTTGCAAACTTGTTGCTTTGTAATCAGTTTACTAATAGTTGATTGGAGTCTTTTATAAATGAAAAAAAACATACTTACGATATTACCACTTCTTTATATGGCACTTATTTGGACGTTATCAAGCTTTCCGGCTGATGCAATTGTGGATACACAGCTTTCCTTTGATGCTTTATTGAAAGAATCATTGCATCTTATTGAGTTTGCCATTCTTTATTGGCTTATTGCCTTTGCTTTTATGGCACATGGAAAATGGACAGAGAAAGCGAGTATGATTGCAGCGATTATTTCTATATTCTATGGTCTTACAGACGAAATTCATCAATCCTTTGTGCCAGAACGTTCAGCAACTGTCATAGATTTTGTCAAAGATACTATCGGGGTGGCAGTTTCATATTGGATTGCGAAAAAGAAATTCTTTTCAAAGTAGTTTTCTCGGCTGGTTAATTATATCCGGCGAAAAACCTTAGTTTTTCTTATACGATCTTCTATAAAATGTTTATACCTTCTTATAGTATAAAAAAAGAGCTCGGGGAGCTCCTTTTTTATTGCTTTGCCGTATATTTTGCTATAAAAGGTTCTGCGGCAGATACTTCTGTTCCATTATAATAATGAGAAACGATTTCCTCATATGTTTTGCCTGCTTCTGCCATAAAGTTTGCACCGTATTGGCTCATACCTACACCATGACCAAAGCCTTTTGTTTCTATTAGAACAGAATCTCCTTTGATCTCCCATGTGAAATCAGTTGATTTTAAATCAAGTTCTTCTCTTATATCTCTTCCAGTAAATTGCTTTCCATTTATTTCAACCTTTGCTACACGTTTTCCTGGTGTTAGCTCAGTTATTTTACCGATTGAACCGCTTGATGTGTCTAAGTTTACACCTAGTTTATTTTCGAATTCTTTAATAGTAATAATTTTTTTATCATAGAATTTAGGTGATTTTTCGTCCCATGAACTTTCTACACTTTTAAGATATGGAATTGCCTCCTGCCAATAGGCTTCAGAGTTTTCGGTATATCCGTTGCTTGTTGAGAAAAACGAAGCATCAATTGGTTCATCTTTATATGTAAGAATTTTCCCCTGTGTAGCCGCAACGGCTTCTGTAACCTTTTGAAGCTTCCAGTCATAATCATCTCCCCAAATCGCTTTTAGCTCTTCTTTATTTTTATATACTTGATGCATTTGGGTATCTGTGACAATGGAACCTTCTGGAGCACTTATCGGTCCATTCATAAGCTGTTTTGTAATATATGTTCTCGCTGCTAATGCCTGTGCCTTCAGCGCTTCTGTTTCAAACTCAGCAGGCATTTCTGATGCAACAACACCAATGACGTATTCCTCCAGAGGAATTGATTCGATCTTCTTCGTTTGACTTCGATAAACAGGTACGTCTACCGGTGACTCAGCTAGCACTGGAACCTCAGACTTGGCAACTGTTAGTTCTTCACCCAATTTACCCTTTGATTGCTCCATAAATGGTGTCACAAGTAGCGTTGGGATGAGGAGTATAATGATGAATAACCCTCCAAGTGCGAAAAGAACTGGTTTAACTGGTTTCATGTTCGGCCTCCAATTGTTATAGGTTAAGTAGAATGTCTATAATTCATCCTATGGCCGTGGACAAGCAATTATGACTGAAAAAGATGTGGACAATGCAGAATTTATCTGAGATGGACAAGGTGTAGGACGGCTAAACTTTTTTTGAAATTAAACATGAACTTACGTATAAATCACACCAAATATAGTTATCATAGTAAAGTCGTAAAAAATAAAAGAAGCAGGCTGCCAATTCGACTCCTGCTCCTTTTATGAAGGCATATTAATCTGAAACGGCAGCTTGCTGCTGTTCAGAAGTAATTGTAGTTGTATCTTCTTTTACACGTTCGATATCTGCGCCGATGCTTGCAAGCTTTTCGTGGAAAGCTACATAGCCGCGATCTAAATGCTTAAGTTCAGTAACACGTGTATGGCCTTCTGCACAAAGTCCTGCTAGGATAAGTGCTGCGCCTGCACGCAGATCTGTTGCTGCTACTTCAGCACCTTGTAACTTGACAGGTCCATTGATGATAACAGAACGTCCTTCAATTTTAATATCTCCATTCATGCGGCGGAATTCTTCAACATGCATGAAACGATTTTCAAAAACGGTTTCTGTAATCATACTTGTTCCGTTTGCACATAATAGCAATGCCATCATTTGTGATTGCATATCTGTTGGGAATCCTGGGTGCGGCATTGTTTTGATGTCGACAGATTTAAGCTTTTCTGGTCCGATAACACGTAAACCGTCTTTTTCTTCAATGATTTTTACGCCCATTTCTTCCATTTTTGCTACTAGTGATGTTAAGTGCTCAGGAACGGCTCCTTTGACAAGAACATTTCCACCAGTTATCGCTGCAGCGACCATAAAAGTACCTGCTTCGATGCGATCCGGAATAATTGTGTGGTGTGCACCTGTTAGTTTCTCTACACCTTCAATTCGAATCGTTCCTGTACCAGCCCCGCGAATTTTACCACCCATAGCATTGATGTAATTAGCTAAGTCAACGATTTCCGGCTCTTTTGCAACATTTTCAAGGACAGTTGTTCCTTCAGCAAGAGCAGCTGCCATAATAATGTTTTCTGTTGCGCCAACACTTGGGAAGTCTAAATAAACCTTAGCTCCCTTAAGTCTTCCTTGTACTTCTGCCTCAATAAAGCCATTACCAACTTTAATTGAAGCTCCCATTGCTTCAAAACCTTTTAAGTGCTGATCAATCGGACGTGATCCAATTGCACAGCCTCCTGGTAATGCAACACGTGCATGACCATTACGAGCTAATAATGCTCCCATAACTAAAACAGATGCGCGCATTTTTCTTACGTATTCAAATGGTGCTTCTGTTTTTAGCTCTTTTGATGCATCTACAATCACTTGATTATTTTCAAAATGGACATCTGCGCCTAAATGGCGAAGAACTTCATTAATTGTATACACATCGGAGAGCGTAGGTACATCACTGATTATACTTTTTTCTTCACTAGCTAATAAAGATGCAGCGATAACTGGTAGAACGGCATTTTTTGCTCCTTCAACTTTTACAGTGCCGTTTAACCTACGACCGCCGCGGACGATGATTTTTTCCAAATTATTCCCCTCCGCGTCCCAATTTCTCTATATTAATATTCAGACGTAATGATTGGTGTTCCTATAACGACCGTAGTTTTATCGCCCATTCCGTCAGATCTCAATGCAATTTGAATGTTCATCTTATCTTCTTTTGTTGGGATATAATCTTCCCAAAGTGAGGTCTTGGCTGATACCGAAAGAAAATCTTGTTCCGTGAGCTCTTCAATCGGCTTTGCATGAAATTCAGATAGTAACTGAACCATTTTTTGATTCAAAACACCTTCCATCTTATCACCTAATACGCCTTCGATACAAGCATATATTGTAGGATTTTCATGAAAAATGTCGAATGATCTTTGTTCGAAGAATGTATTGATGTCATTCCAATTGCTTTTAGTACCTGCACCTATGACCTCATAAAGGATATACGATTGTTCTTGATCATTTGTGAGGGTGGCGAGAAACTGAAGCTTTTCAGTAATATTTCTTTCTTTATTTTCATAAACACCGATCGCTTTAAACACATCGTCTTCTTGTTTAAACGTCCAAGTATATTGACGATATTGCTTGGTCATTAGTTTCAATTCTTGTATTGGTTTATTTTCGACAAACTTTTTTGAATAAAGAGACCATTTTGAAATCTTAATATTCTCTTTTTCCATGCTTTCTGCTATTGTTGATAGTTTTGATTGATTCTCAGCTGCTCCTATATGATTGGCTACTAAACAGAAGATAATTGATAACGTTAAAACCATAATTCCTATCCCTTTATTTCTCATATACGGTCACTTCCTCTCCTTAGTAACATTGTTACCGGATTATCAGTGTCCATACGTGGAAAAACTCGTCAATATTAGACATGGAGGAATTATTTTCCCGTTATCCAAACATCCTTGTACATCATCCCATATGTAGCTTACCTTCCCTATTTCAAACGGTAGAAAACTTTTCTTTAAAATAATGATGGAAGTTGCTGTGACCATAATAAATAATCAAGGAAAAAATTACTTACCATAGATCCAATGGCGATGGTTAACAATATAAGAAGTACTCTCGCTTGAATCACTTTGCCCGCTTTTATCCATTTATCAATATTTAGTGCTTGCAAGGCCCACCACGTTACAATAATGAAGGCCAGGTGCACAATCATACTGATTAAAGCCAGTTGTCCATAATCGGGCATACTTCACCCCTCCACATATCCTCATATGATGAGAATAACGCATATTCTATAAAGACACACAGCAATTTCAATCTTACCTCATTTAAGCCAAAAAGCAACCTCATATTTTCCTATTTAGCCATGAAACTTTTTCCATGACTTGGGATTTCTACGGTATACCCTTGACTATTATATAAAGAAATTCCTGTTACATGATTGATTTTTGCTTTTAACAAAAATTTAATGAATATGGCCTTTCATTTTACAATAGGACACACATTATCTATTTTACTACGTGAGGTTATCCGCTATCTTCTTCATTTATGAAATAATTGTTACAGATTTGTTTTTGTGGTTATATGCTATCTTTTTGAAGAATTTCATATAAAAAAGGGGAAATAGATGCAACTTCATTTTTCATCAACATGATGAAAAGCAACTACCTTCTTTTGATCATATTTGTACTGCAAGACTACGAATTTCAACAAAAACATTTAGTACGATAATCAATCTCTATATTAGAATACTATTTGATTAAAAAAGGATGGTGCGAGTTTGGCACCATCCTTTTCTATTATTTCGTTACATCTAAACGATTGATTGCACGTTTTAACGCTAATTCAGCTCGTTTGAAATCGATATCGTCTGTTTTTTGATTTAGACGCTCTTCAGCACGTTTTTTCGCTGCTTCTGCACGGGCAACATCAATCGAGTCCGCCGTTTCAGCTGCTTGAGCTAAAATCGTTACCTTATCAGGTCGTACTTCGATAAAGCCGCCAGTCACAGCAACTAATTCAGTGCCGCTCCCTTTCTTTAGGCGAACTGCTCCAATTTGTAGCGGAGCAACCATAGGAATATGTCCTGGTAAAATACCAAGTTCACCACTTTGAGCTTTTACACTCACCATTTCTACGTCTGCATCGTAAACTGGGCCATCGGGAGTAACGACATTGACTAATACTGTCTTCATACTCATACCCTCCTAGGTCCCGAAATTAGGCTTCTACACCCATTTGTTTTGCATTTTCAATAACCTCTTCAATACGTCCTACTAAGCGGAACGCATCTTCTGGAAGGTGGTCATACTTACCTTCAAGAATTTCTTTGAATCCACGAACAGTTTCTTTAACAGGAACATAAGAACCAGGCTGGCCTGTAAATTGTTCTGCAACGTGGAAGTTTTGAGATAAGAAGAATTGAACACGGCGAGCACGTGCAACTGTCAACTTATCTTCTTCAGAAAGCTCATCCATACCAAGGATCGCAATGATATCTTGAAGCTCTTTATAACGTTGTAGTGTTTGTTGTACTTGACGAGCAACAGTGTAGTGCTCTTCTCCAACGATCTCAGGTGATAATGCACGTGAAGTTGAAGCAAGAGGATCCACCGCTGGGTAAATACCCATTTCAGATAATTTACGCTCAAGGTTTGTTGTTGCATCTAAGTGAGCAAAAGTCGTTGCAGGAGCCGGATCTGTATAGTCATCGGCTGGAACGTAAATCGCTTGAATAGATGTAACAGAACCTACGTTAGTTGATGTGATACGCTCTTGTAATTGACCCATCTCAGTAGCAAGAGTTGGTTGGTAACCAACGGCAGATGGCATACGTCCAAGAAGGGCAGAAACTTCTGAACCTGCTTGTGTGAAACGGAAGATGTTATCCATGAAGAAAAGAACGTCTTGTCCTTGGTCATCACGGAAGAATTCAGCCATTGTAAGACCAGTTAGAGCAACACGCATACGTGCTCCAGGCGGCTCATTCATTTGACCGAATACCATCGCTGTTTTCTTAATAACACCAGAGTCTGTCATCTCGTGATAAAGGTCATTACCTTCACGAGTACGCTCTCCAACACCAGCGAATACGGAAATACCGCCGTGCTCTTGTGCGATGTTATTGATTAATTCCTGGATTAATACAGTTTTACCTACACCGGCACCACCGAATAGACCGATTTTACCACCCTTGATATAAGGAGCTAGTAAATCTACTACTTTAATTCCAGTTTCAAGAATTTCAACTTCAGTTGAAAGTTGATCAAATTTAGGAGCTGGTCTGTGAATAGGATCACGACGAGCATCTTCTGCAATCGGTTGATCTAAGTCAATGTTTTGACCTAATACGTTAAATACACGACCAAGAGTTACATCACCAACAGGAACAGAGATTGGTGCACCTGTGTCTGTAACCTCTAAACCACGAACAAGTCCATCAGTTGTAGACATCGCAACCGTACGAACTGTATCATCACCTAAATGTAGGGCAACTTCTAAAGTAAGGTCGATAGCGACTTCATTTTCATTCGCTTCTGTTTTAATTGTAAGGGCATTATAAATGTCAGGCAGTTGACCGCTCTCGAACTTTACGTCAACAACCGGACCCAAAATTTGAGTAATGCGTCCTTTATTCATCGTTTTCCCTCCTATCAATGAAATGCGCAAGCGCCTCGTTCAGGCCCGAAAAGCATAAGACGATCATAAATAGAAGGTGTTCTTTACCTTCAATTCATGATTGGCTTATGACCTCGAGGGCCTTGGCGCTGGAGCTAGACATCGAAACTAAATGCGATGTCACTTTTTTCCAATAGTAATTTTTTGCTATTCTAATGCTGCCGCTCCACCAACGATCTCTGTAATTTCTTGTGTGATCGCTGCTTGACGTGCACGGTTGTATGTTAAAGTAAGTCCATTGATAAGCTCTTTTGCATTATCAGTAGCATTTTTCATAGCTGTCATACGAGCTGCATGCTCTGAAGCTTTACTATCTAGTAAGGCTCCGTAGATGAGACTTTCAGCATATTGTGGTAACAGCACTTCAAGGATTTCTTCCTGATTTGGTTCAAACTCATAAGACGTTAAGCCTTTGTTTGATGAAATATCAGAAAGCGGAAGAAGCTTCTTCTCGGTCACATCCTGTTGAATCGCACTAACAAAGTGGTTGTAATACATATACAATTCGTCGTATGAACCATCTGCAAACATGTTAACTGCACCACTTGCAATATCCTTAATGCTTGCAAAGGATGTTTCATCACCAAGGCCAGTAATCTCTGAAATCACGTTCATGCCGCGCTTTTTAAAGAAATCACGACCCATTTTACCAATTGCAATGATCACAAATTCATCATTAGATTTATGACGCTTTTGGATTGATTGATGTACAGCACGAAGTACACTGCTGTTAAACGCACCTGCTAATCCACGATCTGATGTAATGACAAGGTATCCAGTTCGTTTTACAGGTCTGGATTCTAACATCGGGTGGCTAACGTCTGTACTGCCGTTTGCGATGCTTGCTACAACCTCTTGGATTTTTTCCATATAAGGTCCAAATGCTTTTGCATTGTTTTCAGCACGGTTAAGCTTCGCAGCCGAAACCATTTCCATCGCTTTAGTGATTTGACTCGTCTTCTTAGTAGAAGTAATTCTTGATTTTATGTCGCGTAATGATGCCAAAGGTTCTCACCACCTTTTTAAAAAATCATCTAACAAGGGTAGACCTCAGTAACCCTTGAGGCCATACCATTTCTATTATTGTTCAGAAGGAGCAAAAGTCTTTTTGAATCCTTCGATCGCTGCTTTTAACGCATCTTCATTTGGAAGTCCGCCAGTTGTGCGGATTTCTTCTAGAAGGTCTTTATTGTTTTGTTCTGTGTATGCATGGAACTCATCTTCAAAACGAGTGATATCTTCTACTGGGATATCATCTAAGAATCCTTTTGTTAATGCATATAGAATCATAACTTGTTTTTCAACTTTAAGCGGTTTGTTTAGACCTTGCTTAAGTACTTCAACAGTACGAGCACCACGGTTTAATTTTGCTTGTGTTGCTTTATCAAGGTCAGAACCGAATTGAGCAAATGCTTCAAGTTCACGGTATGAAGCAAGGTCTAGACGTAAAGTACCCGCAACCTTCTTCATCGCTTTAATTTGCGCTGAACCACCAACACGAGATACAGATAAACCTGCGTTAATCGCTGGACGTACACCAGAGAAGAAGAGGTCAGACTGAAGGAAGATTTGTCCATCAGTAATCGAGATAACGTTCGTTGGGATATAAGCCGAAACGTCACCTGCTTGTGTCTCGATGAATGGTAATGCAGTTAGAGAACCTGCGCCTTTTGCATCACTTAATTTAGCTGCACGCTCGAGTAAACGAGAGTGTAAGTAGAAAACGTCACCAGGGTATGCTTCACGGCCTGGAGGACGGCGAAGTAGTAATGAAAGCTCACGATATGCCGCAGCTTGCTTAGTTAGGTCATCGTATACAACAAGAACGTGCTTGCCATTGTACATGAACTCTTCACCCATTGTTACCCCAGCATAAGGTGCTAAGAATAACATTGGAGCTGGTTGTGATGCAGAAGCTGTTACAACGATTGTGTAATCTAATGCACCATTTTTACGTAATGTTTCAACAACACCACGAACTGTTGATTCTTTTTGACCAATTGCAACATAGATACAAATCATATCTTGATCTTTTTGGTTCAAGATTGTATCGATTGCTACAGATGTTTTACCTGTTTGACGGTCCCCGATGATTAACTCACGTTGACCACGGCCGATCGGAACAAGCGCGTCAATCGCTTTAATACCAGTTTGAAGTGGTTCATGAACAGATTTACGGTCCATAACCCCTGGTGCTGGACTTTCGATTGGTCTAGTCTTAGTTGCTTCGATTGGACCTAATCCATCAACAGGTTGTCCTAATGAGTTAACAACGCGACCGATCAATGCTTCACCTACAGGAACCTCCATGATACGTCCTGTACGACGAACTTCGTCACCTTCACGGATATCTGTGTAAGGTCCTAAAATAATAATACCAACGTTATTTTCCTCAAGGTTCTGAGCCATACCCATAACGCCGTTTGAGAATTCTACAAGCTCACCAGCCATGACATTGTCGAGGCCATGAGCACGAGCGATACCATCCCCAACTTGGATAACAGTACCAACATCGCTTACTTTTATATCAGACTGATAGTTTTCAATTTGCTTTTTTATAAGCGCACTAATTTCTTCAGCTTTGATGCTCATGAGTTTCACCCCTATCTACGATCTGTTTGCGACCAATTGTCGCTCTATACGTTCAAGCTTACCGCTAATACTACCATCATAAATACGATTACCAATACGAAGCTTTACGCCGCCGATTAGCGAAGAGTCTACAACGTTTTGTAAACGTAATGACGCTTTGCCGATCTTTTTCGCGAAAGAAGCTGAAATAGCAGATAATTCACTATCTGTCAGCGGGCGAACTGAATAAACAATTGCATCCTCTGTTCCACGAGCTTCATTTGCACTTTGTACAAAGTAATCAACAATTTCTGTTACAACATCAACACGATGACGGTCAACTAAAAGGTATAATGTATTCACAACCTGCTGTGACAGGCTTGAGAATGCTTCCTTTACAATGGACTTTTTCGCTTCATTTGTAACTTTTGGATGGTTAAATACATTTATAAGTTCTTGATTCGTTGTAAAAACTTCCTTTACAACGAGCAATTCGTTTTCGATTTGATCGATTACATTTTGTTCCTTTGCAAGTTGAAAAAGAGCTACTGCATAACGTTTTGCAACAATACCTTTGCTCATCGACCCTCGCCTACCTCATTGATGTAGTCATTGATCAATTTCTCTTGCTCTTGTTCATTCAACTCTTTTTCGATTACTTTAGAAGCAATTAATACAGATAATGATGCAACCTGTTCGCGTAATGCTGCCACAGCCTGATCTTTTTCTTGCTCGATTTCTTTTAATGCTGAATCTTTCAAACGGCCAGCTTCAGAACGAGCTGCTTGGATGATTTCTTCTTTCTGTTGCTCACCAAGCTTTTTCGCATTTTCCACAAGAGCTTGTGCTTCTTGACGCGCTTGTTTTAATAACTCACGCTGCTCGTCTACTAGCTTTTGTGCTTCTTTATTTCTTTCTTCAGAACTATTAATTTCATTTGCAATATGCTCTTCACGTTGCTTCATAATGTTCATAACTGGTCCTAATGCATACTTACCTAGCAATGCAAGAAGGATTAAGAACATTAAAAGCTGGAATACGATATCACCTGTGTTAAGGCCGCCTGTAGCTGCACCTACTGCAAGATCAAAAGTTAACATAGCTCGGTTTCACTCCCTTCAAGAGTTCCATGATGGGTTGATAGTTTTCGGCTTTCTCGAACTATTCGTTCCTCGAAACCCTTTCACTTTGCACAATATTTTAAAGATAAACCAGTGTTTTTGAAAAATAGTTTTCCTTATTTGCACATAAAGCAATGGCGAAGGTTCGCTTTGAATGATCTTCGCCATATGAAAACATGTTTATTATCGAATTATGATCCCATTACGATGAATGCGATAACTACAGCGATGATCGGAATCGCCTCAACTAATGCTACCCCGATGAACATTGTAGTTTGTAATTTACCTTGCGCTTCAGGTTGACGCGCGATACCCTCTACTGTACGAGATACGATAAGACCGTTACCAATACCAGCACCTAGTGCCGCTAAACCAATTGCAATTGCAGCTGCTAATAAACCCATTGTTAAATTTCCTCCTTTAAATGTATGAAAAATAGTATTACTTTAGTTTTAGTTCAAGTGAACTGAACATATATTGATTAATGGTCATGGCTCACTTTGTGTGCCATATACACCATCGTTAACATAGTGAAGATAAATGCCTGGATTGCACCAACAAAGATACTAAATCCTTGCCATGCTAACATTGGAAGTGCTGCGATAATGGAACCGAGAATTCCACTTCCAAAACCTTCAGCGTATCCGCTTGTTCCTAGAGTAACAAGCAATCCTAATAAAATTTCACCTGCAAAAATATTCCCGTAAAGACGAAGACCAAGCGTTAGTGTGTTCGCAAATTCTTCAATTATCTTAAGCGGAAACATAAATGGCATCGGTCTTAAAAAGTCCTTACCATATTCAGATACACCTTTCATCTTAATTCCATAGTAGTGTGTTAACGCTACTACTAGAATTGCAAGAGTTAATGTAATGGCAGGATCTGCAGTTGGAGATTTCCACCATAAATCATGACCTACAACAATGGCGAATGGTAACCCCAGCATGTTTGATACAAACACATACATTAAAAGCGTGATTCCTAACGTTAAGAAACGTCCGCCTGTTTGCCAATCCATTGTACTGCCGATAATGTTTTTAACAAAATCAACAACCCATTCGATGAAATTCTGCATACCTGTCGGTTTCATCGCTAATTTGCGTGTTGCTGCAAATGCGATTAGAAAAACGATCAAACTAGCAATCGTAATCATTAATACATTTGATAAATTAAAAGTAAGACCTAAAAACTTTACCACAGGAGCTTCGTGACCCAATAGATTCACCTCTCTTCCCAGCTAAGCGCGTGAATGTTGAATAACATAATCTATCATAATAACGACATACATCGTCATTAATCCAATAATGACACTAATTAAATCAAAATACTCAGGAAACTTTAGCGCGAAAAATACAGCAACACCTGCCGCTGCCATTCTAGACGTTGTTCCTAATGAGCCTGTTTTCCGCCCTTCATCTAATGCGCGTCCAAACTGTTTGTGCTTTCTCACCATGATCCACAGGTTATACAATGTAATGCATGTCCCAAGAAGCAATCCAAGAAATACTGACTGATACTTCGTAAATCCCCATCCTAAAACGTAAAGGGCTAGCAGATAAAATATGTACTTGCGATATCTTTGAAACATCAGTTGCATATCAGACATGAAATTATTATTCTCCTGAGAAATAGTGGTGGACTAATTTCAGCATGGCGTAAACTCCAGCAGCTAGTCCTAGCAGAAGGCCTATGATTAAAAACAGCGGCTCTGTTTCTAAATAACTGTCAATCCATTTCCCAGCAAATATACCTATTAATATAGAGCCAACTAGTTGGGAAAGGATAGCTGACATGAGGCCCATCGCATGAAGTGGATGGCGTTTTTTTTGTCGCATTTTATAAATCCTCAATCTATAGATTTATAACGGAATTAGGGGGTGAAACATGGGATTTGAACGATATTGTAAACCTTATCATTATACCCTCGTATAGCATACAATAGCGTATATGTGATGTCAATCCGTTTAAAGTTAAAATGTTCACAATCAATTCAAATCCTCACAAATCGTTCACATTTAAACGCTTACCAACCCTTGACTTACTAAAGCGAATTAATTATTCACTTAGTAAAATATCTGTTTCCAAATAATTTTCTTTACCATTTTTATTCGCAAAAACAATCGCTTTGTAACTCCCCAAAGGGACTTTTAGATCCTCTGCTTTTATTTCCCCCTCAATCAACCCTCTTGGCGCTTCACGCAGCCAATCTAAATAACCAATAAATGTTAATGAATCCGGATCATATAAAGCAATACCAGCTTCATCTGCTCCACCTGGTAAATACATTTGATATTTAAACGTATCAGGTTTATCTCCGTAAGAAAGCTCAAAGCCCATAATTCTCGGATAATTAGGTTCATCAATCACATATGCATATGGAAGCTCTGTCACCTTTTCGTCCAAATGGATTGTGATCCACCCTTCGTGTATCCCCTGATTCATTTGGCTCGGTGTGATATCAACACCCACCTCAACCTGTTTCTTTTCTCCTGGATTGATGATGAGTTTTTTAGGAAGCACCCATTCAATGCCGGGTTTGTTTTTTGGTGTTTGAAATGTGATTGTTTTCTTCACATTTGATTGATTATCGATGATTACTTTTTTAGTTTTTTTGGTTCTAGGATGATTTGTATCAAATTGTCCAAACGTTAATGATCCTGGATAAATAAGCACCTCAGCCTCAATCGCTTGTTTTACATTTATTCTCCCAGCCCCCTGTTCATTCGGAGCCAATTTTCTGCCTTTATCATCTTGTAACTTTACAGCAGTGTTCATAAGTGCAGCTTTTATTTGTTCAGGTGACCAATTTGGGTGTGCTTGCTTAATTAATGCGCAAGCCCCTGCAACATGAGGTGCCGCCATACTAGTTCCGTGCAAAGATAAATAACCATCTGGAATGGTGCTATCAATTGCCACTCCCGGTGCAACGATATCCGGTTTTATGGCCCATGTCGTTGTGACAGGTCCTCTTGAACTAAAATCCGCCAGCTCATCTTCCTCTTTTTCATAGATCGTCCTAATTACCGGTTTATGATTCAGTAATTTTTTTATCGCAAGTCCATCTTTCTTTGAAATTGAAGCAACCGAAATATCTAGCGGAACCTCAAGTGATCCCGCAAAATTCCCTTTTACATTATTAAAGATAATGACGGCTTTTGCCCCACGTTTTTTTGCGTTTAACACTTTTTCTGTGAATGGAATTTTTCCTCTTTCAATAAGGGCAATCTTCCCTTTTATTGATTCTTTGAAGTCATCCTCACGTCCCAACCCAGCATACACCATTTCATCTAAGCTTTTTAAATCCCATGGTTTCGCTCCCTGCAAAGGATGGATAGGAATTGGATTTTTCAGTCCTGATATAGATAAGTATGGCAGATGAATAGGTGGAGAGGATGCTCCTACTGAAATCGCCTTTGACGATGTTCCCGGAGAACCAACCGTCCATAAATCCGGGCCGGAATTCCCGCTTGAGGTGACAGCCACAATGCTTGATTCAACAGCTCGGTCAAGTGCCAGGCTTGTTGGCCAATCCGGGCCATTCACATTATTTCCTAATGATAAATTAATAATATCCACATTATCCTTTATGGCTTGATCAATCGCTGCAATTACTTGATCTGAAGTACCCATACCACCAGGACCTAATGCACGGTATGCATAAATATCAGCCTCCGGAGCAATCCCTCTAAGCTTTCCGTTTGCTGCAATAATGCCCGCTACATGTGTACCATGGATCGTTCCTTCTCCTCTTACATCTGTAGTTTCCAGCGGATCTTGATCTCCGTCAATAACATCATATCCGCCAGCATAATTTCTCCGTAAATCCGGATGCTCATAATCGATGCCTGTATCAATAACCGCAACCTTTACCCCTTTGCCTGTTAAGCGGTGATCCCCTGAATCAAACAATCCCCGAACCTCTTCTCCTCCAATAAATGGAACACTCTCATCAATTTGTGAAGCATATGAAACGATCGGGCTCCAATGGATAACAGCCTGATGTTCTTTTATTTTATTCAGTTCTCTCACTGGACCTTCTATTGAAAAACCATAAAACACATGTTGATAGGTTTGGCGAATTGCAACATTTGGATGTTTGGATAAGGATTCATTCATCTTGTCAAACTCTTCTTCTCTTACAATCACCATCATTTTCTGGATTTGGTCCTTATCCACTTCAGGAAGTGGCGGTCGATTTGGAAAAGCTACGCCTTGAACTGTTTGACATAAAAAGAAAGTCAAAAAAAGAAGGATCCACACTCGTTTTTTTATTCCCATCAAAATCCACCTCCATTTCTAGTTTGTTCCTTCTTATTAAAAACATGTAATACCATATAAAAAAGAGGATAGCCCAATATGAGCCATCCTCTGTTCATCATTATTTTGTTCCGTACAATCTGTCACCAGCGTCGCCTAATCCAGGGACGATATATCCATGATCATTTAATTTTTCATCAAGTGCAGCAATGTAAATATCTACATCCGGATGTGCTTCTTTCACTACTTCCACACCTTCTGGAGCGGCAATTAAGCACATGAATTTAATATTTTTTGCTCCGCGCTTTTTCAAGCTATTAATTGCCTCTACTGCTGAACCACCTGTTGCTAGCATTGGATCCACTACAATTAACTCACGCTCTTCTATATCAGAAGGTAGCTTTACGTAGTATTCAACCGGTTGTAATGTTTCTGGATCACGGTATAAACCAACATGTCCAACTTTAGCAGCTGGAATTAATTTTAAAATCCCATCTACCATTCCAAGTCCTGCACGAAGAATCGGGATGATCCCTAGTTTTTTCCCTGAAAGAACTTTTGATTTTGCAGTTGTGACTGGTGTTTCCACGTCTACCTCTGTTAATGGTAAATCTCTTGTGATTTCAAATGCCATTAAACTTGCTACTTCATCAACAAGTTCACGAAATTCTTTTGTTCCTGTTTTGGCATCACGAATATATGTAAGTTTATGCTGAATTAATGGATGATCAAACACGTACACTTTCCCCATCAAATCATCTCCTTTTCTTTGACACTTCAATAGATTTTACAGAAAAACAAACATAGTTTCAAGTTCATGGTTAGGTATTAATAAAAAAAGGCTGTTTTCTCAAACTTTGTTGCTTTTATAAGAAGTGTAAGAATGGTTGATTTCAACCTATATGTTTTTTACAAATAAGTAATCAAAAACAACATTATATTAAAAAAGAGCGAAAAAAGATCAGACCTATCATTTAGATAGATCTGACCTTCTTGTTTTTATAAATTTCTATATAAAGGGAATTTGCTAGTTAAGTCTTCAACACGTTGCTTAGCTTCTGCTAGCTTTGCTTCGTCCTCATGGTTTTTAAGAGCGAATGCAATGATGCTTCCGATTTCGTCCATTTCTTCTAAACCGAAGCCACGACTAGTTACAGCTGCTGTACCAATACGGATTCCGCTTGTTACAAACGGGCTTTCTGTTTCAAATGGAATCGTATTTTTGTTTACCGTAATACCGATCTCATCTAATACGTGTTCAGCTACTTTACCAGTTAACTGAAGAGAACGAACATCTACTAATAATAAGTGGTTGTCTGTTCCGCCAGAAACAAGTGTTAAGCCTTCAGATTGAAGCTTATCAGCTAAGCGCTTTGCATTATCAATGATGTTTTGCGCATATGTTTTGAAGCTATCATCAAGAGCTTCACCGAATGCTACAGCTTTAGCAGCGATTACGTGCATAAGTGGTCCACCTTGAATACCAGGGAAGATCGATTTATCGATTTTCTTACCGAATTCTTCTTTACAAAGAATCATACCGCCACGTGGTCCGCGAAGTGTTTTATGTGTTGTTGTTGTCACGAAGTCAGCATATGGAACTGGGTTCTCGTGTAGTCCTGCAGCAACTAGACCCGCGATGTGAGCCATATCTACCATGAAATAAGCTCCTACTTCATCTGCAATTTCACGGAATTTTTTGAAGTCGATCGCTCTTGGATATGCACTAGCGCCTGCAACAATTAACTTTGGCTTGTGAAGTCTAGCTTTTTCTAATACATCCTCATAATTAATACGATGAGTTTCTTCGTCTACACCGTATTCTACGAAGTTATATTGCACACCGCTGAAGTTAACTGGGCTACCATGTGTTAAGTGACCACCATGAGATAGATTCATTCCAAGAACTGTATCGCCATGCTCAAGGATAGTGAAATACACTCCCATATTTGCTTGTGCACCTGAGTGCGGCTGAACGTTTACATACTCTGCTCCGAAGATTTCTTTTGCACGATCTCTTGCAATATCTTCTACAACGTCAACATGCTCACAGCCGCCATAGTAGCGACGACCTGGATAACCTTCTGCATATTTGTTTGTTAAAACAGATCCTTGAGCTTCCATTACAGCTTCACTAACAAAGTTTTCTGAAGCAATTAGCTCAATTTTTGTTTCTTGACGAGTACGTTCTAACTGAATGGCTTCAAATACTTTTGCATCTTGTTCTGGTAAATGTTTCATTCGTTCGTATCTCCCTTCATATTAAACACATTTCATCTTCGTTTTATTCCATCTATATTTTACACGCTAAATAGTTAGAATGTAAAAGATTTTCTGAAATAATTATGGGTTTTTTAACATTTTGTGTCGTTCACCTGTTAAAAACCGAATAATATAATGGTTTCTTGTGTTCAATATTCGTTTTGGTATGTTGTTCCTTTTAAATATATACAACCTATTGTCGTTACTTTTTCTTACAATGTCAACTATAAAGATAGAATATTTTGAGACCTTTGATTAGTATGTGCAAAAATAATATTCCAACTTAGAATTTTCTTATGCAAAAGTTAATACATGAGACTGCATTTATGTAGATTTTTTGTTTTATCTTCGATTCTGAGAATTTATCTTCGATTCTTGCGATTTATCAACGATTAATAGGATTTATCAACGATTAGACAAAATTCAACAATTTACGCCATCCATCACTATCACTCACTACAAAAAAGAGCCAACCCAAGTTGACTCTTACCGACACGATTGATTCTCTTCAGTATGTTCATAAACCGCTCTTGCCCCGCCAATTAATTTTGGACGGGTTTTGGCCATAGTCACATGGGCAGAGCCGATTTGCTTTATTTTACTTCTTAATGGAACAGCCACATGTTTTAAGTGCATTCCTATAAAAGTGTCACCAATGTCAATGCCTGCATCCGCTTTAATAAATTCCACAACAGTTGGATTTTCCATATGCTGATAGGCATAGGTAGCCATGGCGCCGCCTGCTTTTCTTACTGGAATGACGGTTACTTCTTCAAACCCTTTTGTTTTGGCAACTTTTGTTTCAACGACAAGCGCGCGATTTAAATGTTCACAGCATTGAAAAGCCAACTCGACCCCAGTTTGCTTTCGAAATTGATCCAAAGTCTTGAAAATCATTTCAGCAACTTCTTCCGTTCCGGCTGTGCCGATTTTTTCGCCAATGACCTCGCTTGTACTGCAGCCAACTACGAGAATGTCCCCTTTTTGAAGATCAGCTTGAGATATAAGATCTGTTAAAAAGTCAGATAGATCCTGCATCCATTGTTGAAGTTTTGTCATAATTTTAACTTCCTTTTAGTTATGTTCATTTTCATACTCTGAGATTTTTCCAACACGTGTTGCGTGACGGCCGCCTTGATATTCTGTCGTTAACCAAATTTTCGCGATGTCTCTGGCAAGTCCAGGTCCGATGACACGTTCACCCATTGCTAAAATATTTGAATCATTGTGCTCGCGTGTCGCTTGTGCGCTAAAGGTATCATGAACTAATGCGCAGCGAATGCCCTTTACTTTGTTGGCAGCGATACTCATGCCAATACCAGTTCCGCAAATTAAAATTCCTCTATCAAATTCACCATTTGCTACCCTTTCTGCAACAGGTAACGCATAGTCCGGATAATCGACAGATGTTTCACATTCACAGCCCATATCAACGTACTCAATATTCAGCTCTTCTAATAGTTCTATGATTTCTCTTCTTATATTTATTCCACCGTGGTCTGATGCGATCGCTACTTTCATAATACCCTCCTAAAGGTTCAATATTCTTGTTCCCTTTATTCTATCGCTTAAATAACAAATCGATCAATTGTTTTACGCAATTCTTCTGAACTTTCAGCTAGTTTTTGTCCTAATTGATTCATGTTTTGGATATGCTCTGATTGCTCTGTGATCGCTGAGGCGACTTCTTGTGCACCAGCAGATGTTTCCTCTGCAATAGCTGCTACCTCTTCTGATTGTGCACCCGTTCTTTGAAGCGAGTTCATTTGCTGACGAATGAGCTCACTAATTTGATTGACAGCTTCCGCTACGTTGAAAATCGATTGACTTGATTGATCAAGTAATTCTGCTGATACTTGTCCGTTTTTCGCTTGATTTTTTGCCGTTTCTACTTGATCTGCTATTTGATTCACAACGTTTTGAACTTCTTGTTGTATATTCTGGATAAGACCAGTAATGCCCTGTACCGCCTTTGCGCTCTCATCTGCAAGCTTACGGACTTCATTCGCAACAACAGCAAAGCCCTTACCATGCTCCCCTGCCCGGGCTGCTTCAATCGATGCATTCAGCGCAAGGAGATTTGTTTGGTTTGCAATGTCTCCAACCAGAGACACTATGCTTGAAACCTCTGCAGCATGCTGCTCTAAGCGGCGTACAGCTGTCATGGATTTTTCATTATCTTTGGCTAATGTTTGAATTCCTTCGATTAAAGCCTCATATACCTCTTTGCTTTCGTTTAAGGATGTGACCATCTGTTTCGATAATTGTTCAGATGAAGCAGCTTTCTCTTCAACCTGTGAAGCAAACTCAATGATATCCTCAACAGATGTTGCCGTTTCTTGAATAGCTACAGCGGACTGATCTGCCCCGCGTGAGATTTCTTGAACGGTGAGTAAAATTTCATCTGCCTGCTTTGATGCGCTGCTTGATGCAGAAGCAATCTGACTAACCTGATCATTTGTTGTTTGAAAATTAACCTCGATACTGTGCACCATATTGCGCATATTATGTAGCATTTCATTAAAAGCAATGCTTAACCCTCTAATTTCATCATCACTTTTTGTAACAGGAACATCTTCCTCAATGTCGCCTTTCGCTGCCTTATATGCAGCAATTTCAAGCCTTTTTAGAGCTCTTGTTATAAATCCTGCTCCAAAATATGCTAATACACCAGACCAAAAAATCCCCATTAGCAATGTTATAAGAGTAAAAAGTGCAGGTGATACTAAATGGTCAACATATTCCCCTATAAAAGAAATAAAAATCGCACTTGTTGAATACGTAATCACCGCAAGTATAGTTACTAAAACAACAAGCTTCATGCGCAAACTAAACTTGTACTTTTTTCTTCCATGACGGCTTCTCCTCCAAAGGGTTCGATCATTTCTCTAGCTTTACCACAAGCTTTTCTATTAGTTCTTCCAGGTCAGTTAATGTTTGTCGGTACATAGGCAGCGGCCCGCCAAATGGATCTGATATATCTCGAGGTGATTCCTCTTGATCTGACACATATTCCGAAAGTGTATAGGTTTTTCGACCTACATGCGGGTACAAATCGATGACAGATTGCTTATGCTGATTTGTCATTGTCAAAATAATCGTTGCCCAATCCGCCAGCTCAGCAGTTAAACTTGAGGACTGATGGTCACACGAGATTCCCTTTTCCCTTAAGGCTTCAACAGTGTTTTGCGAGGCCTGATGACCATCGAGCGCAAATACTCCTGCTGACTTTACATGAATATCATCAGAGCTTTTCACATGCTTTAATAGTGCTTCTGCCATAGGACTTCTACATGTATTTCCCGTACAAACAAATAGTACGTTTGTCATATATAAACACTCCTTTTTTCTATTATAATCAAAAATACTGTCGGAAAGTAGTCTTAAGGAATGAAGAATGAATAAAGCTTTGTGAACATTTATGTTTTAGGGTTGATGAAAAGACGTGAATCACATATGATGATAGATGTTAAATCGTAATGTTTCTTATTTAAAGCGAGGGATGCAGATGAACAAGCCAAAGGAAGTATATCTATTAAGCGGGTTTCTAGGAAGCGGAAAAACAACGGTTCTAAAAAGAATGGTAACAGGATTCAAAAATAAGGGGTTGGAGATCGGAATCATCCTTAATGAGATTGGGGACACAAATGTTGAGCAACACCTCTTTAAAGACGAACAAACCTATGAATTACTGAATGGCTGTATTTGTTGCTCCATCCAAGATGACTTAAAATCAACACTTGATCAGTTTATCGAAAACTCTGTTGATGTGCTTCTTATTGAGGGAACCGGTGTAGCGAATCCACAGGAAATTATCGATGCCCTGTCAAGCCCTGAATATATTAATCGTTTTCATCTTAAATCTTTAATTAGCCTTGTAGATGCGAGTCAGTTTCTAGAGTATCAAAGTATCTTTTCTAGCTCGAAGGAGGTCCGCCAATTACTTAGGGAACAAATTTCACACGCCTCTTTAATCATTGTCAATAAAACCGATCTTGTATCCTCTAAAAAGTTGGAAAAAGTAACAGCCAAGATTATAGATATGGCGAGTGATCAAGCAAAGATAATTTTATCTACATATGGGGAAGTTTCGTTGGAAGAGTTATTACAAACTAGAATTCAAACGACGGAACTATTCCCAAATAACCATTCTGATGCTCACCATTCAACCCATCATCTCTCAATCAAAGCCATAAAAATAGAGGATTTACCTATCATGAATAGGAAGGCATTTACTGCCTGGTTAAAAGGATTACCAAAGGAGATTATCCGCGGAAAAGGATATGTTCAATTTGAAGATGACGATCATCTCTATTCTTTTCAATTTGCATCAAAAAAAGTCCATTTAGAAAAATTGGATGACCCAGCTGCAGAAAAACCATTGATTATTTTAATAGGAGATCATTTAAACCCAAGCACCGTGCGCAGTTCTTTTGATCATACTGTAAAAAGATAAAGGACCCTACATCCGGGTCCTTTATAACTCGATTTTTATTTTTTCAGCGTCTTTGATTTTATTTTGATCCTTATCATACACATCACTTGTTGTGATCTCGATCCATTCCAAATCTTCAGTAGAATCCAAGATAAATCCGAGGTTACCGCTCTTCGTTTCGTTTCCTTCTATTACACCGTTTAAGTCTTCCAGATAAATATCCTTTTCCCAATCAATTGTTTCACCAGTGCTTGTTTCTATCATAGCAATTGGTGCATAGTTTAATTGCTCATTTGAAGTATTTTCGATTTCCACAAATAATTTAACAAAATCAAATTCTTCCTCATGTGTGAGCATGTGAAAATAATCGATTAAACTATAATCCGGCTTTAAATGGATTCGTTTCACATCTTTAATATGAAGCTTTACTGAACCCATTTCATATGTTTCATCAGGAAAGGCAAGTTCTTTTACTGTTGCTTCTCCCTTTTCATCTGTCACAGTATCACCGGCTTTTAAAAGAGTACGGTCATCTGTCACCTGAGGATTTGACGCATAATTTTCTGCATAACTCGTGTCTATTTTCTTTGCTTCTTCTCCATTTGTTGCATGACTGCTACATCCTGCTAATAAAATACCTATTATTAAAATAAGAACGAAATTCTTCATCATTACGATCCCCCTGACCCAATCATTAAAAGAAGGTTGACGAATCAAGATGTGTCAACCTTCTTTTGTCAGCTATTAATCTAGTAACTGCTTAATGATCTTCAATCACAACGTCATTTTTTCCTAAAATCTCGAAAATGATTTTCGCGTTATCTGTGTTATCAATTTGTCCTGCAAAACGCTCTGCAGAAGGTCCAAATGCATATACTGGAACGTCTTCCCCTGTATGACCACCTGTAGTCCATCCAGTGTGGGAGCGATTATCAAAGATCTTTTCAATCGCGTTATCAATATCCGTTGCCTTTTTTCCTGCATTTTTCACAGATTGAATTTCTTCTGCTGTCAAATCCAAGTCAATATATTTCTTTAACGTTTCCTCAACATCTGCTCCATTGGCAATTTCCTCTGCCATAAAGTCAGGTGTACGCTTCGCAGCTTTTATCGGCTCACCGAACCAGTTGTAGATTCCATTTGCTCCGATTGAATATCCGCCTGTTGAATGGTCTGCTGTTGCTACGACTAATGTATGCTTGTCCTTTTTCGCAAATTCAATCGCAGCAGCAAAAGCTTTTTCAAAGTCTTCCATTTCACTCATCGCTGATACGATGTCATTATCATGGCCAGCCCAATCGATTTGGCTTCCTTCGATCATTAAGAAAAAGCCATCTTTGTCTTTATTTAAGCGTTCAATCGCAGACGTTGTCATATCCTCTAACGATGGAATATCTTCTGTACGGTCAAGCATTTTCGGCAATCCTCTTGGCGCAAACAAACCAAGTACCTGTTCATTCTCATCTTTAACTAGCTCGTCCTTGTTTGTTACATAGCTAAAGCCATCTTTTTGAAATTCCTCTACTAAATTACGGTCCTGGCGAACAAATAAATCTGTTCCCCCGCCTAAAAGAACATCAATTTTATGATCTCCATTTATTAAATCATCATAATAATCATTAGCAATAGCATTCATGTTTTGACGGCTATGGTCGTGAGCACCAAATGATGCGGGTGTTGCGTGAGTAATTTCTGAAGTCGCAACAAGTCCTGTTGCTTTTCCTTGCTCCTTTGCTGCTTCTAATACTGTTTTAACATCAGAACCATCATTATCAACAGCAATTGCATTGTTATATGTTTTGATTCCAGCTGACATCGCTGTTGCAGCTGAAGCCGAATCTGTTACATTTTGTTCCGGATCCTCTGGATATGTCATCTGTTGACCAACTAAATATTTATCCAGCTCTGTGCGGTCCGCAAATTTGGAATCATTACTATCCTGCAAGTAACGATAAGCTGATGTGTATGAAACACCCATTCCGTCCCCAATTAAAAAGATGACATTTTTGATTTCTGCATTATTTGATTTCACTTCTTTTGCCTCTGCAGTAGAGAACGTACCTCCTAAGCTACCGAAAGCAACCGAAGTCATAACAGCCAATGGTAACAGCTTCTTCTTAAATTTCTTATTAAACATCTGCTTTTCCTCCTTCACCAGCTCTTCTAGAAGAATTATAAATTGCTAGTTTTAAATAACCTTTAAGCAGATGTATAAAAATTGTAAATGGCAGAAAAAGCGACAAAAGAACTAAAAAATCACCAAAATTTTCTTGGAAGATTATGCGTTTCGCGGATTGAGTCGAATCATTTACACATTTTTACAGGGAAATCCCTTTTACGTTAGCACAGGAGTAGTTAAATCCTCATAGTATTCATTTACATTAATTTTACATTTTCTTCATACTATTTACATTTATAAGAAACTCTTTATTATCTCAGGAACTCTTTCCTTAAAGTGATCATAGTGATGTTCTCCATCCTTAATGATGACACATCTCACATTCTGTATTTTTTCACCTAAAAGATGATAGATTCTTTCATTCGATTCCATGAAATGATTATTCATCTTTTCTTCCTTTGCTTCACAGTCTCCACAATCTAAGTAAAAGCCTTCTAATCCCGTTAAATCTGACTCTTTAATCAACTTTTCAAGCTCTTCCTGGTTTCGAAAAAAGGCTGAGGAGAAAGCAGCAACTTTGTTGAAAACTTGTGGAAAACTTACTGCAGCATAGGTAGAGATCAGACCACCTAATGAAATTCCTGCAATTGCCGTGTCTTTCGGTATCGTCTTATATGTTTGGTCAATCTGCGGTTTTAGCTCATGAACAAGAAAATCCACATAATCCTTTCCTTTTCCACCAGGCAGTGGAGCGGCTCCAAAATGCTTGAAGCTGTATTCTCCTATTTCCCATGGACAGTACTCATTCATACGCTCATTTGGGTTTTGATCGATTGCTACAACAATTAATTCAATTTCATGTTTATCTAAAAACGATTCAAGCCCTAACGAGACGCCACCTATGGCTTCACGATCAGAAAAAACATTTTGTCCATCATGCATGTATAAAACAGGGAACCGTTTATCTTTAAGATGATAATTCTTCGGCAAATATACTCTAACAGTACGCTGTTGCTTAAGAGCAGTCATATGTACAGAAAGTATGTCGATCATTTTCTTATCTCCTTTTCCACTTTAAAATTAACGAAGAGACTGCCCCCAAACAGTCCCTTCGCAAAAAACGATTTAAATTTAAAATGGCAATAGAAGCTTAACTCCGAATGCCAATAAAATACTGCCACCTAGAGCTTCACTATACGCACCTAACCAATTTTGAACACGCTTACCCACCAAAAGGCCAAGCCATGTTAGCACCATACTAACAAGCCCAAAAATCGCAACTGTTAGAAAGGTTTTCGCTCCATAAATCCCTAAGCTTAATCCTACGGAAAAACTATCTAAGCTAACACTCAGCGCAAACACAACTAGGCCAAAGCCGACAGGTGTAATAAATGGTTCTTCATCTTTTTTAAATGATGCAAACACCATCTGAATACCTAATAAAATGAGCAGTGTTCCACCTAATAATGTCGCTATTGTCCCAAAGGTGTCACTTAGTAACCTTCCTATTAACATCCCAACTAATGGCATCCAAATATGAAAAACACCTATTGTGATGCCTATGTAAAAAATCTGTCTTAATCTTAACCTAATTAGGCCCATTCCAAGGCCGACTGAAAATGCGTCCATTCCTAGAGCTAGTGCCATAATTAGTAATGTTACTAGTTCTCCAACCATTGATTCAATACTCATTTTCCCCCTCCTCGGACACGCCTAATTTACTTTATGCGTGTCCGAGTCCGAATAGAACAATGGTTGGATATCCTTAGCTATTCCTCAGTAATCACCTTATTACCTGCAGCCTTTAACAGCCTGTTCATGATGGCTGCTCCAACATCAACCTGCGGGAAACTCTCACTTAAAATAAGATCAACATCCTCTTGATCAAACTGTCTCAATACATCATATAACTGAGCAGCAACCGTTTGAAGATTCGCCCGGCTTCCACATGCTAGTACTTTCGATGCTCTGAAATCATTTTTTGCTTCGGCTGTTGTTAATACTCCAACCTTTTTTCCTTCTTTTTCATACTTGTCAATCAATTGTTGCAAAAAGGTGTGACTTCCATCTACAACAATGACAGGAGCATTTGGGGCATAATGGGTGTATTTCATTCCTGGAGATTTTGGTGCATGCCCCTCTTCAACTAACGCTTGATCAACACGAATCTCACCAACAACCGCCTCCATCTGTTCCTTTGTTACCCCACCTGGACGGAGAATGGTTGGAATACTTGCTGTACAATCTATGACCGTCGATTCAACACCAACTCCTGTTGAACCTCCATCAATAATGCCGCTAATGCGGCCTTGGAGATCATCATACACATGAGAAGCCTGTGTTGGACTTGGTTTTCCAGACCGGTTTGCACTTGGTGCCGCCACGGGTACATCCGCTTCTTTTAAAAGTGCAAGCGCGATCGGATGATCAGGCATCCGAACGGCAACAGTATCAAGACCTGCTGTCACTAAGTCTGATAATTGTTCACCCTTTTTGCGCAATACTAATGTTAATGGGCCTGGCCAAAATTCTTTTATTAACGGTAATGCGTATTCTGGTATTTCTTCTATAAAATCATATAGTTGTTCTTTTGAAGCAATGTGGACAATGAGCGGATTATCACTTGGACGCCCCTTTGCTTCAAAGATTTTACTTACAGCCTCATCTGAAAAAGCATTTGCTCCCAATCCATATACGGTTTCAGTAGGAAAGGCAACAACTTCATTTTCTCTTAATTTATTTGCAGCCTGTGTAATATGTGGATAACTAGTGGATAAGTTATTAAGATCATTCACAGTCCATAGTATTGTTTTCATACCTTCAAAACTCCTTATATTCCGTTCAATTCAACTACATTTCTAGATGATTAACTCTTGAAAGTATAAAAGAAGATACTAAAGAAAACAAGCCTTATCCACAAATTGTGGATAAGGCTGTTATTATTGTGTATAACTATGTGGATATGTGAATTTTATGACGATTTCACCATAACCTTCGCATTTGGATCTTCAAGTGAATCCTTCATGTGAGCAATGGACAGTAGTTCAGAAGGAACTAAGTCTGACTTTAGTTCATGAAAGCCCATTAACGATAAAAATTGTACGGATGCTTCTTTGTTAGTGACTAAAAATAAATCCGTTATTCCTCGTTTTTCAGCTAGAGTTTGAATGCTTTGAAAGAGCGTGACAATATGGGCCTGCTTAAGCTTGTCCGACACGACAAGTGAACGTAACAAACCGCTATTCTCCACAGGCTCTACACCTATACAGGCAACAACCTCATTTTCTCCATTTTCCATGATGACGAAATAATCTATTAAATTAGCAATTCCTTCTGAACTGATACCAGCCTTCTCAACGAACAATGTTAATCTTTCAACATCTTTTTCCTCTGCTATTTTTAATTGATAAAACATACATTCACCTCATTTTGTTTTTCCTATTTCAACTCTATGAAATGAACGCTAGATTTATTCTCGTATCTTTTTAAAAAATCTTATTAGAATTAGTTAAATGGGATTGGTTCAGGCCCTTTATTTGCGATTTTCTGGTTTTATTTGCGAATATCCAGATTTAATTGCGATTTGTCTAGCTTATTTGCGATTATCTAGATTTATTTACGATTTGTCCTATTTCGACAAATTTTGACTTAATGACATTCTCAAGAAAATGCAAAAAGGCGAGGGATCCCCCTCACCTTTTTTAAGAAAACAATCCTTCAAACCATTCAACTAAGAAAAACCTCACTTCTACTTCTTCTTTTTCTTCCTCTTCATCTACCACAAGAGATGTTAGTTTTTCATTTGTTTTTTCTTGATCATTTGTTTGTTCTGTTTCTTCAGCTTGAACAGCTTCACCGTTTGAAAAATCTAAGAAGCATAGCGGCGGAAATAGGACACACCACCAGTTGGCACCTTTTGCCTCGCCTAGACTGATTAAGATAGCTTCATATTCACCAGCAGGATATATATAGCTGCCATATAGCTTTGTTGGAAAGCGAACATTATGACCAAATTCAACCGTATATGATTGCTGGATATTTTCTTGTTCTAGCACATCTTCTACGATCGCTTCAATTTCTGGAAGTCTTGATTGAATCAGTTCTTCAGCTGCTTCAACTGATGTTAATTCCTCTACCCATTTTGTGATTTCTTTATTAACCTCGTCACGTACTATTCGTTTTAGTGCTTGGTCTTCATCAGAATCACTGTTTGCTAGAATTCGTAAGCGGATGGCTTCATCTGGTATGACAACCGGTTCCTGCGAGCTTGCTGTGACTGGCTCCTTATAAACACTAGTGATTGCTCCTATGAATAGGATAAATATATAAATAAGTACTAATTGATTTTGTTTTTTCATTTCTCTCACGCTCCCTTGGTAGACAGTATGGACAGCGTGAGAGATTCTTAAACTATATTTTTTAAAAATAGTTTGATAGTTTTTAAAGAAATTCTCTTATTAATTAGTATAGGGTTGGTTGATTGGAGCTCCAGGTTGCTTGCTTTCCGCAGGGCTGGCGATGAGCCTCCTCGGCGCAAGCGAATGTGGGGTCTTCACCGAGTCTCGCACCTTTCCGCTCTTTCCACTCCAATCAACGTAATCAGTTTTTGTTCAATCATTTTATAAAAAACAACAATCTTTTAGAAGAGATTTGACTAAAGACTATTTAAAAACACCGATTATTAAAGTATAGCCTAACAAAATAATAAGAGCAGGGAGTCCCCCGCTCTTATACTGTAGCAAAAACCATCCGATCTTTACCATTAATATCATAAACAACTTCTACTTCTGCTTCTGGTAGTGCGTGTTCAAGGAGGTTTTTCACATCTTTTCCTTGGCCTGCACCGATTTCAAAAGCGATGAGTGCTCGGTCGCTTAGTAAGCTTTGCATATCATTAATAAGTCTTCGGTAGAAATCTAAGCCGTCTTCTCCGCCTGCTAGTGCTCGCATAGGTTCATGGTCTTTGACAACAGGTGATAGGGTTTCAATTTCCCAGTCTGGAATATATGGAGGATTTGACACTAAGATATCGATTTTCTGTGTGACAGGTGCAAGGAGATCACCATGGAGCCACTGAACTTTTGCCCCTAAGATCTTAGCATTCTCTTTTGCGACTTTGATCGATTCTTCAGCAATATCAACAGCCGAAACATGAAATCTAGGATTTTCTAGCGCTAATGTAATTGCAATCGCTCCGCTTCCTGTTCCAACATCGACTACACGTAATGCTTCAGTGCCTGGAAAATGTACTGATGTTCTTTGCAATATTCCTTCCACAAGCTCCTCTGTTTCCGGTCTCGGTATCAGTACTTCTTTATTCACCTTAAAACATCTTCCATAAAACTCTTCGTATCCGATCAAATATTGGACAGGCTGGCCTTTTGCATGCTTTTTCACATCTAATGTAAATGCTTCGATTTGCTCATCTGAGAGGACCATTCTCAAATGAGACAGCAATGTTGCCCGCTCCATCTGTAGATGATGACGCAGCAACAATTCTCCGGCATTTTCATCTCTTCCAGCTTCCTTTAAAAAAGAAGAAGCCCAGTTGAGGGCTTCATATACAAATTTCATTTGATTTTATTCTTCCGCTGCTTGAAGGCGGCTTGATTGGTCCTCAACAATTAGTGCATCCACTACTTCATCAAGCTTACCTTCTAAAATTTGATCAAGCTTTTGGATCGTTAAACCGATTCTGTGATCTGTTACACGGTTTTGCGGGAAGTTATATGTTCTAATACGCTCTGAACGGTCACCTGTCCCAACGGCTAGCTTACGGTTTTGATCATATTCAGCTTGTGCTTCTTGCTGAAATTTATCATACACACGCGCACGCAGAACCTTCATCGCTTTTTCTTTGTTTTTGATTTGGGATTTTTCATCCTGACATGAAACAACTGTACCAGTAGGCAAGTGTGTTAAACGAACAGCTGACATCGTCGTATTAACACTTTGTCCTCCTGGACCGCTTGAAGCAAATGTATCAACACGAATATCCTTTTCGTGAATTTCTACCTCAACTTCTTCTGCTTCAGGTAAAACAGCTACTGTAGCTGTAGATGTATGGATACGTCCGCCTGATTCTGTTTCAGGAACACGTTGAACACGATGAGCACCATTTTCAAATTTTAATTTTGAATAAGCACCTTTTCCGTTAATCATAAAGATAATCTCTTTATATCCGCCAGTTCCTGTTGCATTTGCTTCCATTACTTCTGTTTTCCATCCTTGCATCTCTGCAAAACGGCTGTACATACGGTATAAGTCAGAAGCAAACAAAGCAGCCTCATCTCCACCCGCTGCTCCACGGATCTCCATAATAACGTTTTTATCATCATTAGGGTCTTTCGGGACAAGTAAAAGCTTAAGACGAGCTGTCAGTTCTTCTTCACGTTCTTCTAACTCGGAAAGCTCTTCCTTTGCCATTTCACGCATTTCAGGATCCAGCTTCTCTTCAAGCAGTGATTTTGTATCTGAAATTTGCTCACGGACTTCTTTATATTCACGGTAAGCTTCCACAGTTTCTTGTAAATCTGATTGTTCTTTTGAATATTCACGCAGCTTTTTTGAATCGTTAATGATATCTGGATCCATTAAAAGCTGATTTAACTTTTCATAACGGTCTTCTACCGATTGTAAACGATCTAACATACATGTTCACCTCAATTTTCATGCATAACGTTATAATTATAGTATAGGTCACAGCAAGCGTCAAAAGCAAATTGAGCCAAAATACCTTATAATGGATTTATAAGAAAAATTTTTAAATCTCAAATAAAAAGTAAAGACTGTTTTTGCAAACATTGTTGCTAAAGTAATAAGTACTGTGCATGGTTGATTGCAGCTCCAGGTTGCTCGCTTTCCGTGGGGAGGGCGCTGAGCCTCCTCGACGCAAGCGTCTGCGGGGTCTCACCTGTCCCTCAACTCCCACAGGAGTCTCGCACCTTCCGCTCCAATCAACCTACTTAGTTTTTGTTCCAAAGAAAAACAACAATCTTTTATAAAGAGTCTTATAATAGGTTGTAAGAAAAAAACTCCATTATTAACGAAAGAAAGGGATTCTACATATGAAAATTAATAAAATCCACCATGTCGCTATTATTTGTACAAACTATGAAACGTCTAAAAAATTTTATACAGAAGCCCTTGGACTTAAGGTGCTTTCTGAAGTATATCGAGAGGAGCGTCAATCGTATAAGCTTGATTTAATGGTCAATGATCTTTATCAGATTGAGCTCTTTTCGTTCCCGAACCCTCCTGCCCGCCCAACACAGCCTGAAGCAGCAGGATTGCGGCATCTAGCTTTTGAGGTAGCTGATATTACAGAATCCGTTCAGGAATTAACGAAAAAAGGCATTGAGGTAGAGGAAATTCGAATTGATCCTATCACAGATAAAAAGTTCACCTTCTTCCAAGATCCTGACGGTCTTCCTCTTGAATTGTATGAAGCTTAATAAACCTGTATCGACAAACACATTACATATTATGTAAAACTCCCACTTTCTTTGCCGAATTCGTTCTTGTTTTGTCTAACGTGAAGGGAACTGGAAAAATAAATCGAATCCTATAAGCAATGATCAGTCGGCATTGGCATTTTGGATATTTAAATCAGGGGAGGAATGCAAATGAGTACAGCTGCTGTTGCAAAGTCACTTGGTGTTTCTAGAAGAACGTTAATGAGATGGGTAGATCAGTTAAATTTACAACTCGCAAAAAATGAACTCGGTCACTATCAATTTTCTGACGAAGACATAGAGAAATTAAAGCAAATAAAAGAGGATCCAAGCTCTGTTTTACCGCAACCAAAAGAGCAGCCTCGAAAAGGAATGGTCATGACCCAGAAAGTAGTTGATGAAGATCAAATGGTGAAATTAACGAATCGAATCGAAGAATTAGAACAAAAAATCCAAAGAAAAGCAGACGATGTTGTCTCCTACCAACTTCTTCAACACCGAAAAGAAATGGAGGAGTTAGTCGGAACGATCCAAAAGCTTGAACGTCGAATTGAAGAGCTAGAAAATACGCAAACCAAACCAGAGTTTGCAAAAGATCCTGCACTTGTATTTGATCATGGACAAGCATCAAAAAAACCTCGCAGAAAAGGTCTGATCAGCTCCATTTTAGGTTTCTAAGGGGCATTTTAACGCCCCTCATTATTTTTTCCCCTTAAATTTACATCGATTTTGTACCTTGGTAAAGCCGTAATCATTTTTTCATGGATTTCTTTCCGTTTTTCCTTCATTCCAGCTTCTGTAAGCTCTTCTGTCGTAAAAACATTGACATGTATTTGGTCACCGTTTATGATGACCCGTCCTAATGATAAGTCCTTATCATATTGAATAGCTTCTTCTAATTTTTGCTGGTCATTTCCTTGGTCTGGCCTCGACTCAGTCAAATCAAGAAAATTTGGACCTGGATTTTCTGTAAATTGTTCATCCTCATCCATCCCTACTTCATCATAATCACCAAACCCTGTTTTCATTAATCTTGTTCCATTTCTATCCTCTTCCTGAGCTTTATACCCTTCGTTAAATTGAAATTGACAGCCTGTCATAAACAAGGAAAGAACCATTAGGATAAGTACCTTTTTCATATTCAACCACCTCCTATTTGTAGGTTGTCCGAATTGATATATTTCATGACTGTTTAATAAGAAAAGCGCAAGGCGCCAGCCTATCGGCTCGAGCTAGACACCTACACTAAGTACAAAATTTATACTTTCTTATCTGTGTACAAAAACCCCCACTACTATTAAGTAGGGGGGTTCCGTTTTCGGGTGCATTCTTAATAAATGACATAAGAAATGAAGTAAAAATTGGCAAACGTCATTTTCTTTATTTATCAAGGCTGTTGAAATTTTTGATCGTTCTGACATTACAATTAACATCATTTTTTATGATGGACAACAATCATTGTACTAATAAGAAAAACGGCCAAATTAACTGTCAATGTGACTGCCGATTAAGCTGTCAATTTTTATTTTTTAAAATTCCTAAGTAGTTCGGGTTGATGGAACTAATGGCATTTTCTATAAAACTATTTTTTGAAGAGATTTGGTCTTCATCGCCTTAATGAAGACCTCTTTCTCTGATTTTCCGAAGGGATTTGGTCTTCATCACCTTTATGAAGACCATTTTCTCTGATTTTTCGAAGAGATTTGGTCTTTATCACCTTTATGAAAACCATTTTCTTTGATTCTCCGAAGGAATTTGGTCTTCATCACCTTTATGAAAACCATTTTCTTTGATTTTCCGAAGGGATTTGGTCTTCATCACCTTTATGAAGACCATTTTCTCTGATTTTCCGAAGAGATTTGGTCTTCATCACCTTTATGAAGACCATTTTCTCTGATTTTCCGAAGAGATTTGGTCTTCATCGCCTTTATGAAGACCATTTTCTCTGATTTTTCGAAGAGATTTGGTCTTCATCACCTTTATGAAGACCATTTTCTCTGATTTTCCGAAGAGATTTGGTCTTCATCACCTTTATGAAGACCATTTTCTCTGATTTTCCAAAGGGATTTGGTCTTCATGAGTTTTTACATTTAAATATACCAATTGTTCTGTCCAAACTTTTGTCATTTCGGCTTTAAATTTCAGAAAAGCACCTTAAAACGGAACCCCCACTACTATTAAGCAGGGGGGTTCCAGGTGATATCAGTATGGGAATTTAATCTGCTTGCACCTCAAATGTAGTAAAAGCACTAACATGATCTATTGCTGTTGTGACAGCACCATCTTTATACGTTCCTCCAGCTTCTTCCCATTCTTTTGACTCTTCATTAAAGGAAAAGACTTTGATGTTTTCTTCTTGTTTAAATTTTCCCGTCACCTTAAATGTTAAGGTTATATTGTTTTGGAATTGATGATATTCCTTCCCGCCAGAGGTAATGCTGATATCATATACTGCACTTATTGCTTCTTTTACCTTTTTCGATTTTTCAATATGAATATTTACATCTCCACCTGGTAAATTTGCAGCTGGAATCGAAACAGACATATCCTTGTTTTCAAGGATAAATATTATCCCTTTTTCTTTTGCAATTTGTACTTGTTGTTTTGTTAAAACAAGGTCTACCTTAGATTTATTGTTAATATCAAGTGAAGCGATTGATTGACTTTCTAAGGCATTTAAATCATTTGTATCAATTAATCCTTTACCTGACTTAAATTGAACATCCAGTGTACGTGATGGAGTCGGATTTGTTTGACCATCATCCGGCTCTGCTGCTTTTCCTTTTGTAAATGTCCACATGTCAGATACGGTTTTTCCAGTAAACTGGTCCTCAGCTA
Organism: Metabacillus sp. RB-C-LZQ-3-1; assembly: GCF_058315175.1. Taxonomy (NCBI): domain Bacteria; kingdom Bacillati; phylum Bacillota; class Bacilli; order Caryophanales; family Bacillaceae; genus Metabacillus; species Metabacillus sp. RB-C-LZQ-3-1. The sequence goes on along the minus strand of NZ_JBZFLI010000011.1, from coordinate 72,148 downwards.
CCGCATACCAAGTGTAAACGTTATTTTCAACTAAGTCCGTCCATTTCACTTGTGCTGTTTCACCGCTTGGAATGTTCTCTTGCTTCCCAATTTCTTTGTCCGTTTTCACTGTCACGGCAAAATAATCTGTTGCGACACGTTTTTCCTTCACCTGCAAATCAAGATCCATAACAAACTCATCTTTGCCCGGATATTCCTCAGGCTCATAGAAGTTATAATCATCTAGGTATGGAGAATACGTATTAACAAATACACGGTTATTATCCTGGTCAAAGTGAAGCAATTTCATATATCCTTGCCCACCTTCAGGACCACCTTGGTAATCTCCCAGCATCTGAAATACTTCACGATCTGGTTCACCATCACCATTATCATCAATTTCACTAACAAGTGTTTCCGAATCATGGTAATGACCGCTCAACACAGCGATAACATTTTCATTTGGCTCTACAACCTTTTCATATATCTCCTCACCGATCGGGCTGCGGTTTCCAGATACTAATAGGTATTCGTGGAAGCTAAGGATTGCTGTTCGATCCGGATATTGAGCTAAAACATCATTTATCCAGTCTAAATCCTCGTCTTGTACGCCCCATCCCATGTAGACCATAATGAAATCATTACCGTTTGATGAGATAAGATCATAATGTCCTCTATTATTTTTATAATTTCCACCATAATAGTCTTTGTTTTCAAATCGGTCGGCACCAAACCATTTGTAATACTGGGTATAATCGTTAGATAGCTGATCAACATCATGGTTTCCGGCTAATACACCATACGGAATATTATTTTGATCTAATACACCCATATATTCATCAGCATGGATCCATTCTTGTTCTTGACCAAAGTTATCGACTAAATCACCTGTGTGAAAAACATATTTGATTTTTAGCTCTTCTTGCTTTTCAGCAATCCAATTTGTTTGTCTTTCAAAAATATATGGATAGCTTTCAGCGTAATATTGTGTATCAGACATCCAAACAAATGTATAATCGTACTCTTCAGGACTGCTTGGAATTTCATCTTGGATCAACACATTGATCTTCGAATCGTTCACGAATTTGGCTACTTCGACTGTGCTTTTCAGTTCAAAATCTTCCGTTCCTGCGATCTTATATGTCAGCAGGTTCCATTTACTTTCTTCGTGATTCCATGCGTACATGGATACTTTTCGCCCTTCAAGTGATTTTCCACTCCATGAGAGCTCTACTGTATCATTTTCTTTCACAGATGAGTCGAGCTGTACATCAAAACGATGATAAGGAAACTGAGTGCTTGAATCAGTGATCAGATAGTTTCCATCCTTTTCTGATACTAAAGATAGGTCTTCATTTGAGAGAGCTTCTTCACCTTCCGGATTCATTGTTTGCGGCGGCTCCACATCTGCTGAATGTTTAAATGCCTTAACACTTTCTGTGTTGCTGGCATCATACTTATAGCCTTCATAGAATGTTACATTAAGGTCATCACCTGTTGGGTCTGTTACTTTTACCTTTAGAGTTGGATCACCATCAACAGGCTCAGAGCTATTATCAGCAGGAGAAATCAGTTCAGGCTTATTCGGATTCTCATTCGTCACAGAGAATGAAATCACTTTCTCAACTTTGTTTCCAACCTTATCCTCTGCTGCAATTGTCAAAGTATGTGCTCCTGGCTCAAGCTGGGATGAAGCTGTTTGATAAGGAACTTCAATTTGCTTTCCATCAAGCATGACATTAACTAATTGTACTCCAGCAATTGCATCTGTAACCTTTGTATCAATTGTAAATTCACCTTTATACTCTTTGCCTTCTACGATCGTGGACTCGACAGTTGGTGCTGTATTATCTACTTGAACAGAAGATGAAACAGTATCATTTGAGTCTTGAGCTTCAATGATATGCTCTCCATCAGAAACAGCCGTTGTATCCCAGTTATAGGTGTGTGCAGTAGCATGCTCTTCTGTAATCGTGAAGGTAAAATCTTCGAATGGACGGAATGTGCCATCATCACCCATGTCATAAACCTTTGAAGGATCGTTTTTATTAGGATCTGTAATGACAGTGCCGTCTGCTAGAATAAGCCGAACATTACGCAGGTTATAATCATCACGATTTTCTTCACTCTCATCCAATTGGAATGGTGACGCTTTGTTCCCTGCACGAACAGTTATAACATTTTCGCCCACTTGTAATCGATCAGGGTCAATAGGGATCGTAAATGTTTTCCAATGTGTTAGCCAATCCTTATCCATTAGGAAAAGAATTTCTTCACCCATTGTAACAGCGTTTTTGAAGTACGTATTAAGCCCATTGACTTCAAGTGCAAGATACGCCTCATTTTCTAAGGAATAGTACGTATTTTCGTTTATTTCTTTACCATCAACCGTGACTTTTACATTTGCCGCTGCTTCATCATTTGATGTTGCCTTAACAATTTTCTTACCGGAAACAACATCTTGATCTTTTACATTTAAGCGCAAATCAGATGTATCAACATCACGATGAATGGTAATTTTATACGTATCACTGCGAACTTCATTTATTCCGTCAGATACTGCGAAGAAATATTCAACATAATCCTTCCCAATTAAATCTGATGCATAGATCATATTTTTATATTGGTGTGTTTCTGAATCAAGTGCTAATAATGTTTCATTAAAGGTATCTTGATCATTCGTTCGATAAAATAATCGAACTGATTTAACTTCCACATTATCTGAAGCCGTTGCTGCGATTTCAATGTCTTCGGTCTGCTCTACCTCTGTCACAGCTGTTTTATTCTCAACAGTTGGAGCAATGGTATCTTTTTCAATATGGACCGGCTGCTGCGGTACTTGGAAGTTTTCTACAGTGCCAGGAGTGGCATCATTTTCTCCAGCACTTACTTTTACTGATTGTGTCGACCCATCCTCTGGATATCTGTAGAGTATTCCCTTATCAGGAACAGTATCATCGACATTTACTACATCGTTATAGTAAGAAACTGTTATTTCTTCTTTCGTATTAGTCGCAACGACAAGTCCTCTTGTGCTTCCATTTGCCATTCCATCACTATAGATTCTTACGATATCTTTGTTTTCTACAAGGCTGGTTCCAAAGTGTGCATTAAAATCCGCAACAGTCTTCTCTCCGTTTTGACCATTAATAATCCAAAACACGAGCGTTTCCTGCGCAGGAATGACAACATCATCTGGAACAGATGGCCACACAACATCACTAGCAGGATCTGTACCATAGCGATATTGAAGCTTATAATCTTTAAAGCTAACATCCTGGTCTGTGTTATTGTAAATTTCAATGAATTCATACCCATCTGCAGATCCTACATTTGCTGTATCCGGAACGATCTCTGTTACAAGAAATGCCGGGATCTTCGTATAATCTACTTCCTCTTTATTCACCGTAATTACGTATTCTTCCGTTTTCACTGTATTCGTTCCATCAGAGGCTTCAATATAATACGTAATGTTTGCATCAACATTTGTTCCTAAAATTTCGGCTGTGTAACCTGCAGGGTCACTGCTTGCATTCATTGCTAAGGAAGTGAAATTTTCTTCGCCCTCTTTTTTATAATACAAAGTAGCGAATGGAACAGCTGTATTATCTGTTACTTCAGCCCGGATTGTAATCGGTGAAAAGGCATTAATCTCTGTGATTGGTGTATGTGTGATCACAGGAGCCTCTGTATCCTCTGGTAATTCCTCCAGTTCAATAGGTTTTGTTGGAACTTGAGGGGATGCTACTGTTCCCGGCGAAGGAGCAGCAAGCGTTTCCAACTTTGCCATTTCAGTCCCTGAACTTGGGAATAGATATTGAATAACTGCACCTGTATTATCATTTTCGGCGCCTAAATAGCTCGCTGAAACGATTTCAGAATTTGTATTGTCTTTAATAACAATGGCACGGTTTCCACCGTTTGCAAACCCTGGAAACACATCCTTAAATTCAATTACATTTTCACTCGTTAAATGTAATCCAAAGTTTTGATTAAATTGCTCTAATTCACGATTCCCATTATTGAACCAGAATACAAGTGTTTCTTGCGGGTCAATAGTTGTTGGAGGAATTTGAAATGCTACTTCATTTCCGCTATCTGTGTACTTGTAGATAAAAGAATAGTTCGTTAAAGAAAGTGGTTGATTTGTATTATTATAGAGTTCAAAATACTCGTAATAATCTGTTCCGCTGCCTGCTGAGTTTGGCGAAATTTCCGTAATAAGTAATGGTCGATCACTAGTTGTTTCTTCAGGTACTTCTACCACGATTTGATATTCTTCTGTTTTAGATGAATTGATTCCATCTGTCGCTTCAATATAATACGTGATTGCGGATTGTACAATTTCAGCGGGAATTCCTGCTGAAAAGCTTGAACTATCCTCAAGATCAGCATTCATTTGCAGCGATTGGAAACTTTCCTCCCCCTCAGTTTTAAAATAAAGTGTTGCTGAGGAAACGGATTCATTATCTGTTACCGTTGCGCTAATATTTAATGCCTTGTGTGCCTCTGATTCCGTTACAGCGGTATGAGTAATAACCGGTGCCTCAGAATCTACTTCTTGTGGAGTTGGTTCTGGATTATTGGAAGTTTCTGGTTCTTCTTGCACCTCTTGTATTTCTGTTTCATTCAATGGAGTTTTCTCTGTGACAGATTCCTCTGTTTCTTGCTGTTGTTCAGTTTCATTAACAATTTGCTCATTCTCTTCGTTTACCTCTTCATTCAAATTTGCATCATCTTGTTGAGGCTCACTCGTTTCTTTTTCTAAAACTTGTTCATCTGTTGTTTCGGTTTGCTCCGATCCTTTTGAGCTGGTTTTTTCATTTAGTTCCTCAGCTTGAATGGTCTTTACAGGAATGACTGAAACAAAATTAGAAAGAACAATAATTGCCATACAAATAAATAAAAACAGCTTTTTCAGTCTTTTCCTTACGTTTCTCTTCCCCATAGCTTCCTCCTTATGTAAAGTAGTAGTCATTGTCAATACTAATCGAAATTTGTAAAATCAATTTTAATAAAATGTTAAGGTTTCTAAATATTTCGATAAAAAATGACTATTTTGTAAACTTAACTTTACAATCGAAAAGGGGAAAATTATTATATACTGGAAAATTAATGTTTCTTTGTTCCTATAATCTGAAAATAGGAACAAAGATAATTTGTATTTTCTAAGATCGTTATCATACCTTCTTCCTACTTTGCGGACATTCGACGTATTTACACATTTTTTACAAAAAACTTACAAAGGAGTCGACAAATTTATTAAGATTGTAATGAACAAATACAGAAGCGTTTATCCACAATTGATGCACTTTATAGTTTTCTAAGCAATAAACAAAAAAAACCTACGCCTTCTCATTAAGGCATAGGTTATCTTATGAATTCGCAGCACTATTTTCTTTTTTAAAGGTCTTTACAGGTGCACCAGGCACTTCATGATGATGTCTACATCTTGGCTCATACGATTCCGATGCACCGACTAAAATGATCGGATCATCATATGAAGCTGGTTGTCCATTGATTAACCTTTGTGTACGGCTTGCCGGTGAACCACAAACTGAGCATACAGCCTGCAGCTTTGTGACAAGTTCTGCAAGTGACATGAGCTTTGGAACAATACTAAATGGCTCCCCGCGAAAATCCTGATCTAGACCGGCTGCAATAACACGGTAGCCCTGATTGGCTAAAAGCGTTAATACATCCGCTATATCCTCATCAAAAAATTGCACTTCGTCAACCGCGATCACATCTGTTTTTTCGGTGATATGCTCGAAAATCTCCTCAGATTTTGAGATCGGTTTACAAATGATCGCAGTTCCATTATGAGATACGACGCTTTCTTCACTATAACGATTATCAATAACAGGCTTAAAAACCTTTACCTCTTGCTTAGCAAATGTTGCTCGCCTTACTCTTCGAATGAGCTCTTCAGATTTGCCCGAAAACATACTTCCGCAGATGATTTCAAGCCATCCACTTTGCTTCATAACATACATGAAACGGCCTCTCCCTTCGTCGTCAATCTTCACCTAGTGTCAATTGACTATCCCGAATCCTGTTCATCTATTATCACATGCCAAAGACATGATTATTCCGTTTGAATTCCTACGAATATATGTAGGATAACCTATTTTCTACCTAAAAAATGCAAAAGTAGGCGTGAAAAAACAGGCAAGAGCCAGTTCGTCTTGCCTGTTGAGAAAAGCCTTATTGTTGTTGTTGCTTAAGGCCGTATTTTTTATTGAATTTATCTACACGTCCACCTGCATCTGCAAATTTTTGACGTCCAGTGTAGAATGGATGGCATTCAGAACAAACCTCAACGCGGATCTCTTTAATAGTAGAACCAGTTTCGAATTCGTTACCACATGCACATGTCACCATAACCTTATTAAAGTTTGGATGAATTCCTGTTTTCATTCTTTTCATCTCCTTCCGCCCTGAATCATTTCGAAACAGAGTTATATATCTAGGTTAACTCGTCCAAGTGACGAACCATTTCCTAGAAAAGCACATGATGAAATTATAACAAGTGCCAGGTTTAAAATCAAGTTGAAGTTAAATTTTACTAGAAAAGCGTAAAGGCGTAAGGTTCCGTTAAAGAGGGCAAGTGGAAATGTTGCTTTTGCTTGATTTGGATCTGGTTAGTAAAGTTCGTCAGGGCTTATAAATGGGAATTTTCCTATTTATTTGTTAAAGATGAAGGGGTTTTCTTTTCTGCCGCGAACTACTTTTTGGTTTTCATTTGAGTGATGAAGACCTTTTCTCTTTTGCCGCGAACCACTTTTGGTTTTCATTCATGCTATGAAGACCTTTTCTCTTTCTCCGCGAACTACTTTTGGTTCTCATTCATGCGATGAAGACCTTTTCTCTCTCTCAACGAACTACTTTTGGTCCTCATTCATGCTATGAAGACCTTTTCTCCTTTGCCGCGAATTACTTTTGGTCCTCATTCATGCGATGAAACCTTTTCTCTTTCTCCACGAACCAACTTTGGTCCTCATTCATGCGATGAAGACCTTTTCTCTTTCTCCACGACCAACTTTTGATCTTCATTCATGCGATGAAAACCTTCCCGCTTTCTCCTCGACCACCTTTACGTCTTCATTCAACCATTTTAAGAATGCTGCCTTTTTTAAAAACCAAAATGCCCTTCATATAATTATGAAGGACATTTTAGATATCTCTATAACTTATTAGTTCTCAATCTTAGCGATTACGAGTACCCTTCATTTCTGCATCTAAATTACTGAAGAATTCCTCGTTTGATTTTGTTTGGCGAAGCTTGCGAAGGAATTTTTCAACGAAATCAGGTGTGTCTGTCATGGACTTGCGAATTGCCCATAGTTTTTCAAGGTGATCTTTAGGAATAAGAAGCTCTTCCTTACGAGTTCCTGAACGACGGATGTCAATGGCAGGGAAAATACGTTTCTCTGCTAATGAGCGATCAAGGTGAAGCTCCATATTACCTGTTCCTTTGAATTCTTCGTAAATGACATCATCCATACGTGAGCCTGTATCAACTAAAGCAGTTGCAAGGATGGTTAAGCTTCCACCTTCTTCGATATTACGCGCAGCACCGAAGAAACGCTTTGGACGGTGGAATGCTGCAGGATCAATACCACCAGATAGTGTACGGCCGCTTGGAGGAATAACCAAGTTATAGGCACGTGCTAAACGCGTGATACTATCCATCAAAATAATAACGTCTTTCTTATGTTCCACTAATCTCATCGCTCGTTCAAGAACAAGCTCTGCAACCTTAATGTGGTTTTCTGGCACTTCATCGAATGTTGAGCTTACAACATCTCCAGCAACTGAGCGTTCGATATCCGTTACTTCCTCTGGTCTTTCATCGATTAATAGAACGATAAGTTCTGCTTCTGGATTGTTTGTTGTAATACTGTTGGCAATTTCTTTTAATAGCATCGTTTTACCCGCTTTAGGCGGTGCCACAATAAGACCACGTTGTCCAAAACCAACAGGAGCAATGAGGTCCATGATTCTAGTAGATAAATAATTTGGTTTTGTTTCTAGAAAAATTTGTCTATCTGGATATAGAGGAGTTAGTGCTGGGAAGTGAACACGTTCCTTAGCTGTTTCTGGATCTTCCCCATTTACAGCTTCTACATGTAATAAACCATAATAGCGTTCGTTTTCTTTAGGAGGTCGTACCTTTCCTGAAACCTTATCGCCATTTCGCAGATCGAAACGTCTAATTTGGGAAGCCGAAATATAAATATCCTCTGAGCTAGGAGAATAATTGATTGGTCTTAAGAAACCAAATCCTTCAGATTGGATAATTTCTAAGACTCCTTCCATAAACAATAAATCCTCTTGCTCAGCATTTGCTTTTAGGATTGCAAAAATTAACTCTTTTTTTGTTAGCTTGCTGTAGTAAGATACCTTATATTGACGTGCAAGCTCATATAATTCTTTCAATTTCAAATGTTCTAATGAAGAAATTGAAACCTGACTCATAAAAACACCACTCTTTTTCAATTTTCAATTCTAATATACTTTTCACCTATCAATGTTCAAACTCAATTCAAATTTGAGAACTTGTCTAATAGTAAATGCTATCTTTTGCACTAACGAAGAGAAAAACTAGTACGTTTTGGATAGAGAAGGAAATGAAGGTGAGCTTGAAGTAGTTTTTGTAGTATTCACTCAATGCAGCACTCTTTATTTTTACCCTATTTCAAAGATTTAATCAATCATTTTTGGAAATTCAACTAAATAGAAAGAGGCAAAAGGTGAAGAAACCATAATAGAAATCAAGGATAGAGCTATCCTTGATTTCCCTATTCTAGCTTTAAGAATTTTGCAGCTGTTCAATTTCTTTTTCCGTCATTTTTTCACGCCAAATGGTTGCGCCAAGTCCTGTTAGTTTTTCTTCTAACTGACTGTATCCTCGGTCGATATGTTCTAATCCCGTGATCTCGGTGATCCCATCTGCCATTAAGCCTGCACATACTAATGCAGCCCCTGCACGCAAGTCACTAGCCTTTACTTTTGCCCCCTGAAGCTTCGTCGGGCCAGAAACGATAGCAGAGCGTCCTTCTACCTTTATTGTTGCTCCCATTCTTCTGAGCTCATCAATATGTTTAAATCGCGCAGAATAAATGGTATCTGTCACAACACTTGTTCCTGTTGCTTTTGTTAGCAAAGATGTAAAAGGCTGCTGAAGATCTGTTGGAAAGCCCGGATAGACAAGTGTTTTAATATCTACTGCTTTTAATTCTTTTTGTCCGCCAACAATCAGTATTTGGTCATTGCTTGTTTCAATATGCATTCCCATTTCCCTAAGCTTGGCGATTAATGATTCTAAGTGCAATGGAATGACATTATCAATCATCACTTCTCTTCCCATTGCAGCCCCCATAATCATATATGTACCAGCTTCAATGCGATCAGGGATAATCGAGTGACGGCAACCGTGCAGCTTCTCGACACCATCAATTCGAATCACATCCGTACCAGCACCTTTTATTTTCGCTCCCATACTCGTAAGCAAGGTAGCTACATCAATAATTTCAGGTTCCTTTGCGGCATTCTCAATGATTGTTCTTCCCTTTGCTAAGACAGCAGCAAGCATAATATTAATCGTTGCTCCCACGCTTACCACATCTAAATATATACGAGCGCCTTTGAGCTCATCTGCCCGTAGGTAGATCGCTCCTTGTTCATTGGTAATTTGTGCACCTAGTGCCTCAAATCCTTTAATATGCTGATCAATGGGACGAGGTCCTAAATGACAGCCACCAGGAAGGCCAATAACAGCTTTTTTAAATCGGCCAAGCATTGCCCCCATTAAATAATATGAGGCTCTAAGCTTTTTCACTTTTCCATTTGGTAAAGGCATTGAAATCATAGAAGATGGATCCACCATCATTTCATTGTTTTTCAATTCTACCTTTCCGCCAATTTCCTCTAATAAATCGCCTAAAATATTGACATCAGAAATGTTTGGCAGTCCCTCAATTGTGACAGGAGATTCAGCGAGTATGGTCGCTGGAATGAGGGCAACTGCACTATTCTTTGCTCCACTAATTGAAACAGTTCCATTTAGTAAATCGCCACCGGCAACTTTTAATTTTTCCATGTTAGTCTCCCTTCTAAGAAGTTGACTTTCCGGAAAGAACATCAAGGGCGAAGTTTTTGCACACAGGTAAGAAGTATACAAATTTGTACTTAGTTTGAGTATCCAGCGCCTAGCCCCGAAGTACAGGATGTGTACGTGCAGTTACAGCGACAGGACGTCGCGTTTGTAACTGCCTCTAGGGTCTTGCCACAAATGAATTGAAGATAAAGAACGTCTTCTATTCATTTGCGTCTTATTTGCCCGAGGCTGACCATGGCGCTTGCGCTTTTCTTATTATGTATACGTTCACACGTCCATCATGTTTTCCGAATTTAAACATCTTGTCAACATTAATTCCGAATTTAAGATCAAGCTGTTTATCTATTTTATTGCCCTTAATTCTTCTGTAAATACATAAGAATTATACTTATGTACTAATTTTGGCAAAATGAATCATACCATCCTCCTATTATTAAACCATCTATTAGGCGGGACAACAATGTTTTACTATTAAGAAATGCGACATTTCCTCTTGTTATACGTTTGGTTTTCGGTTATCAATTGTAGAAGATTAAAAAAACCCTTAAATTACTTTGTGGATATTCATTTTGAAGATTTATTAGCAGGACTAAAATTGAAAACGGACAAGCACAAGCGAGTCCGTCCAACTATTATTCTATCAAGATTAGTCTTCTAGGTAAAGAATTAGGAGGATGTATAGATTATTGTTAGCGCTTTCTTAATATTCAGAATATAACCGCCTTTAATAAGAAAGGCGGCTATAAAGTTATCCATGATAGGATTAAGCTTTATTAGAAGAACCGAATTCACGCATTTTACCGATAACAGTTTCTTTAATAGCGTCACGAGCTGGTCCTAAGTATTTACGTGGATCGTATTCGTTTGGCTTCGCAGCTAACACTTCACGTACTACTTTTGCAGAAGCAATTTGGTTCTCAGTGTTAACATTGATTTTCGCTGTACCGAAAGAAATAGCTTTTTGGATATCTTTTGTTGGGATACCAGTACCACCGTGTAATACTAATGGCATGTTTGTAAGATTCGCAATTTCTTCCATTTCTTTGTATCCTAAGTTTGGCTCGCCTTTGTATGGTCCGTGAACAGAACCAAGTGCTGGTGCTAGGCAATCAATACCAGTACGTTTTACTAGCTCATTACATTCTTGTGGATCAGCATAGATTACGCCTTCTGCTACAACGTCATCTTCTTGTCCACCAACAGTTCCAAGCTCAGCTTCTACAGATACACCTTTTGCATGAGCGTACTCAACAACCTTAGCAGTTGTTTCAACATTCTCTTCAAATGGGTGGTGTGAAGCATCGATCATAACAGATGTAAATCCTGCATCAATTGCTTCTTTACATTTTTCAAAGCTTGAACCATGATCAAGATGAATCGCTACAGGAACAGTGATATTGTAGTCTTCGATAAGACCTTCTACCATTTTAACAACTGTTTTGAAGCCGCCGATGTAACGTCCAGCACCTTCAGATACACCAAGAATAACTGGTGAGTTTTCTTCTTGAGCTGCTTGCAGAATTGCTTGAGTGAACTCAAGGTTATTGATGTTAAATTGACCTACTGCATATCCTGCGTCTTTTGCTTTGTTAAGCATTTCTGTCATTGAAACTAAAGGCATGTCGAAAATCCTCCTAATTGACCTTATTTAGACCTTATTTTCTTATACAGAAAAGTATATCATACCTAGCATGACCAAATAATTCCCTTATATGTAAACTTCGCATGATCACTTTTCACATCTTATAGCATACCAATATCTTCACAAAACGGCAACAATTCGACATATATTTGAGTAATATAATGTTACGGGGTTTGACAAAATCAAACGTGCTTCATTTATACTAAACCTTTACCTATAAGGTTTTCCCCTGCATATAAGTGGATTAGTTCGCTTTAAGTGGTAAATATTTCTTTACCGCATCTCTGATCTCATCGATATCAAAAGGCTTTGCGAAATGTGTAAGTGCCCCTAAGTCTTTTGCTTCTTGGATCATATCCAGCTCGCCATAAGCTGTCATGATGATCACACGGATATCTTGATCAACAACCTTCATTCGTTTTAAAATTTCAATACCGTCCATTCCAGGTATTTTCATATCAAGCAATACTAAATCTGGTGAGTGATTTTCCACAATCTCTAACGCTTGAAATCCATTTGCTGCTTGAAATGTTTGATATCCTTCTTTTTGAAATACCTCATTTAATAAAATACGAATTCCATACTGATCATCCACAATTAAGATCTTTTCTTTTAGCATCCTGCATACTCCTCTAATGTTTTATAGTTAATCTAATATAAATAGAAAAAAAGCTTAAAACTCCCGCTCAACAATCACTCCATTACTCATAACGAAAGGTAAATTTTTTACCTACTTGCGCAATCTACATAACTAATTCGTCTCAAACCTTTTTTTCCCTGCATGTTTTCTTTTTCTTTTCTCGACAATTTCTGACCGTATTGTCATATTATAGACTTTTCTTTATCGATTTAAGCTTATCATAAAAGCGATACTTCAATACTATTGACTTTCTTCTCTACCTTATTATCGCTATAATATACGATACATGAAAGGAGATTGTCTCTTATGATGAAAATATTTACAACACAATTAACAGGTCATTTCAACCGGATCTTAGACCAAGAGGAATTTTCTATAGAGGATAGTGCGAGGCTATTGGCTCAAGCGTTTATGGGTGAAGGAACACTATATATTTATGGACACAATGAGTTACATAGCATTGCGATAGAAGCAAAGAACAGTAGTGAGCCACTGCTTCGAACTGAAGCGCTACTTGACGAAAATGGCAAAATGAAAGAACTGGCTCAAGCAGACCGAGTTCTCCTTTTTTCATACCGTTCAACAGACTCTAATGCTATTTCACTTGCAAAACAGCTAGCAGATATGGGTATTCCAACTGTTGGGGTATCTGCCATTGTGAAGGGAGAAGCTGCAGGATTAGAGGCAGTAACAGATTTTCATATTGATACAAAATTACGTCAACCGCTAATTCCCGGTGATGATGGTCAAAGATACGGCTATCCTGCACTGATGACAGCTTTATATGTGTATTATTCTCTAAAGTTTACAATAAATGAAATTTTAAGTGAATATGACGAGGAGTAAAGTGACAAAAAGTGAATAACCCTGTTCTAAAAATTTAGGACAGGGTTAACCTATTTTCTCCAGTGTTTACTTGGTTGATAAGTATTTTACATAAATAGCTTGGGAAGTATTTATTGTTTTGCAGCCTTCTAAATCTTCTTCATGTAGCAGTCCTAGTTGGATGGCTGATTTTATTTTCCCTTCATCAGGCTTTTTTTCTATAAGATCGAGCAAATTTAACTCTTCAAGCCTTTTTACGGTCTGTTGCTGTTGAAATTTCACTGTATTTCTTATTTGTCTTTGCAATTTGTAATCCCGCAGGACCATTTCTCCTTTAACGTTTTTACCCACCGACAAATCAAAATATTCATTAAAAGCTCTCTTCAATTCATCAATTTCTGTTTCGACTTCTTTTTTCTTATGCTGAAGTTCGAGAAAATGAGCTAGCATCTCTCTTGTGATGACAGTTTCATTCGCCAACCTTATCCCCTCATTTCACAGATGATAGTTCATCTTATTGTGAAATAAAGTAAGATATTCACAAAAGAACAAATGTTCTTAATTTTATTTTATTCTTTCATGCAAAGCGACGATTTTAGGCTATCCCCACAGTTCCGGCGGTTCATTCGCAACGCTTTATTTCGAAGAGTGATACTTGCGTTCAAATCTCTTTGGTGATGAACTTTAAAGTTTTGATGAAATTAGATCTGCGACGAGGATATAGCGCTCTGGTGATGCCCCGATAAAATCAAACGGGTAGCATGTAGATACAGTTAGTGTTGCTCTTGGTTTCGGCACAATGACTGTTCGGTCGTCCTTGTCAACAATACGTACCTTCTTCACTTTATACGTAAATTCTCCTGCAGATGTTTTAACAACTAAAAGGTCGCCTTTTCCCACTTCACCAAGCTTTCGAAACACTGTATCGCGATGCCCTGATAGGACGGAATTATCTTTTTCACCAGGCAGAACACTACCTGCGAAATGTCCCACTCCTTTTTCCAGTTCTTCTTCAGCTGTTCCGTGATAGATTGGTAGCTTTGCCTCTAATTTTGGAATAATAAGCTCCCCAATATTTTCACCCTTTTCAGGACGTTCAGGGTAAAGAGGTTTCTGCTCTTGCTCTTTAATTTGTTCCTTCTCAATAGTCTCATTCAAATCTGACTTTACTTTATTATTCTCAGCATCAACTTGACCTGTTTTAAAAAGAAGATATCCTTTTAAAAAAGTATAAGCATTTGTACTGCCAAACCACAATCCAAACAAAATAAACGAAACAGATATAGAAAGAAGAAGCAAACGTTTTGGGCGTCTGCTCCTCTTGCTTTTTCTTGTCCTTCTCATTTATGAAATTCCTTTAGCTTTTAAACGTCGGAACATAGCAAAACCAACTAAAACAAGTGCAAGTCCAGCTATAGCATTTCTAGCATGGTCAGAAGCTGTCTTTGGCAGCTTGCCTCCTTTGACTGTTTTGACAGATGGTTTCACTGCCTTTGGTCCTTCAGATACGTTTTGATTCTTTGTTACAATTTCCTCTGCTTGCTTAATGTCTTTTCCCGTTTCCTTTATTAATTCGGAGCCAAACATGTCGGCTGTTAACAGGATATCAGCAAGAAACTCGCCTTGTTTGTTATATATTTCAATTAATAGATCATAACCGTTTGTAGTATCCATTGTCATCAAAGTTTCAAATGACACTGCTTGTTTTTCACCATCTTTAACAAGATAATACTTTGTTTCTATTTGGAAAAGATCAAGCATGTCACTAAAAATATCAAAAAGCTCTGCGATTTGTTTTGCAGATAGTTCTTCAGCAGATTCAAAATCCTCAAACGCCATCATTCTATCGCTAAGCTCGATCAGTTTTTCTAAAAAAGCAGGATCTTCAAAATCGAGCGTTTCAAGATGAGCAAACAGGTTTTCAACTTCCTTATCAGTTAGACCTATCTCTGTAAAAAGCCCATAAATTTCGTCTAAATACTCGTCACCGTTTACATAAAAGTCAACAGTCAACTCTAGATCTTCAATATATTCATAGTTTTCAATAGAATCGTCATTTTCATTTAAAAACTGTTCAAGATCTTCTTTTGAGTCAAAGCCATATTCATCAAGAAGAATCTGAAGGTTTTCTTCATCAATTGGAGTTCCTTCCATGTCATTTAAATAAAAATCTACATATTCAAAAAGTTCTTCTTCAAAAATAATGTATGTTCCATCTAATACATCCTGACCTTCTTCAATATCACCATATTCGACAAGAAGCTCATTTAACTCATCACGGGTCAATTCAAATCTCTCAAGTACAGGTTGAATAGATTTTTCCATAAGAGGGGTTCCAAGCTGATCAATAGACTCAAAATCTTTTAAATACCATTCTTTACTTTCAATATAATTGATATATTCTTGCTTGTCCCAGCCAATACCCTTTAAAAACTTTTCAAATTCAGGTTCGTTCGACTCAATTGCAAAAGTTGAAACAGGTAAAAGTCCAAATCCAAGTAAAACAGCCAAAAGCACCGATAATAAACGCTTCATTCCTTTTCCCCCTAAGATTATTTATATAATATCTAGAATATTATAATTCTTAAGGTCGTATTTAGATATAGAATTTTTTGTAGATTTTTAGAAAAATTTTAATAATTTGTAAATCACCAAGACCTAATATATAAAAAGTCAAAAAAAGGGCGAAACATATTAAGCAAACTAATATGTTCCACCCTTTTCCTCGTTATTCAATAAACACTCCCGCTCGCTAAACAGAAAAAATCTCTAGTCATTCTTCCATTCTCTTAGAACGATAATCAGTTTTTAACCAATCTATTGGACTCAAATTCACTTTGTTTACCCCTGCATAGTTTGTAAGTGTTGTCACGACACTATTTAATGGCAGTACATGATAGTTATATGGTAACTCCTCGTTAAAATCATAGCCAATAGTAAATGGATCAGTCGGCGGATTCATTTTACTCATATTCTCGCTTCCCACAATATGTGAAGACCATGCCCAATTTCCTATCGTAGATTTGTCATACCATGTAAATCCTTTATTAAATAGATTTTCTCCATTATTGTCCCAGCTGCTACCTGTATAATCTCCGTATTTATTTGTTATGCGGGAGTTAACAATTAAAT
The DNA here is from genome assembly GCF_058315175.1 of Metabacillus sp. RB-C-LZQ-3-1. NCBI lineage: Bacteria > Bacillati > Bacillota > Bacilli > Caryophanales > Bacillaceae > Metabacillus > Metabacillus sp. RB-C-LZQ-3-1. Next base: position 55,807 of record NZ_JBZFLI010000011.1, on the reverse strand, counting down.
TTCTGTTATAGGCGCTTTGAAATAGCTCAGCCCATTGTTCATCCATGTTTTTAGTATCTAATCCTTGAATTTCAGCACCTGTAATTGGCTCGTTAATATCATGGAATACACAGGTATCTGCTGCAATAGAAGCTCCATTTCTTGCATTAAGTGCCCGTGACAGAGTATCAGTTCCGTATTCAGCAATAGCACTTACATTTTCTAATACATCATAATGAGTTGAGTTATCAAGATAACAGTTGTACATATGACCCGTACCTTGACGAATCATTGGTATTCTCTGCCCGATATTGGTATAACGGTTATAGGCCAGCGTTATACGGATTCTTTGATTGCCATCCTTTATTTCCGTACCACTACTGCTCACATAATTCATATAGTCTTTATCTCCTGAACCACTTAAATGCACCTTGCTGTGGTAGGCAGCATATGCCATGATCTGCTCTTTGGTCGCACCGCCTTTGCGCATGCTATAATATACACTCTCGGAATTAAGCTCATTTGAAGCATACTTCCCTTCCATATACTGGATCGATTGATAAATATCACTATCTTCTGGCGGATTTTCATTTGCAGGTAATCCGAATTCAGACCAAGAGATGGTAATATTAGAACCACCATTCTCTGTATCAATTAATCCATCTGCTGCAATAGTGAATTTACAGTGGTCAATCCATACATTATTTGCCCCATTTATTTTAATAAATGTCCAGCCTACTTCCTTATGTTTTCCAGTGTCATCCCATTGCCACATTCCATCAAAATTTAGATTTCTTATCACAATATCATTCGTTGATCTTTGTAATTTAAATTCAGCACTTCTAATGGTTTTCCCTTTTTTTGAAAAGATCGTTAGCCCATCCACATTATTTATATCTAGTTGTGAAACACCGGACGTTGCTAACTTCGGATTTGTAAATCCGTTCATAGGATCCCGATAATTTCTTATAAACCGATATTTTTTGGCTTCTTCTGAACTTAAATTTAATGCCTTCCACCCTAAGTTTAGATCTTTCGCCACTTCTATTACTTTCACACGGCCATTTTCAGCATCCAAAATAGCCTGCAAAAACTCTCTTTCCGTTTTAACCTGACGATAATAAGGAGTATCAATGTAACGGCTTCGGTCATTTACCCCAGATGATGCATAACCTGTTACGGAAAGATAACTATTGTCATAGTCCTTAAAACTTCTTGTTGTATTTGGTATAGAATCAATTTCTGTTGCATGTACTAATGAATTCATCCCAAATAATAACGATGATGTAAAAAATGATATAACTACTAGACAGATTATGGTGCTTTTAAATTTCAACATATTACCCCCTCTTAAAGTTTTTAGCACTGGTTTCCTAAATAATATCAATCCTCATCTCTTTCTCTCATCACACCACCTCCTTAAAAAAGACCGGTGTCTCACCTCGTTGAAAACACTTTCATTTTTTAGAACAATTGAAAGGGAAGCAGTTACGAAGATATATGCAGTTTGTAACATTTTTCCCCACTATCGATCACTACTTTTCAACGCAAGGAATTCTTATAAGAGAAATCATATCCAAGATGCTTTTTAAGGTATATAATCAGTTTCTTAGAAATAAGAAAAAGGACTTACACATTAGTATAAAAAGAAACGAAATGAGCATGTTTCATAAGTATGATTATGTCGATATATCTAATCCATAAGAACTGCAGGTAGCCATAGGTTCATAAATCCCCATTATTTTCCACAATAAAAAGATCAGCCCATGATGAGCTGACCTCCTTTACTTTTCACTAGATTCCCTTATGATCAGTTCAGTATCAATAAAAACAGGTTTTAAGTCTGTTTTTCCATGAATTAAATCGTTTAACATACGGGCTGCCAGTTTTCCTAATTGCTCTTTATTTTGTTTAACTGTTGATAGATTCGGGCTGCTGTAACGGCAGGCATCTATATCATCACAACCAATGACTGAGATATCTTCTGGAACTTTTAATCCCTTCTCTTTAATCGCCTTAATTGCACCGAACGCCATTAAATCAGAAGTTGCAAAAACTGCTTTTGGATATGTAGATGTCTCTAGCATTTCTTTCATGGCATTATAGCCGCTTTCTTCCTTGAAGTCACCATACTTCAACCAGCCCGGATGAATGCTGAGACCTAGTTGATTCATGGCTTCTTTAAAGCCCTTTTCACGAAGCTCGGTAATAGGAAAATGTTCTCTTCCTCCAATAATTCCAATATCCTGAATTCCTTGTGCATAAAAGTGTTGAACAACTTTCTTGGCAAGATTCACATTATCACTCATAACATAGCTTGCTTTAGGTCCTTGTAACTCCAGGTCAATACCTAAACAAGGAACATCTTCCCTTACAAGTTCGTAAATTGCATCTTCAATTTCCTCACCTGCAATAATGACACAACCATCAACGTTGAAATGGCGGCATCTTGCTAAATAACTCTCATGGCTTTTTGAAAATTGTTCATTCGAAAACATGATAATGTCGTAGCCTAGTAATCCAATCGCTTTTTTAAAGGATGTGACAACTTCATTAAAAAAGGGATGGGTGAAATCGACATTCACTTTTCCAGCATAGATGAGACCTATTAGATTTGATTTTTTCGTTGCTAGAGCTTTTGCAAAGAAGGTTGGCTGATAACCTGTTTCATTGATGATATCCATGACCTTTTTCCTTGTGCTCTCACTAATACCACTATAGTTATTGATGATTTTCGATACAGTTCCTGGAGAAACCCCAGCCATATTTGCAATATCTTTAATCGTTAGATTCATCGTATACCTCTATTTGTATTCACCATTGTTTTTTTCTAGCTACTTTTAACATTACTATGAATTTTCATATAATTCAATTCACTTTTATGCCCTTATAGAAATGATATATTAGAATATTATTCTTCTATTGACCTACATTGTTTTTGCTATAAAAACAATATTTCTTTTAGAAAGGTTGTTTTCGCATACTTTTTGTTTTTTAAAAATGTTAAATATAAAATTTGTTCGTTCCATTGCGCTCCAGACACAAGGTTTGCCGGGGAGGAAGCTGAGCCTCCTCGGCTTGCGGGGCAGTCAAGTGCCTTCCGCTCTATCACGAAAACAGCTTTAGAAAAAATAAAAAACTACCCTCAAATCACTTTTAAAAGTAAGTGAAGGTAGTTTTTGCTTTGTTTTATAATTTTTCTGCTGCTGTTAGTGACGCGCGAACGAAGTCACGGAATAGCGGTTGTGGTCTAGTTGGTCTAGATGTGAATTCCGGGTGGAATTGTGAAGCCACAAACCACGGATGGTCTTTAAGCTCTACGATTTCTACTAAACGTCCGTCCGGAGTTGTTCCAGAGAAGACAAATCCAGCATCTTCCATCGCCTGACGGTATTCGTTATTGAATTCATAGCGGTGACGGTGACGTTCATAGATCACCTCATCTTGATATGCTTCAAATGCACGAGTCCCTTCTTGAAGCTTACTTGGAGATAAACCAAGACGCAGTGTTCCACCTAAATCTTCAATATCCTTTTGCTCTGGCAGAAGATCGATAACAGGGTATTTAGTATCTGGATCAATTTCAGATGAATTCGCACCTTCTAATCCTAAAACATTACGTGCATATTCAATTGACGCTACTTGCATACCTAAGCAAATTCCTAAGAATGGTACTTTGTTTTCACGTGCATATGTTGTAGCAAGGATTTTCCCTTCTACGCCACGATCGCCAAATCCGCCAGGTACTAAAATACCATCAACATCTGAAAGCTCTTCTGTTACGGTTTCTTTTGTTAACTTTTCAGCATTTACCCATTTGATTTCAATATCTGAGTCAAATGCATAACCTGCATGGCGTAATGCTTCAACAACAGAAATATAGGCATCTTGAAGTTCAACATATTTACCAACAAGACCAATTTTCGTTGTTTTAGAAAGGTTTGTTACACGCTGTACAAGCTCTTTCCATTCTGTCATATCCGCTTCATTACAGTTAAGTTTTAAATGGTTACAAACAATTGTATCAAGGTTTTGCGCTTGCAGATCTAATGGAATAGAGTAAAGAGTTTCCGCATCACGGCATTCAATAACCGCGTTTGTATCAATGTCACAGAATAATGCGATTTTGTCTTTCATGTCCTGAGAAATTGGCATTTCTGTACGAACAACGATGATATTTGGCTGAATTCCCAAGCTGCGTAATTCTTTTACACTATGTTGTGTTGGTTTTGTTTTCAATTCACCAGCAGCTTTGATATAAGGTACAAGCGTACAGTGAATGTACATCACATTATCACGGCCGATATCACTCTTAATTTGGCGAATCGCTTCAAGGAATGGAAGTGACTCAATATCACCTACTGTCCCGCCAATCTCAGTGATAACAACATCTGCGCCTGTTTCTTTTCCTGCACGGAAAACACGCTCTTTAATTTCATTTGTAATGTGCGGAATAACCTGAACAGTTCCTCCAAGATAATCTCCGCGACGCTCTTTCTTTAAGACAGTTGAATAAATTCTTCCTGTTGTCACGTTGTTAAATTTAGTTAAATTTACATCAATAAAACGCTCATAGTGACCTAAGTCTAAGTCAGTCTCAGCGCCGTCACCTGTTACAAACACTTCCCCATGCTGATATGGACTCATTGTCCCTGGGTCAACATTTATGTAAGGATCAAATTTCTGAATCGTTACACTCATGCCACGGTTTTTTAATAATCTTCCTAGTGATGCAGCGGTGATCCCTTTTCCTAGAGATGACACAACGCCACCTGTTACAAAAATATACTTTGTCATGGTCTTCCCCCTCAGAAGCTTGTATGTTTTTATTTTGTGCAAAAGATGAAAAAATCATTTAATAACATAAAAGTGGATACAATTTGGAGTTCATCTGATAAAAAGCTTGTCCCAAATCACATCTACTATATAGAAGCTTTCATATTAGAAAATCACGACTTACCGCCAAGAATGGAGGAAGTCGATGTCTTTTCTTATACTTTAATCCTTTAATAAAGTTAAATATTCTTAAAGTATAAAATAAGAAAGCTCCCTTCCAAAACATTTGAAAGGGAGCTGTAATTGTGTAATTGATAAAACAATTGCTTTTTAAGAGCCCAAAATAGATTCTACCTAGTTAGAAAAAGAAAGTCAAGACGAATTCTTTTTATTTTTCTTCTTCATCCAAGTCGTCAAAATCTTCGTCTTCTTCTTCGTCATCTAGATCATAGTCCTCATCATCGTCAATGAGATCGTCATCTTCTAGATCATCATCTGTATCATCTAAATCATCGAAATCTTCATCTTCTTCGTCTTCATCGTCCGTGTCATCGAAGTCATCTAGAACATCATAGTCTAGGTCTTCTTCAAGCTCATCGTATACATCATCTAGATCTTCATCATCATCCGTTTTCTTAGCCTTTTTCTTCTTCGGCTTAGCGACTGGGACAATTTCTTCTTCGATTTGCTCATATGGGTACCATGTACGCAGTCCCCACATATTTTCTCCTACACAAATAAAACGTCCATCGATGTTAATATCTGTATAGAATTGGGCGATTTTATCCTCGACTTGTTGTTGCGTTAATCCTAGTAAACCTTTTATTTCTTCTACTAATTCACTGAATACATAAGGTTTTTTGCTTTCTTCAAATAGCTCATATGCTACTTCAACCATTGCCATTTCTTTTATTTGCTCGTCAGTTAATTGTTTTAGACTCAAGTTCCGGCACTCCCTTTCAAGGTCATCATTATCTATCGGCTAATTTCTTATTCCTTTCCATATAGGATAAGAAGCCATTTTAAAGTAAAAATCTATGTACAAAATAAACCTAACAAATCATACCATTCATTATAAACAATTTCTAGCGCTTTATGCCACCTTTACATTTAAAAATTTGGTTGTTTTCAACTTGTCTATTTTCGTTAATTTTATTTCCCGAAATAATTTGTATTGCGGTGGTTGATTGCAGCTCCAGGATACTCGCTTTCCGCGGGGTGGGTGGTGAGCCTCCTCAGCGCTAACGCTTGCGGGGTCTCACCTGTCCCGCTGCTCCCGCAGGAGTCTCGCACCTTCCGCTCCATTCCACTAACGTTTTTTTAAAATTAGTATTCAATAGGAAAAGAGCCTTTAGTAAATTGTACGATATTAACTGATATAAAAAGAAGTATTACTACAAAACATTCGACATCGCATATTTACCCCTGAGATTTTACAACTAGAAAAGAAACCGATGCTGACCGGTTTCTCTGTTTGCTTTTACATATTTCGTCTGTATTGTCCGCCAACTTCGTATAGGGCTTGTGTGATTTGTCCGAGGCTTGCGACTTTGACTGTTTCCATTAGTTCGGCAAAGATATTTCCGTTATGAATCGCTGTATGTTTTAATTTTTCTAATGCTTCACTTACCTCATGTTCATGTGCTTGTTGGAATGCTTGGAGGTTTTGAATTTGTGTTTCTTTTTCCTCTTTTGATGCACGTGCAAGCTCCATCGTATCCATCATTTCTTCAGATGGAGGATTAGGGTTTAAGTAGGTGTTAACTCCAATAATTGGAAGCTCTCCGGTATGCTTTTTCATTTCATAGTACATGGATTCATCCTGGATTTTTCCGCGTTGATACTGGGTTTCCATCGCCCCAAGTACTCCCCCGCGTTCATTGATTCGGTCGAATTCCTTTAAGACCGCTTCTTCCACCAAATCAGTTAATTCTTCTATAATAAACGAACCTTGAAGAGGGTTTTCATTTTTTGTTAATCCGTGTTCTTTTGTAATAATCATCTGGATCGCCATCGCGCGGCGAACAGATTCTTCTGTTGGCGTTGTAATGGCTTCATCGTAAGCATTGGTGTGCAGAGAATTGCAATTATCATGAAGAGCCATCAATGCCTGAAGTGTTGTGCGAATATCATTAAAATCAATTTCTTGTGCATGAAGAGAGCGCCCGGATGTTTGGACATGATACTTTAATTTTTGACTTCGTTCATTTGCGCCATATTTGTCTCTCATCACTGTCGCCCAAATTCTTCGTGCTACACGTCCGATTACTGTGTATTCAGGATCTAACCCATTGCTAAAGAAGAAAGACAGATTTGGAGCAAATGAATCAATATCCATTCCTCTGCTCAAGTAATATTCTACATACGTAAATCCGTTAGAAAGCGTAAAGGCGAGTTGAGAAATAGGATTTGCCCCAGCTTCTGCAATATGATAGCCGGAGATCGACACGGAATAATAATTTCTCACTTTATGATCGATAAAATACTGCTGAATATCTCCCATTAGCCTTAAGGCAAATTCCGTTGAAAAAATACATGTATTTTGTCCTTGATCTTCTTTTAAAATATCAGCCTGAACGGTTCCTCTTACGGTTTGGAGCGTGTAGGCCTTTACTTCATCTAGCTCTTGAGCTGTTAATAGACGACCTAATTCCGCTTCCTTCTTTTTCACCTGCTGATCAATCGCCGTGTTCATAAACATCGCCAAAATAATTGGGGCAGGACCGTTAATTGTCATCGATACTGAGGTGGATGGCGCACAAAGGTCAAAGCCTTCATATAGCTTTTTCATATCCTCAAGCGTACATACACTTACACCGCTTTCTCCGATTTTCCCATAAATATCAGGTCGGTAGGCAGGATCCTCTCCATATAAAGTAACAGAATCAAAGGCAGTACTCAGACGTTTTGCCGTATCATCTTTTGATAAATAATGAAAACGGCGATTTGTCCGTGCTGGAGTTCCTTCTCCAGCGAATTGACGCTTAGGATCTTCCCCTTCACGTTTAAAAGGGAAAACACCTGCTGTAAAAGGAAAAGCCCCCGGAACGTTTTCTTTATATAACCACACCAAAATATCGCCATCGTTTCTGTATTTTGGTAATGAAACTTTCGGAATAGACAATCCAGAAAGAGATGTAGTACGTAGCTTTGTTACAATTTCCTTATTGCGGATCACGGTTGTGAATTCATTTTGGGCATATTTTTCCCGCAATCTTGGCCAATTCGATAATAATTCCTTTGAATATGGTGTCAGCTGGTGCTCAAGTTTTTCTTGAAGAGCTTGTAAAGATGTTATAACCTGTTCATTCTGTTCATGCTCCCTTAAAGCTTCCAGAGCTCCTTTCACTTGGAAAAGCTTTGTTGCAATCTCTGATTGCTTTTCTGCTTGGAGATGATAGTTTCTTACTGTTTCACTAATTTCTCTTAAATAATATCTTCGCTCCGGCGGGATGATGACGTTTTGTTTTTCGACCTCTTTGACAACTGGTAAAGTCGTTTGCCAATTCAAGCCCGTCTTTTCATTGATTAACTCTAAAAGTCTGGCAAATAAAGTATTTGTTCCGAGATCATTAAACTGACTTGCAATCGTGCCATAAACAGGCATTTCATCAAGACTTTTATCAAATAACATCCGGCTGCGTTGATATTGCTTTTGCACTTGACGCTTCGCATCCTCTGAGCCTTTTCGTTCAAATTTATTAATGACGACTAGGTCTGCATAATCGAGCATATCGATCTTTTCTAATTGAGATGGTGCTCCAAATTCACTTGTCATCACATACATGGAAAGATCACAGATCTCGGCTATCTCCGCATCACCTTGCCCGATTCCACTCGTTTCTACAATCACTAGGTCAAACCCTGCTGATTTCACGATGGAAATCGCATCATGAATAGCGAGTGAAAGCTCTGACTTTGACTGACGAGTTGCTAAGCTTCTCATGAACACCTTTGGTGAAAAAATGGCATTCATTCGAATTCGGTCTCCTAGCAAAGCTCCCCCTGTTTTTTGCTTTGTAGGATCTACGGATAAAACAGCAATCCGAATATCTTCGATTTCATTTAGAAATCGTCTAATTAATTCATCTGTTAGCGAGCTTTTTCCTGCTCCACCCGTCCCTGTGATTCCAAGTACAGGTATCTGCTTTTGTTCTGAGATCATTTCCTGGAAAATAGGTTCTACTTTTTCAGGTAATGATTGCTGTGAAATTTTTGCCTCTGCATAGGAAATCAGCTTTGCAACAGTTTTCGTATCACCAGTTCTGAGCTGGTCAATTTCGATATCATCATTTCCTACGGTTGAAAAATCACATTCCTTTAACATGTAATTAATCATTCCCTGTAAGCCTAGCTCCCGCCCGTCTTCAGGTGAAAAAATCTTTGCGATTCCGTACTCGTGGAGCTCTTTTATTTCTCTGGGAATAATGACGCCGCCACCGCCGCCAAAAAGACGGATATGCCCTGCTCCTTTTTCCTGGAGCAAATCATACATGTATTTAAAAAATTCAACATGTCCTCCTTGATAAGAAGAAATCGCAATTCCTTGGACATCCTCCTGAATAGCAGCAGATACAATTTCTTCTACGGAACGATTATGTCCTAAATGAATCACTTCTGCTCCACTTGCTTGTAAAATCCGACGCATAATGTTGATGGATGCATCGTGTCCATCAAATAAGCTGGATGCTGTGACAAATCGAATCGCATGTGCCGGTTTATACACTTCTGTAACTGCCATCTAATCACCTCTTTGTTCGTTTGATTTCTCTCCTACCCCTTGTAAAATCACCTTTGTTTGCAGCTCAATATATTCCTCAATCGTATATATTTTCTGGAGTGCCCACCTTCGAAACCCCCACATTTGTCCTTGAACAAAAATATTGTGCGCGATTAGTTCTGATTCTTTTTCTGAAAGAGTCAGTTCTCCATTTCTGACACAGCTATCAATAATGTTTTTAAACATTTCAACCATTTCGATTTCCTTTTTTAACACATATGGAAGTGCATCTTTTGATAGAGATTTCGCTTCCTGGTACATGACAAGGACTTCATCCTGCATGTCATCCATTACTTTGAAATAATTTCTTATTGCCTGCTTTAAGCTTTCAATAGTTCCTTTTTTTGTATCAAGATCTTGTTCAAGCCTGATGTGAACTTGATCATAAATTCGGTCACAGACCAAGTACAGCACATCCTCTTTTGTGCGGATATACTCATATAATGTGCCGATACTAAAGCCTGCAGCTCGAGCAATTTCTCTTGTTGTCGTACGATGAAATCCTTTTTCTTTAAAAAGAGTGACCGCTCCCTTGATCATTTGCTCCCTTCGTTTTTCAATAAGTTTTTCATCCTTCACAGATGCGACAACTTCTCGTTTTTTCATCTACGTTTCCCACCTAACATAGATACCTCAGACTGCTTCAAACAGTGTTGTAGCCTAGAGGAATAACTTTTTCCTATTTTGTTAGCATTCTAGAAATAACCAGTCGTTGGATTTCCTGAGTTCCTTCATAGATTTGAGTGATTTTTGCATCTCTCATGTAGCGTTCAACAGGGTAATCCTTTGTATAGCCGTAACCTCCAAATACTTGGACAGCCTCTGTTGTGACTTTCATCGCTGTATCTCCTGCAAAAAGCTTTGACATCGCAGATTCTTTTCCATAAGGCATGCCCTCTGATTCAAGCCATGCAGCTTGATAGGTTAGTAGGCGCGCGGCTTCAATATTCGTTGCCATATCGGCAAGCTTGAAGCTAATCCCCTGCTGTGCAGCAATAGGCTTGCCGAATTGTTCCCTTTCCTTTGCATAGGCAACCGCTGCATCTAGTGCGCCTTGAGCGATTCCTACCGCCTGAGCTGCGATTCCATTTCTGCCGCCATCTAATGTCATCATCGCAATTTTGAAGCCTTCCCCAATTTGACCTAATATGTTCTCCTTCGGGACTTTACATTCTTCAAAGATAATTTCTGTTGTCGGTGATGAACGAATGCCCAGCTTGCTTTCTTTTTTTCCAATCGAAAAACCTTCAAAGTCTTTTTCGATGATAAACGCGGTTGTGCCTTTATGTTTACTTGATGGGTCTGTTATGGCAAAAACGATATAAAGATCAGCGATTCCTCCGTTGGTAATGAAAATTTTTGACCCGTTTAACACGTAGTGGTCTCCTTCTTCTCTTGCATGTGTGCGCATACCGCCAGCATCAGATCCTGAACCGGGCTCTGTTAATCCATATGCACCAATTTTTTCTCCGAGTGCCATCGGTGTTAAATATTTCTGTTTTTGCTCCTCTGTGCCAAACTTATATAACGGCCACCCCGCTAAGGACGTGTGGGCAGACAAGGTTACACCTGTTGATGCACATACCCTTGAAAGTTCCTCAACCGCAATGACATAGGCCAAATAGTCACTGCCGATTCCGCCATACTCCTCAGGCCAAGGGATTCCTGTTAACCCTAACTTCGCCATTTTCTTAAAAATGTTCATATCAAATCTTTCTTGTTCATCGCGTTCAGCTGCTGTTGGTTCAACTTCTTTTTTGGCAAAATCCCGAACCGTTTTTCTTAACATCTCATGCTCATCTGACAGCTTAAAGTACATCTTGTTCTCCCCTTTAAAAAACCCGTTATTTTCGTCGTTCGTTCAGTAAATGCTTGCTAATGACAATTCGTTGGATTTCACTTGTTCCTTCATAAATTTCACATACCTTCGCATCACGGAAATAGCGTTCAACAGGGTAATCCTTCGTATAGCCATAGCCTCCGAACACCTGAATCGCTTCTGTGGTGACGTCCATCGCCGTTTTAGAAGCAAATAATTTAGCCATTGCTGCTTCCTTTCCGCAAGGTAATCCTTGATCCTTTAAACATGCTGCCTGATAGACTAATAGCTTTGCTGCTTCCACGTTTGTTGCCATATCAGCAAGCTTAAAAGAAATACCTTGTTGAGCTGCAATGGGCTTTCCAAATTGTTTCCTCTCTTTGGCGTATTGTGTGGCCTTTTCTAATGCTGCCTCTGCAATGCCCAGTGCCTGTGCAGCGATGCCAATTCTTCCCCCATCAAGGTTTGCCATCGCAATTTTAAAGCCTTCCCCTTCCTTGCCGAGCAGATTTTCAACCGGGACCTGTGCATCTTCAAAAATAAGCTGAACGGTTCTTGAGCCATTCAAGCCCATTTTGTGCTCATCCTTACCAACTGTGAAGCCAAGTGTATCTTTCTCAACAATAAAGGCCGAAATGCTGTTGCTTGCCTTCCCTTCTCCTGTTCTGGCAAAGACGATATAGGTGTCTGCTTCTCCACCATTTGTAATGAACACCTTTGAACCATTTAACACATAATACTGATCTTTCTTTACTGCTTTTGTTTTCATGCTGGCCGCATCAGAACCTGAGCTAGGCTCTGTTAAGCAAAAGGCCCCTAATTGCTCTCCACTTGCCAGCTTTTTGACATAGTTCTCTTTTTGCTTTTCTGTTCCAAATGATAAAATCGGATAGGTTGCAACAGATGTATGAACAGATAAGATAACAGCTAGTGTCGCACTTGCCTTTGCTAGTTCATGTATGGCCATTGTATATGAGGTAAAGTCCATATCAGCCCCATCGTATTTGCTCGGAATTGGGATCCCCATTAGTCCCAGTTCCCCCATTTTATTTATGAGATCTCTTGGAAATATCCCCTTTTCCATCTGATCAACAAACGGCTCGACCTCTGCTTTCGCAAAATCACGCACCATTTTTCGCATCATGATTTGTTCTTCTGTAAACGCTAGATTCATAGATGCTCACCCCTTTTGTCTATACCTTTTCCAAGCGTTTTGAATTATGAATAGTGATAAAAGCCTCGACCAGATTTGCGGCCAAGCCAACCCGCCTTAACATATTTTCGCAGTAACGGACATGGTCGATATTTGTCATCACCAAAGCCTTCATGAAGTGTTTCCATAATATAAAGACACGTATCTAAGCCAATAAAATCAGCTAGTGTCAGCGGTCCCATCGGATGATTCATTCCAAGCTTCATGACCTCATCAACTGCTTCCGGCTCTGCAACACCTTCATACACCGTAAAAATCGCTTCATTAATCATTGGCATTAAAATACGGTTTGAGACAAACCCCGGGAAGTCTTGTACTTCAACAGGTGTTTTATTTAATTTTTTGACTACATCTTCTATTTGCTGATACACCTCATTTGACGTTGCCAACCCGCGAATAATTTCGACAAGCTTCATGACAGGAACAGGGTTCATAAAGTGCATGCCGATGACACGATCCGGTCTGTTTGTTGCTGCCGCAATTTCTGTAATTGGTAGAGATGATGTGTTTGTCGCTAAAATAACATGTTCATCCGCCAGCTGATCCAGCTTTTCAAACAAAGCGGTTTTGGCATCCATCTTTTCGATTATCGCTTCAATAATCAGATCTGCCACTTTCGCGCTTTCCAGATTTGCAGAAGGAGTAAGTCTTTGAATGATCGCTTCTTTCTCCTTGGCAGCAAGCTTTTCTTTATCCACCTGTTTTTGAAGCTGTTTTTTTATGGAATTTAATCCTTTTTGGACGATTTCCTCGTTCATATCATGAAGAATCACTTGAAATCCCGCCATTGCACATACTTGAGCAATACCCGAACCCATTTGTCCTGCACCAACAACCATGATTTTTTGAATTGTCATAGGAACCTCCTTGATTTTTAGTTACATCATTCTATTAAACTTCGATCATAATGGCGTCACCCTGACCTCCGCCTGAGCAGATTGCAGCGACTCCAATACCTCCGCCTCTGCGCTTTAATTCATGAATAAGGGTAATCAGAATTCTTGCACCACTAGCACCGATTGGGTGTCCGAGTGCTACTGCCCCTCCATTGACATTAACCTTTTCAGGATCAAGATTAGCCAATTGGTTTGCAGCCAACGCCACTGCAGCAAAGGCTTCATTAATTTCAAACAAATCAATATCTTCTACAGATTTCCCTGTTTTCTTTAATAGTTCATTAATGACAAGTCCAGGGGTTTTCGGAAAGTCTTCAGCTTCAAGAGCGATGGCTGTATGAGCTAAAATCGTTGCAAGAGGTTCTCTGCCTTCCTGCTTTGCTTTTTCATCACTCATCAGAACGAGTGCAGCCGCACCGTCATTAATTCCAGGGGCATTTCCAGCCGTAATTGTTCCATCATGGTCAAAAACAGGGGAAAGCTTCGCTAATCGTTCAATTGATGTATCCTTACGCGGTGCTTCATCTTTGTCCACGATAAGTGGCTCTCCCTTGCGCTGCGGAACTGAAACTGGTGTGATCTCTTCGTCTAGTACCCCTGATTCTTGGGCTGCAACTGCTCTCATATGACTTCGTAACGCCCATTCATCCTGCTGCTCTCTCGTGATTCCAAGCTCCTTAGAGGTGCTGTTGCCGTAAGTGCCCATATGTACACCTGTAAAGCTGCACGTTAAACCGTCGTGAATCATTAAATCCTTCACCGGGTGATCGCCCATTCTAAGGCCCCATCTCGCCTTTGGCATCATATAAGGCGCATTGCTCATTGATTCCATTCCGCCTGCAACGATCACCTCTTCATCACCTGCGCGGATAATTTGATCCGCCATTGTGACACTTCTTAATCCAGATGCACACACTTTATTCACTGTTTCCGTTTTGACATGCCAAGGTAAATCAGCAGCTCTTGCAGCTTGACGGGAAGGAATTTGCCCTTGTCCCCCTTGCAATACATTTCCAAAAATAACTTCTTGTACGTCTTCAGGCTGGACCTTTGCTCTTGATAAAGCTTCTTTCATCGCAATACCGCCTAGCTCTGAAGCTGTTAATGATGACAAAGCTCCGCCAAATTTTCCGATCGGTGTTCTTACCCCACTTAATATCACTGTTTTTGCCATATTTAATCTCCCCTTTGTCGCGATAATAGTAAACGCTTACAATACTGACTGAACGCTCGCTCAATTTATTTTCATAGTCAAAGAGGGGATATCCCCTCTTTTTATTTTATCGTATCCATCTTTGAAAGTGACTATGAAACTAGCTCTTTTCGTTCGCCAAAAATCGACTTTTCCAGCAGCTCTGCTACATCATAGGTGCTTACCGCTTCTTCGACTTCCTTCGCCTTTGTGCCATCACTTAGCATCGTTAAGCAATAAGGGCAGCCAGAGCTAATGACAGATGGGTTAACGGCTAATGCCTGTTCTGTTCTTGCGACATTGATACGGCTTCCTGTGTCTTCTTCTGTCCACATTAAACCTCCGCCCGCTCCACAGCACATTCCTTTTTCACGATTTCGTTCCATTTCAACAAGCTTGACACCCGGTATTGCTTTTAAGATATTTCTTGGCGCATCATATACTTCATTATATCTTCCTAAATAGCAGGAATCATGAAAAGTAATTGTTTCATTAACCGGAAGCGTTGGTTTTAGCTTCCCAGATGCTACTAGTTCCGCAAGCAATTCTGTATGGTGATACACTTCTGCTTCAAGTCCAAAGTCCGGATATTCATTTTTAAAAATATTGTAAGCATGAGGATCAATTGTGACGATTTTCTTCACATCATTTTTAACAAATTCATCAATGTTTTTTGTTGCAAGCTCTTGGAATAAAAACTCATTCCCTAATCGGCGCGGCGTATCTCCTGAGTTTTTCTCTTTGTTGCCAAGAATCGCAAATTTTACTCCTGCTTCATTTAATAGTTTTGCAAAAGATAGGGCAATCTTTTGGCTCCTGTTATCATAGGATCCCATCGAGCCCACCCAGAATAAGTATTCAAACTCTTCCCCTGCTTTGCTCATTTCCTTGACTGTAGGAATATGAACATCTTCGCGGGCTTCGCGCCATGTTTCTCGTTCCTTGCGGTTAAGACCCCATGGATTTCCTTGGCGCTCAATATTCGTCATTGCACGTTGAGCATCCGCATCCATTTTTCCTTCTGTTAAAACAAGGTAGCGGCGCATATCAATGATTTTATCGACATGCTCATTCATGACAGGACATTGATCCTCACAGTTACGGCAGGTTGTACAGGCCCAAATCTCTTCTTCTGTTATGACATCCCCAATTAAGGATGCGTTATAACCGGCAGCTGCAGCTGCTGACTCCTGTGCCCCGGAGCTTGCTGCCATCATCGCAATTTGATTTCCCTTCGTGTTACTGAATGCAACTGCAGGTACCCAAGGTTGCTTTTGCGTTACAGCTGCCCCTGTAAAAGTTAAATGATCTCTCAGCTTAATAATCAAATCCATAGGTGATAACATTTTTCCTGTGCCTGTTGCCGGGCACATATTTGTACAACGGCCACATTCTACACATGCATATAAATCAATTAACTGCGGCTGTGTAAATTCTTCAATTTTTCCGACACCAAAGGTTTCTTGTGTTTCATCTTCAAAATCAATTTTTTCAAGTTTTCCTGGATTTGACGTCCGGTTAAAATAGACATTTGCCGGTCCTGCAATTAAATGAGCATGCTTTGATTGCGGAACATACACTAGGAAGGTTAATAAGAATAATAAATGAATCCACCATGCTACATAAAACATCACAATTGATCCTGTTTCTCCTACAAAACCTAATAGAAACGCAAAGGAAGATGCCAGCGGTTCAGACCAGGTCAGTTCATGACCATGCCAAATGAGTCCCATCCCATTCCCTAGTAATACTGACAGCATAAGCCCGCCGATAAATAATAGGACAAGTCCGGATTTAAAGCCTCTTTTTAAGCGGACAAGCTTTTCAATATAACGGCGGTGAAACGCCCAAACTACAGCCACTAAAATCATAAATGTAACAATTTCCTGGAAAAACGTAAATGCTGGATACAGCGGCCCTAGCGGAAGATGTGCTCCCGGGATGAGCCCTTTTATAATAAAATCAATCGCACCGAATTGTACGAGAATAAACCCATAGAAAAACATAACATGAATGATTCCGCTCTTTTTATCCTTCAAAAGCTTTTTCTGGCCAAACACATTGACCCATATTTTTTCAAGTCGTTCTTTTACTTTGCCATCGAATTCAACCTTTTTTCCAAGCTTAATATACGCCATTCTTGTACGTATTAAGTAGACAAAAAGATGAACTGCGTAAGCGGTTACAATTAAAAATGCCAGGAAATTCACCCATAGTAATGCATCCACTTTTCTCTCCCCCAATCTCCCATTTGTCGCGGTCTATGCCTTTTCCCCTTTTTAAAAGACATTAGTTATATCCTTATCATAATAAATGAATGAGCATTCAGTCAATACTTTTGTTCGTTTTTACAATGTATTCGTTTCTTTAGGAAATATGCTGGTTATCGTAAGCGCCTTGACCACCTACTTACTGATTGTATAAAAAATCCAAGAACAGCAAAACCTACTATGAAATATTGCAGGAATGCTGCTAGGAGGTATCACGGTTGAAACTTTTTTTCATCATGAGCTTTATCATAGTAGCAATTATTGTCTGGTGTGTTATTGATTACAAACTTGGCAGAAAACACCACCTCAAAAAATCAAAATATACTCAATATCCACCTCGAAAAAGTGATCTCACCTTATTTACCGATGGAGATTCTTTTTACAAGGACTTATTTGAGGAAATTAAAAATAGTACAAAAAGTATCCATGTGCTATTTTTTATTATCAAAAACGATCAGATCAGTCATGAATTTCTATCAATCCTAGGGGAAAAAGCAAGTCAAGGTATTGAAGTTAGACTGCTAATTGATTATATCGGATGCTCAAAATTGTCCAAAAAAAGTATCGCCTTACTTAAAGAAAAAGGTGTGAGAGTCGTTTATACACATAAGCCTAGATTTCCATTTCTTTTTTACACCCTTCAAGCACGGAATCATCGCAAGATTACTGTCTTAGATGGGAAGATTGGCTATTTAGGCGGTTTTAATATTAGTAAAGAGTACATTGGCCAGGATCCTGATTTAGGCTTCTGGAGAGATTTTCACCTTAAAATGACCGGTGAAGGTGTAACTGATTTACAAACACAATTTTTAACAGATTGGTATGATTCCACTGGAGAGAATGATGTACATGATCAACGGTATTATCCAGACCAACGGGCAGGCAAAAGCACGCATTTGTTCGTCTCAACATATGGAGAAAACCTGCAACAGCATTTCCGGTCATTTATTCAAGATGCGAAAAGAGAAATCATTATTTGTTCTCCCTACTTCATTCCTGGAAAACAGCTATTTGAGGATTTATTAGCTGCTCTTTCCAGAGGCGTGAAGGTGGAAGTTCTCGTTCCGATGAGAAAGGATCACCCTTTAGTCAAGGAAGCTGCTTTTCCCTATTACGGACCTCTTCTGGAAGCAGGCTGTGAAATTTATCAATTTTATCATGGCTTTTTTCACGCAAAGATGATTATGATTGATGATCATATATGTGATATTGGTACAGCAAACTTTGATAAACGCAGTTTTTATTTAAATGATGAAATGAATTGTTTCATTTACGATAAGGAGTTTATTAAGGATGTGAAGCAATTTGTTTACTCTGATTTTACTCGTTCTGAATTATTAACATATGAACTTTATAAAAAAAGATCATTTTCCCATCGTGTAAAAGAAAAATTCGCCACACTCATTTCTCATTTTTTATAACCTAATAGAGGAGGAGTCCCATGATTATTCGATTCGGATATGTTTCACATGCTCTTTCCCTTTGGGACTGCTCCCCCGCAAAATCCCTAACCTATACTCGTTGGAAAAAACTCGACGAGCACGCACGACATGATCAGCTGTTACATGTCACAAAGCAAAATCTTGAACACACATTACGCATGATCCACTACAATATTGCCCATGAAATATGGGTGTATCGCTTATCATCATCGATCATTCCGCTAGCCACACACCCGGAAGTGCTCTGGGATTATAAGACACCGTTTAAGGAACTTTTTTCGGAAATTGGGGCACTTGTGAAAAAATACAAGCTGCGTGTGAGTTTTCATCCGAACCAATTTACGTTGTTTACAAGTGATAAAAAGTATATTACCGAAAATGCAGTCCTTGATCTGTCATATCACTATGATGTATTAGACGCAATGGACCTTGCGGATGGGGCCATTATCAATATTCATGTGGGCGGGGCCTATGGGGATAAACAAACAGCTATTGAGCGGTTTCATCAAAATATTAAAATGCTACCAACTCCTATTAAAAACCGTATGACGCTTGAAAATGATGATAAAACCTATACAACCTCTGAAACACTTGCTATTTGCAGGAAGGAACAGATTCCCCTTGTCTTTGATTACCATCATTTTATGGCCAATAAAGATGAGGGCGAAAAGATTGAAGTGCTGCTTCCTGCAATTTTTCCTACATGGGATTGGGTTGGATTAAAACCTAAAATCCATGTCTCCTCCCCGAAATCCGAGAAAGAATTTCGAAGTCATGCCGACTATGTTGATGTCGAATTTTTGATGCCTCTATTGAAGGTATTGAAAGAAATGAATGTTGATGTAGATTTCATGATTGAAGCTAAGCAAAAAGATAGAGCTGCATTGAAGCTATGTGAAGATGTTTCAAAGATTCGGGGAGTAAAACGAATAGGTGGAGCCACTATTCAATGGTAATTTTCGGGGTGAGCTAGCCTGTTATTTTAGTATTGAGGAATTTATTTGCGATTCTGGGATTTTATTTGCTATTTTGGGGATTTATTTGCGATTCTCAGATTTTATTTGCGATTAGACAAAATTCGCCACAATTCTACCCATATAAAAAAACTCAGATGCATCTTCCTAGGCATCTGAGTTTTTCCATTTTACATTTTTTCAGGTGCAGAAACCCCAATAATGGTTAATGCGTTTTGTAACGTCACTTGTGTTGCTTTCATCAAACCAAGTCTTGCACGGCTCTTTTCTGTATTTTCAGGATCTAACACTTTTTCAGCATTGTAGAAGCTGTGTAGTGTAGATGCTAAGTCATAGATATAGTTTGTGATACGATGCGGAATACGTTTTTGTGCAGCTTCTGCTACAGCTTGTGGGAATTCCCCAAGCTTTTTCAATAAGTCGAATTCCTTTTCAGATGTAATCTCATCTAGTTTTAGATTCTCTTCGTACTCTAAACCTTGCTCTTCACCTTGGCGCAGCATGCTGCAAATACGTGCATGAGCATATTGGGCATAGTATACTGGGTTTTCATTTGATTTAGAAACAGCTAAATCAAGGTCAAAATCCATATGAGTATCCGCACTTCTCATTGCAAAGAAATAGCGCACTGCATCAAGACCCACTTCTTCAATTAGGTCTCTCATTGTAACAGCTTTTCCTGTACGTTTACTCATTTTCATCTTCTCGCCGTTTTTGTAAAGGTGAACAAGCTGAATGATTTCTACTTCAAGTGTTTCTTTGCTGTATCCTAAAGCTTCAATCGCAGCTTTCATACGAGGGATATAACCGTGATGGTCTGCTCCCCATACGTTTATCAGCTTTGTGAAGCCGCGGTCAAGCTTGTCCTTGTGGTACGCAATATCAGGTGTTAAATATGTGTATGAACCGTCATTTTTAATGAGTACACGGTCCTTGTCATCACCAAATGTTGTCGAACGGAACCAAGTCGCTCCATCCTCTTCATAGATATGGCCTTTTTCTTTTAATGCTGCAAGGGCATTATCGATTTTTCCATTGTGGTAAAGAGAGGTTTCAGAATACCACACATCAAAAGGTACCCGGAATTCCTCTAAATCTGCCTTTAATTTCGCCATTTCATATTTTAAGCCGTACTCTCTGAAAAATGCCAAGCGCTCATCACTTGATTGGTTAACGAACTTATCGCCAAACTCTTCTGCAAGCTTTTTCCCGATGCCGACGATGTCTTCTCCGTGGTATCCATCTTCAGGCATGTCAGCATCCTGACCTAATGCTTGTAAATAACGTGCTTCAACAGATAAAGCTAGGTTATTGATTTGGTTTCCTGCATCATTAATGTAATATTCACGTGATACGTCATAGCCTGCTTTAGCTAATACATTACATAATGAATCACCTACAGCCGCCCCACGAGCATGACCAAGGTGAAGGTCACCAGTTGGGTTTGCCGAAACGAACTCTACTTGAACCTTTTCATTATCCCCAATATTTGTCTCGCCGTAGCTCTCTCCAGCTTTTAAAATCGTTGGAATAAGGTCTGTTAAGTAGCTATTATTCATATAAAAATTGATAAAACCCGGACCTGCGATTTCAATTTTATCAATGGAACCTTTTTGTTTATCAAAATTCGCAACAATTTCATCTGCGATCATACGAGGAGCTTTTTTGGCTACACGTGCAAGCTGCATCGCCATGTTTGTTGAATAATCTCCGTGGGCTTTTTCCTTTGGAATTTCTAATAACACATCAGGAATTTGTGCTTCTTCTGCTAAACCAGCTTTTAAAACTGCTGCTTTGATTTCTTCTTTTAACCGTTCTTTTACTTGCTCAACGATATTCATTTTTTATCCTCCTTGTATGTCATCATTAGTTTATGTACATGTTTCTCATTTTCGTCTATTTGCAAATCATATAAAATAACGAGCCTATCTTCAAGCTCTGTTTTATCTATTGTTAATGAGTTCGTATTAATTTCAAGCTGAAGCTTTCCAAATGGTGTGGCATAATCTGTGACTGTTTTTTGCCCTTGAATAAAACGCTGCTTCATCGCAACCGCTCCAGAGCGCATGATCATGATTTCTTCGGGCCCGATTTTCACTGTTGTTTTAACAGAACCAAGCTCATGCTCTTCATCATAACGAAGATAAACGTTGTTTCCTTTTAAAAATCGCTCACCGGTTGTGTGAACTTCGATTGTATCTTTGTCTTGTTCATGCTCTTTGCGGATTTCTGATAACACATGGATTTGAATAGGCGTGCTTTCTGACATGTAGACACTCCCTTTCCATCATTCTCCTTTAACTTTAATAGTATAAAGAACCAAATGCAACTGTGCAAGAGAGAACTTTTTAGAAGTTGCGCTTCGGGGTATTGTCTGGGGAATTTATTTACGATTTTGAATTTTTATTTGCTTTTCCGAGGATTTATTTGCGATTCTGAAAATATATTTGCGATTCCGGCTATTTATTTGCGATTCCTCAAATTACAACAAAAAACGACTAACCCTATCCTAGGATTAGCCGTTTTACCACGATTATTTTCCGATAAATTGTTGAGTCCAGTAGTTACCTTCTGCAACATGACCCACACCGATATGAGTGAAGTTAGAGCTTAGGATGTTTTGACGGTGTCCTGAGCTATTCATCCACGCGTTAACTACTTCTTGTGGTGTGCGTTGGCCCTTGGCAATGTTTTCTCCAGCTGTTTTGTAGGAGATACCAAACTGCTTCATCATATCAAATGGTGAACCATATGTTGGGCTTGTATGTGAAAAATAATTGTTTTTTTGCATATCACTTGATTTTTCACGTGCAACTTTACTTAATTCAAGATCAACTTTTAAAGCTGGTAGTCCCTGTTTTGCACGCTCTTGGTTTGTTAAATCAACAACTTGTTGCTCATACTCGCTTAATTGGTAGCTTGCTTGCTCTTGCTCCTTTGGTTCTTCGGTTTGAGCTGGTTGTTGTTGAGCAGGCTGTTGAGGGGCTGGTTGTTCAGCTGCCGGCTGCTCAGTTTGTGTTTGTTCCTCTTTCGGTGTTTCTACTTCTGTATGATTAGTAGATTGTTGAAGCTGAAAGTTACTTAAATATTTTTTGATCCATTCATCGATTTGCTCACGATCAATATTACCTGATTGGTAATAATAGACTTTCGCTTGTGTTGTGTTTGATGCAGCGTCTGCTTTTTGGGCGATTGGATTTGCCATTAAAAGGGCCGCACCTGCTACGACTGACAAAATCATTTTTTTCTTCATGGTCTGTCATCCTCCTTATCAACTCATGTGCTGACATGGATATCGTATCATGTGATTTTTTGTCATATTTGAGGATAATTTTAACAGTAATAGTTTCTAATAGGTGGAAAGTCTTGTGAGGTTTGTCTTGTGATTTAGAATCTATCAGTATTTTCGTAGATTTACTAGAAGAAGTAACACTTCCACAGGATGACCTAATACTTGGAAATCAATCCATAATTTTGGCCGAAACATCCTGTTGACAGGTTTGTAGAGGGGCATGTTTTTTTACATATATAACTGGATTATTACAAACTTTTCAAAAAAGTAAGCCTGATACACTGAGTACCAGGCCATATCTTTTATCCTTTTTTCTGCACTAATCCTAAAATCATTTCTCTGATAATCTTACTTGCTGTGTTAGCTGTTTGTTCAGAGTGATCATAAATCGGCGCGACCTCTACTAAGTCAGAGCCTACGACACGTACGTCTGATTTAGCGATTTCATGAACAGAAGCTAGAAGTTCTTTTGATGTAATACCGCCAGCATCAACTGTACCTGTTCCTGGTGCATGCGCAGGATCAAGAACATCGATGTCAATGGTTAGGTATACAGGACGCCCTGCT
Source organism: Metabacillus sp. RB-C-LZQ-3-1 (assembly GCF_058315175.1). Classification (NCBI taxonomy): domain Bacteria; kingdom Bacillati; phylum Bacillota; class Bacilli; order Caryophanales; family Bacillaceae; genus Metabacillus; species Metabacillus sp. RB-C-LZQ-3-1. Next base: position 32,607 of record NZ_JBZFLI010000011.1, on the reverse strand, counting down.
AGTTTTGGTAAAACCTCTTTTAATGGTTCAAGCACTTCAAACTTGGAGATGTGCATGCCCACTTTCTTTGCCCATTGGAATTCTTCTTTCATACCAGAACGGATGCCAAAAGAATAAACATTTGTTGGACCAATTAAATCAGCGATCTTTTTAATTGGAGTTGAATGAGATAATGGCTCACCTTCATAGTCATCACGTAAATCTGTGTGTGCGTCAAAATGAATAATCGCAAGATCAGGGTATTTTTTATACATCGCCTTCATTACCGGCCAGGAAACTAGGTGTTCACCGCCCATTCCTAATGGAAATTTACCGTCAGCTAGTAGTTTATCAATGTATTCTTCGATCATGTCGATGCTTCGTTGAGGATTGCCAAATGGCAGTGGAATATCTCCAGCATCAAAGTATTTTACTTCATCTAATTCGCGATCTAAGTATGGGCTGTATTCTTCAAGACCAATTGAGACTTCACGAATGCGCGCTGGGCCGAAACGGGAGCCCGGGCGATAGCTTACCGTCCAATCCATCGGCATGCCATAGATAACTGCTTCACTTTCTTCATAATTAGGGTGGCTTTTAATAAAGACATTCCCTGAATATGCTTCATCAAATTTCATCGACTATTACCTCCATTCAAAAAGTGAGAGATTTCCCTTCTCTCACTTTTTTTGCTTTAGATATTATTAAATTTTACTAAATGAAGCTAAGCTCTTGCGCTTTTGTTTCGATTTATTTAATAAGATCACTTACAAACTTAGGTAAAACAAAGCAAGCTTTGTGTAATTCTTTTGTATAGTATTTTGTTTCGATTTCATGGAAGCGGTCTTCGCTAACTTCTAATGGATCGTGTTTTTTTGAACCGATTGTGAATGTCCATAGACCACTTGGATATGTTGGAATGTTCGCAGTGTATAGACGTGTGATTGGGAAAATTTCTTTTACGTCGCGTTGAACATTTGTAATTAATTCTGGTGTGAACCAAGGGTTGTCCGTTTGTGCAACGAAAATACCATCTTCTTTTAATGCTTTTGAAATTCCGGCATAGAAGCCTTTTGTAAATAAATTCACAGCTGGGCCGACTGGCTCTGTAGAGTCAACCATGATCACATCGTATTCATTTTCACTTTCAGCGATATGCATGAAGCCGTCCCCTACTTTTACGTCTACTCGTGGATCGTCAAGCTTACCAGCGATTTCTGGAAGGTATTTCTTTGAGTATTCGATAACTTTACCGTCGATATCAACAAGTGTTGCTTTTTTTACTTGAGGGTGTTTTAACACTTCACGGATAACACCGCCATCTCCACCACCAACAACTAGAACGTTCTCCGGATTTGAGTGAGTAAATAAAGGAACATGTGCCACCATTTCGTGGTAGACGAACTCGTCCTTTTGTGAAGTCATGACCATGCCGTCAAGAAATAGCATGTTACCAAACTCTTCTGTTTCTACCATCTCTAAGTATTGAAAATCCGTTTGTTCTGTATGTAACGATTGTTTTACTTTTAATGTAATCCCAAAATTCTTCGTTTGCTTCTCTGTATACCATAATTCACTCATGTTAACCATCCTTTCGACTTGGGACAGAGGGACAGGTTTCTTGTCCCATTTTCCATTTCATTATGGGACACAGTACCTGTCCCCTTGTCCCTTTTTCTTTTCAAACTATACATGAATCTAGCAGAAAATCAGGAAAAAATCTATGACTTTTTTTAAAATGTTTAAAATCACTGAAAAAAACACATAATAGCTAACAGTATGTCTAAAAAGGCAATGAATGGAGGTGAGCTTCATGGATGTGATCACACCTAAGCGATTGCGAATCACGCTTAAAACAATACGCGCACTCATTTTTATCGGTTTGCTATTATTAATCTTTTTTTCAACGATCATTTTAAGCATTGTGCTTTATGCGAAATGGCTTGGTCCTCCTTCTTTATCAGTTCCACAATCAACGATCATTTATGCAAGTGACGGCTCAAAAATAGGAGAATTACACAATGGTCAAAAGCGGTATTGGGTAGACATTGATCATATTTCTCCCCATGTCCTAGAAGCCACTATTGCAATTGAGGACCGAAGCTTTTATCAGCATAATGGCTTTGATTATAAACGAATTGCCGGGGCCGCTTTAGCAGATTTAAAAGCAAGAGCAAAGGTACAAGGCGCCAGCACCATTACCCAGCAATACGCTCGAAATCTATTTTTAGAGCATGAAAAAACATGGCAGCGAAAAGCGACCGAGGCTCTATATACGATTCGATTAGAACAAAATTATAGTAAGGATCGGATTTTAGAAGGATATTTAAACACCATCTACTATGGTCACGGAGTGTATGGAATTGAAGCTGCGGCTAATTATTATTTTGGAAAAAGCTCAAGCGATTTAACTCTTGCAGAAGCTGCTATGCTTGCCGGTATCCCAAAAGGACCGACCCTTTATTCTCCATACGCGAATAAAGAAAAAGCTGAAGAAAGACAAGAAATCATTTTAAAAACGATGAAGAATATTGGATACATTACTGAAAAGCAGTTCCAATCAGCATTAGAAACAGAGCTTGTTTATAAAAAGAAAACAGATACTGTTCAACCAAGGTTAGCACCGTATTTCCAAGATGCGATGCTGAGTGATATATCTGATAAACTAGGATTAGACGCACAAGCCATCCAGACAAAAGGATTAAAAATTTATACAACATTAGACGCTGACATGCAAAAGCTTGCTGAGGAAACTGTTGTTGATACCATTCATGAGTCTTCTGATATTCAAGCCGGGTTTGTTGCACTTGATCCAAAAAACGGCTATGTAAAGGCATTGATAGGCGGGCGAAATTATGATGAAAGTCCCTTCAATCGGGCAACTCAAGCAAAAAGGCAGCCAGGTTCAACGATTAAACCTTTACTCTATTACTCTGCGATCATGAATGGCTTTACTCCTTCGACTGAAATGAAAAGTGAGCCAACAGCTTTTACCTATGATGATGGAAAAGCTTCCTATAAGCCAAGTAACTATAATGACTATTATGCAAATGATTTTATTACGATGCTTCAGGCCATAGCCTTGTCAGACAATATCTATGCTGTGAAAACACATATGTTTATCGGAATGGATGAGCTAATTAAAACTGGCAAGCTTTTTGGACTTAGTACCGGAATTAAGAAAAATCCATCGGCTGCGTTAGGTACTTCACCTGTCCGTTTAGTTGACATGGTAAATGCGTACGGAATGCTCGGGAATGGCGGAAAAAAAATTGAGCCTACCTTTGTAACAAAAATTGTGGATACAGCTGGAAATGTCATTTATGAGTCTAAACAGGCAAAAAAACAAGCATTAGATGAGAAAGCAGCCTTCGTTACAACTCATATGATGAAAGGAATGTTTGAAACAACATTAAATGATTATACATCTGTTACAGGCCACAGCATTGCTGATTCTCTTACCCGAGATTATGCAGGCAAATCAGGAACCACCTCATCAGATAGCTGGATGATTGGGCTAGCCCCACAACTTGCAGTTGGAGTTTGGACAGGGTATGACAAAGGAAAAACAATCAATCTTGTTCAAGAACGCGGCTATGCTAAGGACATTTGGTCAACCTTTATGGAGGAAGCCCTAGACGATCAATCTGTGAAAGCCTTCCGCCCACCTGATGGCGTTGTTGGGGTTTATATTAACCCTGCAAGTGGAAAGCTCGCCACAAAGGACTGTCCCGTGAAGCGGCTCACTTATTTTATTGAAGGCACTGAACCGACTGAATATTGTAAGGAACATATCGGCGATGGTAAAGCTCCAAAAGTGGAGAAACCTAATCAAAAGGAAAAGGAAAGCTGGCTTGATAAGTTTAAATGGTGGGATTAAACCTTTAGAATGAGATGAGTAATGAGAGTTGATTTTTGTCGAAGATTGACAAATCGTCGATAAATTCTCAGAATCGAAAATAAAATCGGAAAATCGTTAATAAATCTTCATAATCGAAGATAAATCCTAATAATCGAAGATAAAGACCTCCGCACCAAAACAAAAAACCCCGAGCACCTGCATGGCTCGGGATTTTTTGTGTCCTAGTTTTATATAAACTGTATATTTAGTCTACTAATTTTCATGAAGAACCACAAGAATTTACCAAGTTGTTCACGAAAGTGTCACATTTCTGACAAATTTGAGATTTAGACGTTTAAATCGTCTTTTAATTTTTGCTCAGAAAGCTCCCACATTGTTTTATCATGATTTTTTAAGAAGTTGGATAAAATCTCTTTTGAACGATCATCCATATGGTCGACAATAATATGACGCTTCATTGATTTATCCATACGATTCACATGCTCAGGTAGTGATTTATAACCCCTTCTAATTGAGCGATCAACTGTGAGCTCACAAGCTGCTACACCAGCATAATAAGGACCCTCTGCCTTACGGTCAATTGTGACCCAAACAAGCCAATATGGTTTCCCGTTTGGAACTTCTTCTTTAGTCTTTAAGAATTTAATTCCTTTTTCAACAACACTTCTTGCGTGCATCGCCCCGATATCAACGAAAGCCTCTCCTTCTTCGATATCGATAAACACCGGAGACACATTATCTAAACTCAGTGCGCCAACGCCGAAACCGCCGTGACCATCTGTTGGATCATTTTTTATAATATTAAACCCTATGCTTTTTTTCTTTTTCTCTTGTTCCATATTATGGACCTCCTTTTTTTCTAAGACATTATAATAATGGGTTCAGCAATAAATGAAAAATTCCCATTACAATGGCTCGACCAATTTCAAAAACAGGCTGAATCGTGTAGGCATCCAATGGTGTAATCACTAGAATTAAGAAAATAATAATGCCATAACTCTCAAACTGAACGAACTTCGGCCTAATATGAGCCGGTACCAGGTCTTCAATAATCCGATATCCATCCAGCGGCGGAAATGGAAGTAAGTTAAAAATAAACAAAATCACATTAAGTGAGACAAAGATGTTAAAAAACTGTTCAAGTCCTGTTACATATTGTGAAGGAAGCAAGGTAACTGTGTTTGTTGCTAATAGTATATACCAAATTGCAGTTCCTAAGAAGGCAAGAAGAAAGTTACTTAACGGTCCCGCAACAGAAACCAATATCCCAGCTAAACGCGGACGTTTAAAATGGAAGCGATTAACCGGCACTGGCTTTGCCCATCCAAATCCTGCAATAAAAATCAAGATTGTTCCAAATGGATCTAAATGAGCCAACGGAGATAGCGTTAATCTACCTTGCCTTTTCGCAGTTGGGTCACCAAACTTATAGGCCACATAGGCATGTGCAAATTCATGTAATGTAAAAGCAATCATAAGCGTAATGACCACATATGGAATCATTTCTAACGGAAAGGCTAAAAATCGGCTAATAGATTGGCTAAATTCATTCATTCTGAGCTCCTCTGTCATAACGACTTTTTACTATATGTACTTACTTTCAGCTTACCATGAATATGGGTACATTTCGACTTTTGGATACTAAGTTATATGGAAAAACCGCCAGACTAATGCTAGGCGGTTTCGTTTTTAGCGATTTCTTTAATTTTTTCGATATAAGAGTATGCCTCAGCAATTTCTTCTTCTGTATAACGTTGTTTGCTTTTTAGTGTAAATACCTTTTCTTTCACTTCTTCTTTATCCAGCCCGTCAAAATATAACACTGTCGATACTAATTCTAAGAATCTAGAGCTTTGTTCATTTAAATCTAGCATGCACCCTTTTAGCGGGGGCATGTCCACATCATAATGTCCTAGAAATTCAGTTCCTGTTTCTGTTAAAGAGTAGCGGTACTGAAAATATCCGCCTTTCTTTTCATGGACTTCGTTTATAAATCCTAAATTACATAACTCTTCGATACGCAATGTTAGTTCCTCAGAGTATGGACCATAAAAATGAAAATTATATTTTTCATAAAAAGGCAAATCAATTTTTTTTGCAATGTAAATCATTTTTTGCAATTTTTTCCGACCAATGATTTCCCCAGCAGATGAAATTGCCTTCATCAGCTTTGCATGTTCTTTCATCAATTCCCCGTCATCTCCTAACTTCTTTCTTTAATCGAAAAGCCAATGTTTATTTGGTTATATTTAGTAATTCGAGGATTTTCTTTTTCGCCGTACGTTTTGTTGAAAAATCCTCAATTAAATCCAAAGGAAAATACAATTTGTGATCTGTTCTTCTTTTTCCGGAAATGGCATCAACAATCTCGGATTCTCGTGACAATTCTCGCAGATCACCGTTGGACATTAATAGATGAATCGGCAAACGCTCTTCTTCTTCACCAGGACGATAAAAATCATATGGAAGATCTGAAGAGGAATCTACGACAAGATAGTAATCCGGATCAATTCCAGCCTTTTTAAATAATGTTGTTAATTCCATCAATGTCTTCATCTGAACATTTGGATTAAATTCCACATATTTAAATAGTTGCCGATTCATAAAACGAATACATAAATCACGTAGGATCGGATCCTCTTCCTCCTGCCAGGACTGAAAATAAAACATAATGACAGACTCATCTAATTTTAAATAGTCTTGCAGAGTCAGTTCTTCTTCAAATAAGGAATAAAAATGAATAGGATCATGTTTGAAGGAATAAAACTCTTGATGCAGCTGTTTTGCACGATGGAGTATTTTCGTTAAAATCACTTCTGCACTCCGTGTGACTGGGTGAAAATAAACCTGCCAGTACATTTGGTAACGGCTCATGATATAATCCTCGACCGCATGCATGCCACTGCTTTTAATGACAACCTGCTCTTCTCGGGGACGCATCACTCTTAAAATCCGTTCCATATCAAAGTGACCATAGCTAACACCTGTATAATAAGCATCACGCTGCAGGTAATCCATGCGGTCAGCATCAATCTGACTAGATATTAAACTTACAACCTGTTTATTTTCATAGGTTTTGGCTATAACTTCTGCTACCTTCTTCGGAAAATCCTTTTCTACCGATGTTAACACCTTGTTAACCTCTGTATCTCCCAGGATAATTTCTTGAGTAAAATCTTCATGATCAAGGTGAAATACCTTTTCAAATGAATGTGAGAATGGACCATGACCTAAATCATGAAGCAATGCCGCACAAAGGCATAGCAACCTCTCCTCATCATCCCATTCAGGACGCCCCTTGAACACATCGTCCACAATACGTCGGACAATTTCATACACACCAAGTGAATGATTGAACCTGCTGTGCTCAGCACCATGAAATGTTAAATACGTCGTTCCTAATTGGCGTATTCTTCTTAATCGCTGGAATTCTTTCGTCCCAATGAGATCCCAAATGACTTTATCACGTACATGTATATATCGGTGAACGGGATCTTTAAAAACCTTTTCTTCAGACAACTTTCCACTTATCATTGTCTTCCACATCCGTTCTACTTAGTAACTTACTACAAATATTTCCTACCACATCTATTATATCGGCTTCCAATCGACAATAACACCCAAATTCTGAGAAATCATTCGACATCAGCAAAGCGCAAGCGCCCGTTCAGCGACGTATGAACTGGATCCCTCTGTTTAAGATAAAGCGAGACTTATCCGACTCGACTTTTACGTGCAGTCAATTTTCTTTCCTATTAGTCGGGAAAAGGAAACACGAAGTGCACGAGCTTCGATGTTGACTTATCGTAAAGAGGAGGGTGAAGTTCACTTCTGCTTTAGCGCTGGCAATCTAATTGCGTGACGTCAATCTCCACGATTGCACTTGCACATCCTGTGCTTCGTAGCTAGACACCTATCCATGTACCAAGTGTCCAAGTCCTACCTCTTCCAAAATAAAAAAATCACCAATGCTTTCAAACACAAAGGTGATGTTATTTTGATAATTTCTGAACGATCTTTTCAATTAGTTCATCTTCTGAAGGTGCAGATAATGGACGATTATTAACAAAAGCGAATGATTTTTTTCTTCCTGGACCACAATAAGATTGGCAGGCAATATCTATCTTAGCTTCTGAATCTATCTTTTTTAACTTAGGTACAAGTGTTTTTATATTTGTTGCTTGGCAATCATCACAAATACGAAATTCATTTGCCATCGATTTTCCAATCCTTTCTGAGCCTTGTTCATCGCCGTACAAACTGGAGGAGCATCGACTAAAGATAAAGGAAACACGGTAAGCAAAGCGAACCGATGTTGACTTATCGTAGGGAGATGATCTGAAGTTTGATAGGCGCTGGCAGTCTAAATGCGCGACGTCAATCTCCACGGCTGCACTTGCACATCCTGTGCTTCGGAGATGTCGTGCGCTTATCTAAAGTTCAAGCATTTTAATAGTTCTATACTTACAAAATACTACCGTTTTTTCACTAAAAGGTATTTTACCGCTATTCTTCCCTCTATGCAAGTAACGGTATACAAAGGACAAAAATTTTTCACTTCCTTCAAAGGGTTGATTTACCATATCTCATTTATCCTGGAAGTTTCACTTTATCGGTAGATTTTAAGTATTTTCCCATCTTTTTAGAAAAAATCTACTATCCTCTTAAGAAACTTGTATAAAACATGCTCAATTTGTCCATGCTTAGTAACAGTTAAGTGTAAATAATCTATTTATATAGGGAGTTGGAAAAAATGAAACAAAGACAAGACGCATGGTCTGAAGAGAATGATTTATTACTAGCTGAAACCGTTTTACGTCATGTAAGAGAAGGCAGTACTCAATTAAATGCTTTTGAAGAAGTAGGAGATAAGTTGAATCGCACATCTGCTGCTTGCGGCTTCCGCTGGAATGCAGTTGTTCGACATGATTATGAAAAAGCCCTGCAGCTTGCAAAAAAACAACGCAAACAAAGAATGAGAGCTTTAGGCAAAGGTCAGCCTGTAAAGAAACAGCTTCTTTATACACCTGAAACACCTTCCATTGATATTGAGGATTTTGATGCCCATGAGGAACAAACGATGTTGTCAGCTTTAGAGAATCATATGGCAGAAGTCATGCCAGCTGATGAAGATGTAAAAACACCATTCAGCAAGCAAGCTGCGACTACACCAGTTGCCCAGCCAAAAGAAAATCAACAAACAATACAATCAACAAGTATGAATAACAAGCTAACAATGGATCACGTTATTGCATTCTTGCAGTCTTATAAAACAAATAATCTACAAACTGAAGCATTACTTAGTGAAAACAAACGATTGAAAAAAGAAAACCAAGACCTTTCTGCTCAAAATGAAGAACTTAAGAAAAAGGTTGAAAAACTAGAACAAGATACCGTAACGGTTCAAGAAGACTATGAAACATTAATGAAAATCATGAACCGAGCTCGAAAGCTCGTGTTATTTGATGAAGAAGATCGCACAGCACCAACAACATTTAAAATGGACCGCAATGGAAACTTAGAAAAAATGGCAGAATAATAACTAGAAGGTGTGCCTAATCATGGTACACCTTTTCATTTTTTTGAAACTATTAAGCAATATCCCACGTATAAGATATATCGTAATATTTTTAGGCTTGTTTTTAAATGATGTCTTGAGAAGATAACTGTTTTGGTTGATTGGAGCGGAAGTTGCGAGACTCCTGTTTAGAAATGCGGAAGCGCCTTGGTCAGCCCCGACAAGCAAAAGACGCTCTTGAATAGAAGGCGTCATTTGTCTTCAATTCAAGAGTGGCTTATGACCTCGAGGGGCTAGGCGCTGCAGCAAGACACGGGAGCAGCGGGACAGGTGAGATCCCGGATCCCGCAGGCGTTGACGCCGAGGAAGCTCACCTCCCGCCCCACGGAAAGCGAGCATCCTGTAGCGGAAATCAACCATCATCTACACTTTTTGCAAGGCAACAAAGGTTTACGAAAACACCAATTTCAAACAAAAAGGTTGGTTTGCTCATGGAAAACAAAGACTGGCTATTAGCCGAACTAAAAACAATTGAAAAATGGGAACAAGATCAAAAGGGAATATGGTTTTGGGAGCGAATTGGACGACTCCCATTTAAACTATTAGATAAAATCACACCAGCATTTATTCAAAAGAAGATCGGGATCCTTTTAGATGAGCTTGGGCAATTTGTCCAGACGGGTGGTCAATATTTAACACAAGAAAAATTGGTTTTAAAAAGGCTCCAAAAACAATCAAATCAACATCAATTGACACTAGAAGATATACCTAACCTGCCTCTCTCTGCAATGGACGAGGTAAGCAAGAATTTAAAAGCAAATCGAGGGAATCTAGCAACTATCCAAGGTGCGACGACAGGTGTTGGCGGTGTATTCACTCTTGCCATTGATATACCTGTCTTATTAGGCCTTTCTCTCAAAACTTTGCAAGAAATCGCCATTACATATGGATATGATCCAAAAGATCGGGAGGAACGCATTTTCATTGTAAAGTGTTTACAGTTTTCTTCAGCAGATATTGTCGGAAAACAGGCGATCTTAAATGAGTTATCTGCATTTTATAAAAGGCAGGAAATAACGAATAACGAAATGATTTCACAGCTACAAGGATGGCGTGAGGTTGTGTATACGTACCGTGATCAATTTGGGTGGAAAAAGCTTCTGCAAATGGTTCCGATTGCAGGAATTTTATTTGGGGCTATCACAAATCGCTCGATGATCAATGATTTGTCAGAAGTCGGTATTATGTTATACCGAAAAAGAAGAATTCTGGAAAAACTTACCCAAACAGAAAAGGAGTTAACCGAGTAATCAACAGGCTAGCTCCTTTTTGAAAATACTTTTTCATTTCGGTCATGCATTCTTTCCATATTTTTCTGAAATAACAGTTGTTCTTCAACGGTTAATGAGGAAGGAATTAGTTCTTGACTATGCTCTTTTAATGTCACAAGCAGTTGATATAAAAGCTTTTCAACTGTAAGGTCAACACCAAGCAAGTCACTCAGAGATGACATCGTCTCAGGCTTGATTGTTGGAAAGACAAATTTCGTTTGTTCCTTTTTAAGTGAAATCTCGTAAAATTGGCGAATAAGATCTGCCCGCTTTTCTCCGCTACCTGTTACACAAAGATAGATTTGAACAGCGACTCCACCACGAAGTCTCCGTTGTGAGATTCCAGCAAACTTCTTTCCATTTATACTTAAATCATAACTGCCTGGGCAGTATGAGCCGACGATTTCTCTCGCTTCTATATTTGCTCCATAATCTTTTAGCATATGCTTGATTAAATCCAGCATCGCATCGTAACCACGGTCTATATCAATTCCCTTTTCAGACTCCGGAAAAATGAGTGAAATGTTTAGTACATCCTTATCTAACACAACCGCTAGCCCGCCGGAATTTCGAACGATAACTTGATAGCCCTGATCGTTAAGAAACTGAACACCATCCTCTAAGAATGGTAGTTTTGTATCCTGTATACCTAAGACTATTGTTTGATGGTGGACCCAAGTTCGAGCCGTTGCAGGTGATTCATTTTTCCCTACACTAGCACATAGAGTATCATCTATAGCAAAGGAATGCTTAGCGTCAAACTGCGGCCCTAGGCTTGATTGATCCATCATTCTCCATTTTGGTTGGTTGATTAATGAGGATGGCTGTAATAGGTTCATACTGTATACTCCCTTAACTTTTACTATCCTCAATTATATCACTTTCAGCCTTATTAGGCACAAAACCTATCAAATAGGAACCTCTTAAAGTCCCAAAGAAATATATTTGACTTCCAGATACTCCTCAATCCCATAATGACCGCCCTCACGCCCCAGTCCACTTTGTTTAAAACCGCCGAATGGTGCCTGAGCAACAGAAGGTAACCCATCATTTAACCCAACAATTCCATATTCCAGGTCCTCTACTACCCGAATACCTTTGGAAATATTTTGCGTAAATACATATGCAGCTAAGCCATATGGAGATTGATTTGCTCGTCTAACCGCTTCATCAATCGTATCAAATGTCGTTACAGGTGCAACAGGGCCAAACGTTTCCTCTGTCATACAAAGCATTTCATCACTAGCCTGACCAACAATAACAGGTGTCATAAAGTAGCCCTTCTCACGATGAAAGGATTGTCCAAGTGATAAGATTTCACCACCCTTATTTGTTGCATCCTCTAAATGACTTTTCACTTTATTTAGTGCGTCTCTATCAATTAATGGACCAATCGTCGTTTGTTCATGGAAGCCATCGCCAACGTAAAGCTTTTGAAAAGCATCCTTTAGCTTACTCATGAAAGGCTCATAAATCGATTGCTGGACATATACTCTGTTCGTACAAACACATGTCTGACCAGCGTTTCGGAATTTGGAACTAATAACCCCTTCAACAGCCTGATCTAGATCAGCATCCTCTAGTACAATAAGTGGAGCATGACCTCCTAGCTCTAAGGAAATCTTTTTAACGGTGTCTGCAGCCCCTCTCATTAATAGCTTCCCAACTTCTGTTGAGCCTGTAAATGAGATTTTGCGTACACGATCATCCTTTAACCAGACCTCCCCAATTTCCTGTGCATCACCGATCACTAAATTAAGCACCCCCTTTGGAATGCCTGCTTCATGTGCTAGTTCTATCAGTCTAATCGCAGTTAATGGAGTTTGTTCAGCCGGTTTTATGACAGCTGTACAGCCAGCTGCTAATGCAGGCGCTACCTTTCGTGTGATCATCGCAGCAGGGAAATTCCATGGAGTAATAGCCGCCATAACGCCCACCGGCTGCTTTCTCACAAATAATCTTTTATTTGGGTGTGAACTCGGTATGGTTTCACCGTATACACGCTTTCCTTCTTCTGCATACCATTCAATAAAACTATTAGCATATTGAACTTCCCCGATTGCTTCCTTCAAAGGCTTACCTTGTTCCTTTGTCATGATTCTTGCAATTTCCTCTTTATGCTCATCAATTAATTGGTACCATTTTTTGAGATAGCCAGCCCGCTCACCAGCCACAAGCTTTGACCAGCTTGAAAAAGCTTCAAATGCGGCTTCAACTGCCATTTCCGCTTCTTGCTTTCCGCCATAGGCACTCTTTGCGATAACCTCATTTGTCGCTGGGTTTTCCACATCAATTGTGGTTTCTGTTTGATGCCATTTACCGTTAATGTACATTGGTTTGATTTCCATGTTTTCACCTCATATCTTTGTATATAACTCTTGTATACTACTATTCGCTATATTGTATGAACCTTCCTCTTTAGTTTATTTGATTACCTCATAAACTTGACAGACAAATCCTTTTTGTCAATGAAAAAAGGGTTGTGTAATAGGTGCTTGAGAATGGTTGATTTGAGCTCCAGGATGCTCGCTTTCCGTGGGGCGGGCGGTGAGCTTCCTCGGCGCACAGCGCCTGTGGGATCTCACCTGTCCCGCTACTCCCACAGGAGTCTCGCACCTTCCGCTCAAATCAACCGAAATAATTTTTGTACAAAGGATTTATTTAAATCAACAACCTCTTAGAAAAAAGCCTTTTTAAAAGTACCTCATAAAAAAAGAACTGACACAAAGCCAGTTCCCTTTCTACTATTATGAAATTAAGCTTGTGCAGCTGTAATCAAAGCTAATTTATAAACATCCTCTGCATTACATCCGCGGGATAGATCATTTACTGGTTTGTTTAGTCCTTGCAGGATTGGTCCTACTGCTTCAAAATTACCTAGGCGTTGAGCAATTTTATAGCCGATGTTTCCAGCTTCAAGGCTTGGGAAAACAAATACGTTCGCATCACCTTTAATAACTGAGTCTGGAGCTTTTTTCTCTGCTACAGATGGTACGAAGGCAGCGTCAAATTGGAATTCACCGTCTAGAACAACGCTTGAGTCAAGTTCTTTCGCAATTTCAACTGCGTTTGCTACTTTTTCTGTTTCAGGAGATTTTGCAGAGCCCTTTGTTGAGAAGCTTAGCATTGCAACACGCGGGTCAATGTCAAACATGCGAGCTGTTTGAGCACTTGCAATGGCAATTTCCGCTAGATCCTGGCTATCTGGAGCAATGTTGATCGCACAGTCAGCGAATACATACTTCTCATCGCCGCGAACCATGATGAATACACCTGAAGTCTTTTTAATGCCTTCTTTTGTTTTAATAATTTGAAGGGCCGGACGAACTGTATCAGCTGTTGAATGTGCTGCACCACTTACAAGCCCATGAGCTTTTCCAAGGTGAACAAGCATTGTTCCAAAGTAGTTTTCGTCTAATAAAATTTTTCGTGCATCCTCTTCTGTTGCTTTTCCTTTTCGTCTTTCAACAAAAGCAGCAACTAACTCGTCCATTTCTGGATAGTTTTGCGGATCGTAAATTTCGACACCGTCTAATGTTAAGTTTAGTTCTGTTGCCTTGTTCGTAATTTCTTGCTGATTACCAACTAAGATCGGTTGCAGGATACCTTCGCCTGATAAACGGTTTACAGCCGTTAAAATACGTTCATCTAATCCTTCAGGAAAGACGATTTTAATTTGTTGACCGCTCACTTTTTCCTTTAATGTTGCAAATAAATCTGACACAAAAAAACCTCCTTGATTATGTAAAAAAAATACTACCCTATCTAGGATACTCCACTTATTTCTGTTTTCAAACTGTTCTGTTACGCTATAACGCTTACATCCCTATTTTCTTTAATTTCAAAAAAATCAAACTCAATTCACTAGGATTTTAAGATGCTTTTTAAGTTTCTCACAGATCCATTCTTTTTACTCACTATGAAGTTCAAGTTTTATTCACAAGGTTCATGGGCAAACTATGATATAGTAAAAGTGTGTACATAACGATTAACATTTTAGGAGTGAATATATATGAGTGAAGCAGCACAAACATTAGATGGCTGGTATTGTCTGCATGATTTCCGTTCTATCGACTGGTCTTCTTGGAAGCTCTTATCAAATGATGAAAGACAAGCAGCCATAAATGAATTTTTAGGCCTACTTGAGAAGTGGAATGTGACTGAGAATGCTGAAGAAGGTAGTCATGCCATCTATTCAATTGTTGGTCAAAAAGCAGATTTTATGATGATGATCTTGCGTCCAACAATGGAAGAGCTTAATGAAATTGAGCTAGAGTTTAACAAAACAAAGCTAGCGGAATTTACAATCCCAGCGTATTCTTATGTTTCAGTTGTTGAGCTAAGCAACTACCTAGCTGGTGAAAGCAATGAAGATCCTTATCAAAACCCACATGTTCGCGCTAGACTTTATCCAAAACTTCCTCAGTCAAAATATGCTTGCTTCTATCCAATGGATAAAAGACGTCAAGGCAATGATAACTGGTACATGCTTTCAATGGAAGAACGCCGCGATATGATGAGAAGTCATGGTCTGATCGGTCGTTCGTATGCAGGAAAAGTAAAACAAATCATTACAGGTTCTGTTGGATTTGACGATTATGAGTGGGGAGTGACTCTTTTCTCTGATGATGTCCTTCAATTTAAGAAGCTGGTTTATGAAATGAGATTTGATGAAGTTAGTGCAAGATATGGGGAGTTCGGTTCTTTCTTTGTAGGAAATCTTTTAGATTCTTCAAAACTTGATAACTTCTTTCATGTAAACTAAAGATCAGGAATGAAAAACAGACTCATGTATGCACGTCATATTGAAGTCTGTTTTTCTTTTATCACCTTTTCATAACAGTCTATTTTTTTCCCCTCTTTATAAGGCTTTGTTTCATACCGTTTATACCCCAGTGACTCCCAAAAAGCTTTTGCAGGTTTATTTTCGGTTAATACACCTAAACGTACGATCTGCATCCCGGCTATTTTTGCTTCTTTTTCAAAAAGAGAGTAGGCAGCCCTTCCGTATCCCTTTCCATGGTATGCCTGATGAATCATGAGTAATCCCAGCCATGGATAATGATCTTTCGGATTTTCAGCTAAATAATCTAAAACACCGACATACTCATTCTTAGCTTGCACCAAAAAGCTTTCCGTCATAGGATTTAAAAATTCTTCTTCTATCTCTTTCAAGGTGCGAATTTCTCTTCCATTTTCAAGCCAATTATATATTTTATTTGAATTCACAATATCTAATGCGATGTGAAGTGTTTCTTTCGAGATTTTTTCTAAGGAAACGTGAGGCATGATTTTTTCCCCCTGCGTTTATTTTTTATGGATAAGTCATAAGTTGTTTTTCTTTTACATACCTATGAATGAGCAAAGATTGAATTATGAAATGTCATCATCTTGCTTCTGTTTCCAGCAATGGTTCAAGCAATGGGCGCAAGAAGATATAAGGCACATTGTTTTTATCTCCTGATTTAATCCAACTGTCTTAATGTTTATGAAATTTTTAAGGAGGGGTCATTTTGGCATCGAACAAAACCCAACAGCAACCTTATGGATACCCAACACCAGGTGTGCAAGGCATACAACAAGGAGCAGGCTTTCAACAACCTTATCCTACATATGCCTATCCTGGTCAATACGGTCAACCAGGCGTTCAAGGTGTTCAAGCACCTCAATTTCCTCAACAGCAGCAACAAGGAGTAGCACAAAACATTCCAGGAATGCTGCCATTAGAACAGTCTTATGTTGAAAATATTTTACGGTTAAATCGAGGTAAAGTTGCAACAGTTTATATGACTTTTGAAAACAATCGTGAGTGGAATGCCAAAATTTTTAAGGGTGTAATTGAAGCAGCAGGAAGAGATCATCTCATCTTAAGCGATCCACAAACAGGCATGCGGTACTTATTATTAATGGTTTACTTGGATTATGTAACATTTGATGAAGAGCTCAACTATGATCCACAATTTGCACTTGCTACCTATCAGCCAAGATAATAAGTTAACTAAGAAAAGAATAAGGCAAGTAGGAGTAGACCCTAGGGCCGATTTCTCCTAGAGCGACTAATCCAAGATTTTATCTTTTTTACCTTTTCCAAAAGCCGATCCTACAGGATCGGCTTTTGGACATTATGTATATCTTTTTATAAATAACGAATTGCCGCATATCCTACCAATAGCCATCCGCCTAAAAAAGCTAAGCCGCCTAGTGGAGTAATAGCTCCTAAAACACTAATTTGTGTCACACTAAGCACATATAAGCTTCCAGAGAACAAGATGATACCAACTAGAAAAAACCAACCAGCTGTTGTGAACACTCCAATATTTGTAAACTTATCCACTAAAAAGGCAACAACAAACAAACCCCCAGCATGAAACATTTGATACGTCACACCTGTTTGCCATGTTTTTAAGTATTTCTCAGGAATTTTCCCTTCTAATCCATGAGCACCAAAGGCTCCTAATGCCACTGCTAAAAAACCATTAATTGCACCTAAAATAAGAAAAAGTTTCATCAAAATACACCTCCTCTCTCATCTTACCTTACTATTACTTAATTTCAACTTTAAATTCTTGACTAAATAATGGAGTTTTCGTATCTATTAAAAAAAGAGCCGGGTAAGGCTCTTATCGGTTTTGCAAATACACCTTAAGGATATCTGCAACTTTATGTTCATTTTCTAACGCTCTTATATGATAATGATCTCCATCTGCTACCGATTGAAATTTCGTAATTCCTTCATTTTTCAAGAAATCATCAATATCATGAACAGACTCCTGTGCTGATAATAAGTACTTCTGACCAACATAATCCTGATTTACATATACATCATACCGATCATGCGACAGCTTTGTTGAGGAAAAATCATCATAAGCCCCCATCGTGAATCTCCCAATTCCTATTCCACCATTTAAAAATTCATCATATACCATTTCTCTAACCTCCACTCAAATAATTTACTTATCATTGTGTCCCGATTAGGTTAGATTATGATGGATTTCTTTGGAGAGTTTTAATGGTTAATGGGAATTAAAAATCAAATAATGAGTCACCGTTTGCATCATCTTCTTTTAAAGAGGGAGAATTTGATGGATTTTTAACAACCGTTGACATATTCCCCATCATTTTTTGAAGCTCAGCAGGATTGATTGAGCTTGGAGAAGGAGATGTTATAGGTTGTACCTGTGATGATTTTTCGTCTAAGATCAATTCACATAAAGATTGAATCACAACAATTCGTTCTCTTCTTTCTTTGTCTGTTTGACTGTTTTTCGCTTTTGTTAATTCCGCTTCCATTTTATTAAGAAGCTTTGATATTGGTATATCCATGCTTATTCCTCCACCTATGCCTTTAAAGACTTTTGTTCATATTTTAAGCAGGCCATTCCCGATGATTTCTTTACCATCATTGCCGGCCTACTAGCAGATTTAAATCCGTAAGCCCTGCATCCATTTGGAAACCTCGTATCCCATGTAACATAAAAATGCTTGCACTTTACGCAATTTATTGGCGTTTCTTTCATCATTTATACTCCCTCATTTAAGGTCCAGTCAATTTCACCTAAGCCTTGTTGCTTCAAAAACTCATTTGTTTTAGAAAAAGGCCTGCTTCCAAAAAATCCCTTTCTCGCTGAAAATGGACTTGGATGGGCCGACTCAATGATCAGATGCCTTGACGAGGTAATCAATTGTTTTTTTTGCCCGGCGTGCTTCCCCCATAATATAAATACAATCGGCTTTTCACGGTTATTTAGCACTTGGATGATTTCATCCGTTAAGATTTCCCACCCTTTTCCTTTATGGGAATTAGGCTGACCTTTCCTTACTGTTAATACCGTGTTTAACAACAAAACCCCTTGCTTTGACCATTTTAGTAAAGAGCCATTTTCTGGTTTGTCACATTTCATATCATCACAAAGCTCTGTAAAGATATTTCGTAAAGAAGGAGGAAGCTTTTCCTTTGGTTGAACAGAAAAGCTTAAACCTTGTGCTTGGCCTTCTCCATGATAGGGGTCTTGCCCAATGATGACAGCCTTCACATGATCATAGGATGTTTCATTTAAAGCACGAAAAATATCGTCACGCTTAGGAAAAATGGTTTGGTGTTTATATTCCTCATCCAAGAAGTCTGTAAGTTTTATAAAATATTCCTTTTGGAATTCGCCATTTAACAATTCTTTCCATGACTGTTCAATCTTTATATTCATTTGATGTCACCTCCCGTTTACTGTAACGGGTATGAAGTGGTTGTCCATCCCATACAATCGTTGTTTCAGCCTCTCGTTCTTTCATCTCCGGCTCTTCTAACAAAACGAAAAAGTTCTTCTGTGGTAATGAACCTAAATGATGTTTTTCACATAACCTGTCTAAAAATTGCTTTCGCTTTTCATTTAAGCTTGCAGATTGGTTGCTCCCGCTCTCTGCAAAAGCATAAATCACACTAGCAACTGGCACTCTTTTCACCTGACAAACCTTGGTTGCTCGTAAAATAAAATCCCAATCCCAATAGTTATGCACCTCTGGATCAAACATTCCGATTTTATCATGTAATTCCTTATTATACACACTGCCTGATGGAACATAGGTTGAAAACTTTCTCATCCCTTGTTCGTCATAATGATAGGCAAATGTTCGTCTTTTCACAGGGATACGAGTTTTCTCCACTTTATCAAATGTCACGATCTCCGCGTCAAAATAAACAAAGTCTGCATCACATAACGCTTCTTTTGCATATTCTATATGTTTTATGGAAATGAGATCATCATCATCACAAAGCATAATATAATCCCCTGTTACATGACTAACCCCAATATTTCTCGCCTGAACATGCTTCACATTCTCCTGTAACTCAATCAATTTAATTGGTAGCTCCTTATAAAGGTTGACGACTGGCTCAACACTCACTCCCCCATCATTCACAATAATGATTTCATAGGGTGCCTCTGTTTGAAGAGAAATGGATTCAAGAAGCTCTGCTAATTCATCTAATCTGTTATATGTAACAATCACAATGGATATTTTCATCTTGATCACCTTTTGTTTTGGCTCTTTTTAAAAAGACTGTTGTTCTTTAAGCAAAAACTAATTAGGTTGATTGGAGCGGAAGGTGCGAGACTCCTGTGGGAGCAGCGGGACAGGTGAGACCCCACAGGCGTTTACGCCGAGGAGGCTCACCGCCCGCCCCACGGAAAGCGAGCATCCTGGAGCGCAAATCAACCATCACAATACATGTTACATAGCAACAAGATTTAAGAAAACAGCCTTTATTTTATATTCTTTTATTTTAACAAAGACCTTACTGCCTTTTATAGTTAAAACGACTTTCTACAAACAACTTATTTTCCTAAAATGTTTTATTTCCAATGAGAGGGGGTACAAGTTTATTAATCTTGCAAAGGAGATGATCAACTTGAAAACTTATGTCGTAGAAAATGGTGTACAAGCTACTCAAATCATCCAGGAGCTTGAAGGACAAGGGTATAGTAAAGATCAGATCTATTTATTTGCACATGATTCTTCCCGCTCTAAGCATTTAACCGATCAAACGGACACTCGTCATATTGGCCTAAAAGAAGAAGGAATGATTGATAAAATAGCAAACCTGTTTCAATCGCGAGGAGAAAACCTTAGAACAAGAATGACCTCACTAGGATTGTCACAAAACAAAGCATCGGAATTAGAAGAAGAGCTAGATGAAGGCAAAGTCGTCATTGTTGCTCAATAAATTATTAAAAGGGACAGTCTGCCATAACTGTCCCTTTCAATTCAAGATTACCGATAGTACAAAAAAATACCTCCTTACAAGTAAGGAGGCAACATACATATATAAAAATTAGGGGGGGATTACTAGCATCATTGACACAATTGCGTCATCTTATACTAGAAAATTGATATTTATTTTAAAGAAACTTGTAATTGTTGAACAAAACGTTGAAATGCTTGTTGTCCAGCTTCATCCTGCTTGAATACTCCAGCATGCTCTAAAATCGTTGCAAAAACATGTCCTACTTCTTGCAATAGAACGGAGTAGACATTATCTGCTTTTAAATCAGAGTACTTGTTCCTTAGTTGTTTTGCCCATTCAAAATGCTTGTTTAATTCCTCATCATTTTCAATCTTGGTTAATCCATCAGCTTCAACAAGGAATGAGGCTAGTTTTTTCAGCTCATCTAGCAATCTTCCCGGCAATACGGCCAATCCCATAACCTCGATTAAGCCGATATTTTCTTTTTTAATATGATGAACTTCTTGATGAGGGTGGAAAATACCAAAAGGATGCTCTTCACTTGTTCGGTTATTTCTTAATACCAAATCAAGCTCAAAAAGGTCTCCCCTTCTTCTTGCAATCGGTGTGATCGTATTATGTGGTGTTTCACCGGAAAACGCATGTATATCTACAGTTTCATCGCTATAGTTCTTCCATTCCTGTAAAATATCAGCTGCTGCTTCCATTAGGCCTGTTTGATCAGGTCCTTGAAGACGCAGCACAGACATTGGCCATTTCACAATCGCAAAATCAATCGAAGAATATTTATTTACAGAAAATGAATACATCTTTTCTGCTACTTCCATCGGGAAGGTATGGTGTCCGCCTTGGAAATGGTCATGACTTAAAATGGAACCGCCAACGATCGGTAAATCTGCATTTGATCCAAGGAAATAGTGCGGATACTGCTCAACAAAATGCAACAGCTTTTTGAATGTTTCCCTAGAGATTTTCATCGGCTTATGTTCACCCGCAAAGACAATCGCATGCTCATTGTAATACACATATGGTGAGAACTGCAGGAACCACTGCTCTTCATCCAGTGTAACGGGAATGATACGGTGATTTTGTCTTGCCGGATGATCTAAACGACCTGCATACCCCACATTTTCCTTACATAGTAAGCAAGAAGGATATTCACTTTTTTGCATATTTTTTGCTGCTGCAATCGCAACCGGATCCTTTTCAGGCTTTGATAAATTGATTGTCATTTGCAAATCGCCGTATTCAGTCTCGACAAGCCACTTTTCATTTTTAGCAATCCGGTCTGTACGAATATAATGAACATCTTGTGAGAATTGATAAAACCACTCTGTTGCTTGTTTTGGGCTTTGACTGAAGACAAGCTCATCAAACCGGCGAATAATCTCACCTTGTGATGGAACAAGACACCCCATTATTTTTGTATCAAATAAATCGCGGTAGGTAACGGTGTTTTCTTTGATAAGTTGTTGTTCAACAGCCCAATCCAACATATTTTCTAAAATGGACACCGGAGAATCTAACGTTTCATCTTCCACCGCGACAGCCTTCACATCTGAA
Source organism: Metabacillus sp. RB-C-LZQ-3-1 (assembly GCF_058315175.1). Taxonomy (NCBI): domain Bacteria; kingdom Bacillati; phylum Bacillota; class Bacilli; order Caryophanales; family Bacillaceae; genus Metabacillus; species Metabacillus sp. RB-C-LZQ-3-1. Next base: position 10,615 of record NZ_JBZFLI010000011.1, on the reverse strand, counting down.
AGCTGTAACACCTCAAGGATCCTATTACGAGCTAAATCTACGTCCCATATTGTGATAATTTCTTTTTTCAAAGCAAATTGAAGCAATCTTTCTATTTCTATAACAATATGAATAGACATGGTATACACCCTCCGTCTTTTTTAGAAAAACTTGGCTTGTCGCCAAGCCTTAGTTTTTCTTATACTATCATCCATAAATTTTTTATACTTTCTGATAGTACAAGAAATTTATTTTTGATAGCCTTTCGGGTGCTTTTGGAACCAGTTCCAAGCACTTTCAATCATTGTGTGAAGATCAGCATATTTTGGCTTCCATCCAAGCTCATTGATCGCTTTTTCTGAGGAAGCAATTAATACAGCTGGATCTCCGGCACGACGAGGTGCAACCTCTGCAGGAATTGGATGGCCTGTCACTTTCCGTGCTGTTTCAATTACTTCTTTCACAGAAAAGCCGTTTCCATTTCCAAGATTATACGTAGCACTCGTATTTTCTCTGCGCAGCTTTTCGATCGCTAAAATATGGGCGTCCGCTAAATCTGTTACATGAATATAATCTCTAATACATGTTCCATCTTCTGTTTGATAGTCATCACCAAAGATCATAATTTTCTCACGATCACCTAAAGCGACTTGTAAAATGATTGGAATTAAGTGTGTTTCAGGATCATGGTCTTCTCCAAGCTTTCCTTCCATATGAGCACCTGCAACGTTAAAGTAACGAAGAACAACATATTTTAATCCGTATGCTTGTTCACTCCACTTGAGCATTTTTTCAACTGCCAGCTTTGTTTCCCCATAAGGATTTGTTGGAACAGTAGGATCTGTTTCAACGATTGGAATATTTTCTGCTTCCCCGTAGGTTGCAGCTGTTGATGAAAAGACAATTTTCTTTACATCAAATTCTGTCATGACCTTTAAAAGGCACATTGTTCCGTACACATTGTTTTCATAGTATTGCAGCGGCTTTTCAACACTCTCGCCAACCAGTGAATCAGCAGCAAAGTGGATGACTGCTTCAATTTCATTCTCTTGAAATACACTCTTTAAGAAAGCTTCATCACGTAAGTCACCGTTATAAAATTTTGCTCCTTCTAAAACAGCCGGAAGATGCCCTTTTTGAAGATTATCAACCACCACTACCTCTTCATTTCGATCAAGTAACTCTGAAACTGCGTGACTACCAATATATCCTGCTCCACCGCACACTAATACTGCCATCTTTTCATCCTCCAATTAGTTCATGTTAATTTCTTTTGCTCCATCACCAACATTGGCTACATAAAAATCAGCTGTTAACCCTGTTTTTTCGTTATAGAGCCTGCCTACTTCTTCAATAAATTCATCGATTTTATCATTTTCCACAATTGATACCGTACAGCCTCCAAAGCCTGCACCTGTCATTCTTGAACCAATCACACCATCCTGGCTAAGAGCCGCTTCAACTAAAGTATCAAGCTCAAATCCGGTAACCTCATAATCATCTCTTAAAGATGTATGGGAATCACACATTAACTGACCAAAGCTTTTAATATCACCTTGTTGCAGCTTTTCAACTGCTAAAAGTGTTCTAGCATTTTCATAAACGGCGTGCTTTGCACGTTTTTGATCAATTTCATTTCCAATCAAATGACGGTGGTTCTCAAATTGTTCTGGTGTTAGATCCCCAAGAGATTGAATCGATAATTCCCTTTGTAATTGTAATAGAGCACGTTCACATTCAGAGCGTCTTTCATTGTATTTCGAGTCTGCAAGTGTTCTGCGTTTATTTGTATTGGCAATGACAAGTGACGCATTCTCAAGGACAATTGGGCTGTATTGATAATCCAGTGTTTGACAATTTAACAAAATAGCATGGTCTTCTTTTCCCATCCCAATCGCAAATTGGTCCATAATGCCGCAGCTTACCCCAATAAATTCGTTTTCTGCATGCTGACTCATCTTAACAAGATCTACACGACTGAACGGTGTTTCCAACATTGATTGTAAAGCAACTGCTGTGACAAGTTCAATAGATGCTGAAGAGGATAACCCTGCACCATTTGGAATATTACCGTAGAATAGTACATCAAATCCTGTTTCCAGCTGAACTCCTCGATCAATGAATTCTTTTATTACACCTTTAGGGTAGTTCGCCCAGTCATGTTCCTTTTGAAGCTCCAGCTGATCCTTAACGGATAATTCAATAACTCCTACATCTGGAAAGTTCATTGAATACATACGAATCGTCTGATCATTTCTTGGTCCCACTAATGCGTAAGTTCCAAATGTCAACGCACATGGAAACACATGTCCTCCATTATAATCAGTATGTTCTCCTATTAAATTAACTCGGCCTGGAGCAAAAAAAGCGCGCACAGACTGATCTGTCTTAAATATTTGCTTAAACTGTTCTAGTAATTTTTCTGTCATGGAAATCACCCTTCATATCGCTTTTTAGTTTGTGATAGCGTTATCTTTATTGTAAGTTCCATTTTTTCAGCGAACAATGGTAAAATTAATTTATTAATTAGCACTAATTTGCTTAGATTCATCTTTTAAATACAATGAATATAACCATAATTAATACTATTTGTGATAGTTACTTAAGTCTTTTTTTGCTCATCTCAATTAAAAAGGGTAAGAAAGGGGGATTTTTTTGCTATGGAGAAGAAAAAAGGAGCGATCGTGTTCCGGTTTAATGAGCCTCATGTAAACCAAGTAGCTCAAGTTTGGTCTGTTGGTTGGGATGAACAGGATTCTTCTATTTATTCCTGGAGTGGAACAGAAAGAAAGGATCAAGATAAATATATCTTTCAATATACCTTATCAGGACATGGCGAGATCAATATTGATGGAAAGGTTCATCAATTAAAGGCAGGCCACGCTTTTATCGTCAGCAGCCCTAGCAATTATCAATATTATTTACCTGATTACTCAACAAAATGGGAATTTCTCTATTTAACCCTGTACGGCAACGAGGCAAAGCGTTGCTGGGAGCAGGTAAAAAAATCAGACAATCAGGTTGTCCGATTTCATCCGGAATCAGATCTTATAAAGCTTCTTAAGCAAATTTATGATGATTCAATCGAGAAAAAAATAACAAATGCCTATCATGGCTCAAGCATTGCCTATCAATTTCTAATGGAATTGTCTTTATCCTTAGCAAACATTGATCAATTCATGGAGGATTGGTCAGAAGGAATCATTAGCGCTGTCTTGTTCGCCAAAAACTATTATCAGGATGATATTGGAGCAGAAGAAATGGCTGAGGCTTCAAAATTATCAAAGTATCATTTTACAAGATTATTTAAACAAGAAACTGGAACAACCCCTATTCAATATTTAACAAATATCCGCTTGCAAAAAGCAATCGAGCTTTTGCAGCATACGAAATATACGGTTGATGAAATCGCTCAACTAGTAGGTTATAAAAATGCGAACTACTTAAACAAAATTACACGCAAGCTTACTGGGAAGTCCCCTGGTCAAATTAGGCAAGAAAGAACATAGTAACCAGGTGAGCGAGGCGGAAATTGTTGTTTGCAAAAATTATTGAGTAATTTGCAAACATAAATGATATTTTGCAAAAAAAAAATTGAAAGCTTGCAAAAAAACGTCCAAACTTGCAAAAATCAGTTCTGTCAGCTTTGACAGCTAGCATCTGATTACAGCCATTCGGTCTTCAAACATGTGAAAAGAGACGAGTGCCCCCCGTCTCTTTCCTTTATTTTTGATCCAGATCTATTTGAATAGTCCCTTTTTGATGCATGATGGTCATCTTTGTTCCGGGTGTCATGATATTTTCTAAAATATCTTTAGCGGCTTGTAAGGCAAATTCGATTCTTTCTAGCTTCTCTGTCACTTCTTCACGTTGGGTGATTGGGTACTCTGAAAGCTTTTGTGTATAGTCAAAAGACTTTTGATGATACTCAGCCAGTTTTTCATACACTTCATCGTACAATTCTTCAATTTCTTTTTTCAAATCCAGCCTCTCCCTTATTGATTCCTACTCTTTCTATGATACAAAACATCATAAGGAAGGAAAACACAGATTTTACTGTTTATTTTTCAGCAGCCGCTTATGGATCCATATTGCCGCCTGGCATCCGTCTGCCATTGCGATGGTGACTTGCTCAGAGTGGGCGATAAGATCACCTGCTGCCCACACATTTGTAATATTTGTTTCCTTTGTTCTTGGATCAACAAGGACATGCTTATTTTCAAGTCTCTCAACACCTAATTGCTTTGCCAGCTCTGAATGAACGGCATTTCCGCCAAACCCAATAAATCCTTTATCTCCTTGAACAGTTTGACCATTTTTTAATCTTACCCCTTTAAAATCTGATTCATTTTCAGTAACAATCGCTTCAATTTCTTCATTAATAACAGCTATGTTCTTTTGCTTTAGCTTATCTAACATTGACTGCTCAACTTCTCCATCATGATTAATAAACGTTATTTTATCTGTCCAATAAGTTAAGGTTAACGCCAAATTGGCACCTGTTTTTCCAGAGCCTAAAAGAAGGACATGCTGATCTTTGACTTCATAGCCATCACAATCTGGACATACATAAATAGAGACTCCTAAACATGGAGTAATATTTTTAATTGAAGGAATTCGATCTTTAATTCCTGTGGATAACAAGAGGGTAGTTGATTCATATGTCCTACCTGCTTTTGTTTTCACTGATATTCGACCATCGGTTTTCATAGCATCTATAACAAAATCGTTTGTAAATTCAATTCCATATTTTGATGCTTGCTTCCTGCCCAGACTCCTTAGGGTTTCACCACTTACACCTTCAGGCCAACCTAGAATATTATGGTAGCCTCTGCATAGGTTTGACCTTCCATCCTCATTATCAATGACTAATACCTTATGCATATATCTGCCTAACTGAATGGCTGCCTGCAAACCAGCTATGCCTGCTCCAACTATCATGCATTCATATGTATGTTCTGACATTATGACACGTCCTTTTTAGTAGGTACTACTTATGGTTTGTCAAAAGGACACCGTTCATACAAGTTAAGTGAAACTTCCACCAATGGGGGTTTGCTTCGTCCCCCACTGATGGTTAGTTGAACCAATCGGACCTATACGGGCAGTTATCTCCCACCTACCCTCTTAGTAAACTCGGGAAGCTTGAGGTGGGGGTCTTACTGCCCATTAAGAGTAGGATAAAAATGATAAGACCTTCTCTTAGATTTAATCCCATCATTATTTCAAATTTTATTTTTCAATTGTGGATAACTCCGCTTTCATTTTAAGAATGTTGATATAACTGCTTTTATATCATAAAAATTTAGATATTAACAGCTTATTCCCCAGTTAAGAACAATTTATCCACAAAAGTTATCAACATATCCACAATTACTATCCACATTTTGTGTGGGTACATGCGTTCGCCACAATATATATAGGACTTATACCCACTATACACAGGTTATTCACAGGCACTTTTTATCGTTCTAAAGTTGTATTTCCTCTATCACGATGTTCGGAACTGTCCGCCATTTACATGAAGGACCTGTCCTGTTACATATCGTGAATCATCTGATGCCAGATATACATATGCAGGCGCCAATTCAAAAGGTTGGCCAGGTCTTTTCATTTCAGTGTCAGCACCAAATGTTGAAACATTTTCTGCTGAAAAGCTTGATGGTATAAGCGGTGTCCAAATCGGTCCAGGAGCCACACCATTTACTCTTATTCCTTTATCCACAAGAGACAAAGCTAATGATCTTGTAAACGTTGTGATTGCTCCTTTTGTTGCTGAATAATCAATTAACGTTTTGTTTCCTTCATATGAAGTAATAGATGTTGTATTGATAATTGAACTTCCTTTTTCTAAATAAGGCAAGCCTGCTTTGACCATATAAAAAAAGGCAAAAATATTCGTTTTAAACGTTCTTTCTAGCTGCTGAGCCGAGATATCCAAAATACTTTTTTGCACAAATTGAACTGCATGATTATTAACAATGATGTCCAATCGGCCGAATGCTTGAATCGCTAAACTTACAACCTCATAAGACGTTTTCTCTTGGGCAAGATCTCCGGAGAATAATAAGCATTTTCCACTCAGCTCTTCAATTCTGCGCTTTGTTGTCTGGGCATCCTGATGCTCATTATAGTAAGGAATGACAACTGCCCCTCCCTCTTTTGCAAAAGCATAGGCAACTGCTCTTCCAATCCCGCTATCTCCACCGGTTATAATGGCTACTTTATTTTTTAACTTTCCACTTCCTCTATAGCCCTCCCACTCAGATATTGGAGGAGGATTCATTTCATATTCAAAACCAGGATGGCGATTTTGATGCTGGGGCGGAAATACAATTGGCTGGACCTTTGTCTTTTGCTTTTTCCCATAATACGGGTAAACAGGATATGGATACATGTATGGCCCTCCCTGCCTTGGATAAACACTTCACTTAAACCTATTCATAAACAGCTTGTAGAAATAACAAAAGATCCTAAAGAAATTACTCTAGGACCTTCTACTAAACCTTTGTAAGATAAACGAAAGCAAAACGAGGAACAAGGAACAAATAAACATCGTAATCGCCACCATCGCTAACCAAATGCCGTACCAAGGATTTGTTAAAGCTCCAATGACAAAGCTGCCAACAAAAAAGAGAATCGACAGCCCAAGACTAACAAATGAAGGCAAATAAACCTTTCCAGATTTTCGCTGGGCAATCAAAATCAATCCAACAAAAAAGAGAACATAGTAAACAGCGATTGCCTTTTCACTTAACAGAAACTCAATTGTTACTGGGATAAAATTATTTTCACTTGATGCAGGAAGGTCAAGCTCTACCGTCTCAGGCTCATCATCACCCGAAAGTGAAACGGTCATCAATTGGTTTTGTTCCGGTACTTCGGGCCAGTTTTGGTACTGAAGAAAGGCAATTTTATCTGTTTTATGGAAAAAGACTGGTGATTGTACATGTGTGTGAAGATCTGTTAATTGATCTGTTTTTGTATTTTCTATATTTTTCACATATAACTCATATGTAAATAAACTGCTATTCTTTGATTCTTCAGACACTGCTGTATAAGCTACTAATGTTCCATCCTCAGATAGCACAGAAGAATACATCTCCTCATTTGCTTGTACAACTGGTGTCTCCGTCTTCTCCGCTAGGGAAAAAGCAACAGGCTGTTCTTTACGATCAAATAAACTATAGTACAATATTTCTCCATCAGCCGAGATGGAAAGATCATTCATCGAAAAATGATCCTTATCCGTAAGTTGAACAACTTGGCCACTCTGACGATCTACCTGAAAAAGGTCATAGGCTTCTCTTGTTTCACCCTCTGCCTTCCCTACCTCAGATGCCAGCATAGCGATAAAGTAAATGGTCTCATTGTCAGGTTCAAAAACGGCATCTATCACATGAAGACCCTCTGTTTTCAGCTGCTTTGCCTCACTCCCATCATGATTCATGACTGAAATTGTTTGAATTCCGTGATCATCTTCAGTTAAAAATAGCAGCTGTTTTCCATCAGGTGAAAAATTTGGTGAATGGGATCTCCCCTCTGTCATTTCGCTAATTCTATTAACTTCAGATCCATCCAAATTTGCTATATAAATGGCTTCTCGGCCGTCTAAAAAATAAGAAAAAGCAACACTCGAATCATCTGGAGCTACATCAATATTTTGTCCTAACCCTGTATAATAACGATATGGATCTCTCTCATAAAAAGTTTGAAAAGTAATTGAACCTATTAATAAAAGCAGACTTATGATCGTAAAGGATATGACAACACGCTGTTTCTCCAACCTTTATCAGCTCCTTTCTGTTCTATCCTATGCAACAAAACGATCACACTATTACTAGCTCATTATACTATATTTGGAAATTACAGGACTCATTGAATAAGAAAAAGCCAGATGCAAAAAAGCATCTGACCATTTCTATTGTCTATCTCTTATTAAAACCTTTTTTCTCTACAAACTCTTTCATATACATTCTTGTTGGTCTTGATAATAAGCCGGCCATTTGACCTGTCCATGTATCTTTTCTTTGGCCATTTGTTCGCTGTTCATAGTAGCTGGAAATTTGTTGATCATATTCTTTTAGCTGGGCTAAATATTTCGTTTGATCACCTTGATACTCGTCTTCATGATAAATATGTTCAAACGGCAGCCTTTGCTTTTGATCCGGATGCTGTGCCGGATATCCTATAGCCACACCGAAAAGAGGAAGAACATGTGATGGAGTTTTCAATAGGCTGGACACTTCAGGTAATTGGTTCCTTAATCCTCCAATATACACCGCACCAAGCCCCATTGATTCAGCTGCAAGCACAGCGTTTTGTGCAGCAAGTGCTGCATCAATGACAGCAACCATAAACTTTTCCGTACTCTCAAGGATTTCACTAGCATCCTGGTTATATTGATCAGCGATTAACTCGTGACGATGAAGGTCCGCACAAAATACAAAGAAATGCCCGTTTTCTGCAACATAATTTTGCCCTCCAGCCAGCTCTGCTAATTTCAGCTTTTTCTCCTTATCCTTTACACCAATGATTGAATAAGCCTGAATAAAGCTGGAAGTAGAAGCTGCCTGGGCACTTTGAACAATTACCTTAATTTGTTCATCTGATAATGCTTTATCTTCAAATTTACGAATGGAACGATGATTTAAGATTGTTTTAATTACATCATTCAAACTAGTCGCCTCCTTTTTCTATTATTAAAAAGGATAACTCTTTTTCCCAATTACCACATACTCATCTGCTCGGGATAGTTTATCCCACTGTTGGAAGTTTCACCTTACACTAATTCTTTCTGCTTTGTTTCCTCACCAAGAAGCAGCACAGCTAACGCTCCAACAATAATCGAAATCGCAAAAATAAGGAATATTGTATTAATGGAATATTCAGCGGCAACTAAATAGCCGACAACTAACGGTCCTAGGATACCGCCGACTCTTCCAAATGATGCAGCTAGTCCTGCTCCTGTACCGCGCACCTCTGTTGGATAATGCTCTGGTGTGTAGGCATAAAGCGCCCCCCATGCCCCAAGGTTAAAGAATGATAAAAAGATACCTGATGTTAGTAAAAGCGGGAGAGTATCAGCATTTCCGAAGAAATATGCGCTAAGGGCTGTCCCAATTAAAAATGTAATTAAAACAAATTTTCGCCCAGCACGTTCGATTAAATAGGCAGCAGCAAAATATCCAGGCAATTGAGCAATCGTCATAATAAGTACATATTGAAAACTCTTAATTAAACTAAATCCCTTTATCACCATTACACTTGGAAGCCATAGGAACATTCCATAATAGGAAAACACTACACAAAACCATAGAATCCAAAGCATTGTTGTTTGCTTCACATACGGCTTTGCCCACACCTTTGCAATCTTTGTGAACGAGGATTCCTTTTGCTTCGTCACACCAACCGCTTGAAATCTTGGAGAGTCTGGGAGTTTCATTCTTAAATACAATGCATAAAATGCTGGTAAAGCACTTAGTAAAAGCGCAGCCTGCCAACCATATGACGGGATAACAAAATAAGATATAAGTGCTGCGATAAGCCAGCCACCAGCCCAAAAGCTTTCTAATAGCACAACAACCTTCCCTCGTTCATTGGCAGGAACACTTTCAGACACTAAAGTAGAAGCAACCGGAAGCTCTCCTCCTAAGCCAGCACCAATAAAAAACCTTAAAATCAGAAATAACGCATAGGATGTGACAAAAGCAGAAAGTCCACTTCCTACCGAGAAGAGTAATAGGGTAATAATAAATACTTGCTTTCGGCCAACCTTGTCAGCCATCAAGCCAAACACTAACGCACCTACTGCCATTCCAATTGAATTCACACTACCAATCCATCCCATTTGAGAGGAAGTTAAATTCCAATCTTTTTGCAAAGCAGCAATGATAAATGAAAGAATCCCAACATCCATGGCATCAAACATCCATCCTAACCCTGCAATACTTAGAAGCTTTCGTCTTGAAATGTCTTGAGTTGAGTTCATGTAAACCACCTTTCTTTTAAGCTCTGTTCCAAAGCGCACTTCATGTTTGGTCTATCCCGTAAAGGGAAACGTGTAAGTGCATGCTATGTAAAAGATCACGACATAATTTTTAGAAAAATCCAGAATTCCCCTAAAGAATTTAGCATATACTATTTTACTCTCCAACTTCACTTATACTCTAAACAAATTCTTGTCGTCAATTCTTATTGCTTAACATGCCAAATTCTTTTTCACTCCATGCACTTTTCTCTTTATTTCTAAGTTGCAAGTATGTTATAGTAATTGTAACAAAACTTTCACAAAAATTTATCTTTTTAGACACAGATTTGTAAGCGATATCAATGGTAAAGGAGCGTATCGATATGGATGTATTTTTCGCTTATTTATTAATAGGAACCGCAACACCATTATTTTTATGGAAAGAAAATAAAAAGCTAGCCATTCTTCAAATACCACTTATTATCTTGATGTGGACAACATTAATTCTCTATATGTATTCTGACTTTGGAGCAGGTCACCTTGTATTTGGAGCAATGTTCATCTTTAACATCGGTGCAGCTCACTTAACTGTTCTTTATGTCCTTTGGAAATCTGAATTACCGGAATTTTTACAAAGCAGATCAGATGAGAACTATTCACATTAAT